>CAJCIQ010000108.1 GCA_903970475.1 Beijerinckiaceae bacterium
GCATTGACGAAGTACTCTTAAGTCTGCCCAGCCAGATGACTAAGGTAGATCCTGCCTATACCGTTACCTTGGATTTTGACCAGCTTCCTGAACAGGTGGACGCTTTACTCGTTTTCGGTAATGAAGATTTACTTTTCATGGCCATCAAAAACATTGTCGTCAATGCCTGCAAATACTCGGGTGATCACCACGCCTTAGTGAGCCTGAAGGTATCGCCCACCAGGATCACCATTACCGTTAGTGACAAGGGAAAAGGCATGAAAGAAAAGGATGTGGAAAAAATTTTTCAGCCCTTTTTCAGAGCCGCCGACACCCACGCCACGCCAGGGTTTGGGCTAGGTTTGTCCTTGGCGTCCAGGATCTTAAAATTACATAAAGGCACAATCCTTGCAGAGTCGGTTTATGGAAACGGAACAACGTTTACCATAGAATTACCGGCTGCGGGTCATTAAGACCGCTGTAAATTAGCGGCCAGGCCACGGTTCATTAAAATGTTAAAACTTCGTTTCTAATCCAATTTTAACCCGGATTTAAGCCCGGCTTAAGACGGGCACCCCAATTTTACACTAAATGCTAGATATATGAATATTTCAAGAGTGGCTTGCCTTGGTCTTGTTCCGTTGATGATGGTTTCCTGTGTAAGCAGCAAAAAGTTTAAAACCTTGCAGGCACAGTATGCAGACTTAAACAAGAATTATACGTCTCTTCAGGGAGATTTAAAAACCTGCAACGACAAGAATGCAGATTGTCAGGATCAGGTATCCAAAGACCAGTCAGATATTGATAAGCTCAACCAGCAAATCGCTTATCTGAAAGAAAACAATACCCAGGCTTTGAAACAACTCGAAAACCTGTCGGTGATTACTTCTTCCCAAGCGGAAAGCATTAAGAAGTCCCTGGATAATATAGGTGCTAAAGATGCCTATATCCAGAGCCTGCAACAGGCCATGGCCCAGAAAGACTCCCTCAATATGACGCTGGTCATGAACCTCAAAGGCGCCATTGGAGACATCAACGACACTGACATCAATATCAAGGTGGATAAAGGTGTTGTCTATATCGATATCTCGGACAAGATGCTGTTTACCAGCGGCAGCTACGACGTAACAGCCAAAGCGAAAGAAGTGTTGGGTAAAGTGGCGCAGGTGCTCAAAGCCCAGCCAGATGTGGAGTTTATGGTAGAAGGTCACACCGACAATGTACCTTACCACAGGGGGGTATTGCTGGATAACTGGGACCTGAGTGTTAAAAGGTCGACTTCCGTTGTACGAATCCTCCAGAATCAGTATGGATTGGATCCTGCCAAGATTACCGCAGCGGGAAAAAGTGAGTACGTGAATGTAGCCTCCAATGACACACCCGAGGACAGGGCACTGAACCGCCGGACCCGGATCATTATCCTGCCTCAACTGGATCAGTTCTTCAAGTTGTTGGAGAAAAAATAAATATGCTGCACCTAATAAAGTGCAGGCAAAAGTAAAAGGGAACGTTTCAACCCCCGCCTTGTTTAGGGCGGGGGTGTTGTTTTGGGTGGGTACCCTCTTTGGGAAAATTAGGTACCCACCCAAAACGTCTTATGATGGCCCTTCGGGCGGCGGCCCCGTGGCCCGCACTTGGGGCCCCCACCCTATTCATTCGCTCCGCAACGACTTCACGGGGTTGAGCAACCCCGCTTTGATCGCTTGATGGCTGACCGTTAGTAAGGTCAGTATGACCGCTCCTGCGCCGGAGGCGGCGAAAACCCACCAGGACAGGTCTGTCTTGTAATGGTAATGAGAAAGCCAGATATGCATCAGGTAATAAGCCCCTGGAATGGCAACCAATAGGGAGATACCAATCAGACATACAAACTCCACGCTCATCATTTGCCAAACCTGGTAGAGTGTCGCACCGAGCACTTTGCGTATGCCGATTTCTTTCGTTTTTTGCTCCGCCACAAACGCCGCCAAACCATACAGGCCTAAAGAGGATATGAGTATGGCCAGTATAGAGAAAAACAACCCCAAAGTACCGATACGCTCCTCTGCGCCAAATTTCTTCGCATATTCCGCATCTACAAAAATAGGTGCAAATGGAGCTCCTGGATTATACACTTTCAGTACTGCCTGTATTTTGGCTAAGGCGTCATGGGTGCTCAAGGCGGGATTCAACCGGAAGTTGATGTAGTTCCCACCTTCATGCAGGATACAGTAAAAGGAAGGCTCCAGATCCTGGAAGGGAGAGCCCATGATCATGTCCTTAATGACGCCGAGCACCTTCAAGGGGTGTTGACCATGATAGATGGTCATGCCTACGGGATTGGCTACACCCATTTTTTTAGCGGCGCTTTCATTGATGACGATCCCATCGGAATCGGTTTTAAAGGCAGGGTTGAAATCCCTTCCTTCTATAAATTGCCAACCCACCGTTTTGCCATATTCATGTCTCACCGCCACTAGTGCGAAGCTAGAATTGGCATTGGGCGATTTTCCTGACCAGGTAAAATTGTTGTCGCCTGCCCATATATCGGTTATGGGTCCCTGGGATTCGGAGAGCTCAGTGGCGCCTCCGCTTTCCAAAACGGATTTACGGATGATGTTGTAATTGTTATATATTTCAGGGGTCGTTTCCCTCAGAGAGATCAAGCCATCCCTGGTATAGCCTGCGGGGCGGTCCTTGGCGTAGGTGATCTGCTTATAAATGATGATGGTAGAGGTAATCAGCAGCACGGACACGGTGAACTGAAGTACGACCAATACCTTTCTTGGAAGGCTGGCCAAACGCCCTACCCGGAAGGTTCCTTTGAGTACCTTGACAGGACGGAAAGAGCTCAGATAAATGGCGGGATAGCTACCGGCAACCAGTCCCGTGATCAGACTAAAGGCCAGGCAACTCAACCAGAAGCCCGGACTGAGCCAGGGGATGAGGATGTTTTTCTCTGCTACCCCGTTAAACCAATGCATACTGAGTTGGACCATGCCACAGGCCAGCACCAAAGCCAGGAGCGTCATGACAATAGATTCGCAATAGAATTGTCCGACCAGTGCAGCCCTCAAAGAGCCCATGACTTTTCGGATACCGACTTCTTTGGCCCTTCTTTCAGAACGGGCAGTACTGAGGTTCATGAAATTGATGCAGGCCAGTAAGAGGACAAAGCCACCGATAATACCGAAAAGCCATACAAAGGTGATTAATCCACCCGTATTCACCCCGTTATTGAAGTCATCGTACAAATGCCATTTATTCATGGGGTGCAGATACAGGTTCACCTTAACATCCGGATTGTGGTTATATCGTTCCTCTTCGCCCTTGATCTTTGCACCCACAGTCTGTAGATTGGCGTTAGGGGCCAACTGCACGATAAGCCCTTGCATGGTCGCATTCCAGTCGTCTTTAAATGGTTTGATCCAGTCCCAGTTGGCAAGAAAATAATTAAAGTTGAGCACAAAGCTCATTTGATTAAAACTGCTATTGGTGGGCAGATCATCGTATACGCCGGCGACCTGAGTGACTGCGGAATTATTGATGGTCACCTTTTTCCCCATGGGGTCTTTTGAACCAAAAAGCTTTACGGCGGTAGTGCGGGAAAGCATAATCCCATTGGGATTATTCAATGCGCTGTGGGTGCCGGCTATCATCTTCAAGGAAAGCATATCCGGTGCCTGGGCGTCCATAAAGGCCCCGTTTTGGGTGAACTTATTGTCCCCGTTGGCCAAGGTGAGTTCAGAGAAATTCACCAGGGATACGAATTGAAAGTCGTTGGGAAAATCTTTACGCAAGGCGGCTGCCATCGGTATGGGTGCACCTCTGACCGTATATGTTTGCCCATCCTTTGTGGTTGTTGCAGTTAGCAGGACCTGGGCAATGCGGTTATAGTTTGAATGATAATGATCGTAGGTCAGCTCATCCCATATCCACAAAGCAATGAGCATGGACACAGCCATGCCTAAGGATAAGCCAAAGATGTTGATGAAGGAGGGCACCTTGTTGCGGTAGAGATTGCGGAAAGCAACTTTTACATAGGACCCCCAAATATCGGGGCTCAGTCGGCGTAGACTGTGTTTGACGCTTGACTCCGGACGAGGGGAGAAACCGACCGTAGCCGCTGCGGGCGACCTTTGTTGCGTGCTGAGACCAGCCGCTTCGCCCATTTCGGCGCTGATATTTTTCCAGATACGGTCTTGTTGTTGCTCAGACTTCGGATCAGGCGTCTGCTGAAGCATGGCGATCAGGAAGGCCTTGGCTTCCAGTTCCAAATTCCTGTTGGCTTCGCTTTCAGCGATCCAGGCCTCCCATATGGCAATGGCTTTGGGATCAGATTGATGGTACCAGCCCATAAAACTGTCATCGGTGAGCAATTGTTCGATCTTTGTGTAGTTCATGGCGGATGTGGGTAATAATAGAAGTCTACAAAAATCGTGAAATATATTCAAAACATTTATAATCAATGGATTAACCTGAATTTATCGAGAAAAAAACGTACGTTTTTGATACAAACCGTCCGCACAATGGTCGAAAACCCGATTTTCGTGGGTACATGGAGCGGATATTGCGCATAACGGAAGATGGGTCGCATACGGTGGAGCTTGGCGGGATTACCTACCACTCTATTCATGGGGCCATCCAGGAGAGCCGGCACGTATATATAGAAGCCGGACTTCGTTTCGCCATCGGTGCGGACGCCTCCGGTAGGCGCAACATCGAGGCCGGCGCCTCCGGCGGTCGCAACAGCGACGCGGGTTCCCCCGGCGCCTTGCATGTCTTCGAGATGGGTTTCGGTACCGGGCTGAATGCCCTGCTCACTTACCAGGAAGCTCTGCGATTAGAAATGCCCATTTATTACCAGACCATAGAACAATATCCGCTTATGCCCTTGGAATGGGAGGGACTTAACTATGAAGAAATACTTCACAACCAAGAAAAGGTTACAACCTTCGAATATCCAGCACCGTTAATGGGGACCTTACATAAATTACATGCGGTGGCGTGGGATACGGACGTCCAAATACACCCCCTATTCACCCTTCATAAAACAAGGGGTTCTTTGGAGGAAAGGGCGCCCAAAGAAGGTGCAGAGATCTTATATTACGATGCCTTTGCACCGGATGACCAACCGGAGCTTTGGGTGGGGCCTGTTTTTGAAAAGCTGTATGCTTTGTTGAAGCCAGGAGGTATCCTGGTGACCTACTGTAGCAAGGGGGCAGTGAGAAGGGGGTTACAGGACTCAGGCTTTAGCGTTGAAAAGTTACCCGGCTCTCCGGGAAAAAGAGAAATGATTCGGGCCCGGCGCCCAATCTGATACGGGCACAGCGCCCCACGTTTTAAACCTATTCGTTGTTATGGACAAACCCAACAGATTAGCATCCATAGATGTCTTCAGAGCGATCACCATGTTTTTGATGATCTTCGTCAATGACCTGGACCCGGTACCCAAAGTGCCGGAGTGGATCAAACACGTGGGAGAAAATGTGGATGGGTTAGGGTTTGCAGACATCATATTCCCTGCTTTCCTTTTTATCGTAGGCTTGTCCATTCCGCTGGCCCTGAATAAGCGTATCAAAAGAGGGGACCCCAAACCACAGGTGGCCTGGCATATCCTCTCCAGGGGATTTGCTTTACTGGTGATGGGCTTCTACCAGGTGAACCTGGAAAGCTACAATACCATAGACCATACTATTTCAAAACCGGTTTGGGAAATAGGCATTACAATCAGTTTCTTTCTGATATGGCTGAACTACCCGTCCACGATGAACAAACGACGCAAACAATGCTTGCAGTTATTGGGCATCGTTATCCTCATGGCCATGTCCCTGCTTTACACTGGTACGGAAGACGGACAGAAATTTTGGCTTCGTCCTCAGTGGTGGGGCATCCTGGGCCTGATTGGCTGGTCCTACCTGTTTTGTGCATTGATCTACTTTTTTACCAAAGGCAAATTTGGTGTTCAGCTACTGGCCTTCGTGTTTTTCTTTGTCTTTAATGTGGCTGCCCACGCGCATTGGCTCGGCTTCCTCAATGGGATCCATCACTATGTGTGGATCGTGGGTAATGGTTCATTAATGACCCTGACCATGGGCGGCATTGTAGTGTCCCTTTGGTATCTGGATTGGAATGCCATGGGTAGGCACAAAAGCTATTTTTCCTGGATGGCCCTGGCTGGTGGAGCCATGATAGGCGTTGGGTTCCTATTGCGCAGCCTTGGAGGGATATCCAAACTCCACGACACGCCAGCCTGGGTATCGATATGCATGGGCATCAGCATACTGACCTTCGCGCTGTTGATTTTCCTGGTGGATATACTGGGCAAACAGCAATGGTTTGCCTGGCTGAAACCCGCGGGCACTTCTACCCTAACGGCCTACCTTATACCCTATATTTTGTATTCCATATTATACCTTTTCCATTTTCTCTATCCCTTTCCCTTTAACCAAGGCATAGGGGGCATCATCCGTTGTTTCGCGGTTTCCTATTTCTGTGTTTGGGTTACGGGTTGGCTGGAGAAGCGGCATTGGAATTTAAAGATTTGAGTGTGGCGCCATCGGGCCTCCATCGCCGCGCAGGATTAATATTCCGTTCGCTCCACCTTTACATAAAAATTAGCTGTGTCCACGGTGAAGTCCGCTTCCTTTCCACCTGGAATAGTCAGCGTTTGAACCGAAGGGTTAGCGAGCAGGCGCCCGGCGCTGGTTTGAATGGGCATGGCAAATTCAGCCACATCAGTCTTCCAGTTATAGCGCACCGTTAGTAAGGTATCGCTTTGATGAAAAGCCAGTTGCAGAACCGGGACGCCCGTATACCGCAGGTACTGATCAAACACGGGCGTGTAATTGAATCCGGTAGCTTGGTTAAAGACGGATGCTATGTCTTCGGTGCGAATGCTTTTGTACCTATATGTTGATTGAATGCTTCTGAGTATAGTAAAGAACAAACGGTCATCATCAATACAATGCCTTATGGTATGGATCATCAAAGGCCCTCTGCTGTATATATCCCCCCATTTGAAATTATTGACATTGTATACGCCTATCATGGGGTCTTTATTAGCAGGCACTCCTTCCAACAGGTATTTCAATGCCCCGGCTGGATCGGTGGTTTCCTGTTTGAGTACCTCTGCATAGGTGGCAAAGGATTCGTGTATCCAGAAGTCGGCGTAGTCCCTACAAGTAACGCTGTTTCCCCACCATTCATGGGCTGACTCATGCCATAAAGTATGCAGCAGTTCTTTTACTGCAATGGGTTTTCCTTTCTGTGTGGAGAAATACCCTATACTGATGGCCGTTGAATGCTCCATGGGCCAGAAATTATCTACCAGCCCATATCCATCTTTGGGAAAAGGAAAGGGACCGAAGTCTTTGGTGTATACATCCAGCATGGAAGGAACTTCAGCAGCCAGTTCCCTGGCTACCCCTTCATCGTATGGCATATAGTAGAACCTCAGCGGAAGGGTATCTCCATTGCGTACGTAAGTGGTCGTGAAGCTTTTATAGGTTCCCACATTGAGCACGACATCATAAGCGTTCATGGGCTCATGTACGTACCAGTCCCAACGGGTCAGGTTAACGGGAAGGTCAGTAGACCCTAAAAACGTTCCGTTGGAAATATCGGTTAATCCTTTGGGTACCGTTACGCTGATCCGCATGCTGTCGGGCTTATCGCTGTTATGGTCCTTACAGGGAAACCATACGCTGGCACCTGTGCCCTGACAAACGGATTCCACCCAGGGTTGTCCATTTTTGTTTTGGTGGTATAAAAAGCCTCCTTTTAAAATGGTTATGTCCGGAAGCCGGGGGCTACCGTGGTAATAGACTTTGATGGCTTTATTCAATCCAGGCTGGATGGTTTCAGGGAAGTGCACGTATACAGCATTGTACTCCCTGGTGTAGGTAAGGATATGTCGGTCATTTACAATAGAATCTATCACCAGATTCATGTACAGGTCAATCTGAAGGCTGTCAAAAGCAGCCATCGTGTTGAACTTAATCAGGCCAGCGCCTTTGATGGTCCGGGCCAGGGGATCAAAATTGAGGTCCAACCCATAAAAGGTAACGTCATAGCAAGTCCTAAGCGGCGTCAACATACCCAGTAAGGTATCCGCCCGGGTAAATCCATTCTTGCGGTTCGATGAGTGCTCCAACACGGCATAAGCTTCAGAGTGCACATCCTGCATGCGTGTATAGGTTTCCGGAGCTGTCTTATGGAAAATGAATTTTTTGGCCTGACCGTTTTTATCCAGCACAAATTCAAACACGCCCCCAGGCTCGTCCTCTTTTATATAATGCGTGGCATCAATAGCCTTCATGTGGTGCCCTTCCATCATGAGCTGGCCCGCAGAATCGGTCAAATGAGCAAATTTGTACGCATCGATGTCCTGGTGGTAGCGGCCCGTCAGGGCTTCGGAGCTGGCGGTCCCGGAACCTGAGGCGCCCACGCTTCCGAAGGCTGTCACACCCGCTGAATCCCTCACGTAGGTAAACGCCCCTATCTGGTGTATCATCAGGGTATCCCCCTTAAATATCAAGGTTGCTTTGGGACGTACATGGACCATGGTAAACCGATCCGGACCTTCGGCTGCCAAAGGCATTTTTCCATAATGGGAAAGATCAATAAACAAGGCGGCGCCCCTGGCCAGGATATGGAAGAAAACACTATCTTTTTTCCCATAGGCCCCCTCATATTTTTGTAAGGAGGTATCCTGAGCTTTGGCACACAGCGTTAAAAACAATGTAAGGAACAGTAGCGTATTTTTCATGGTACAAATCACCCAAAAGCCCGCACCTAAACCTATTCAATTCCGGATTTGACTGTTGATTGCTGTATGAATTCTTTGGGTGTGAGCCCGGTTTGGGCTTTGAAAGCCCTTTGAAACGTGGGTTGGGAATTAAAGCCGCAGTCATAAGCCAGACCGGTGATGGTCATATCCTTTTTACTGGGATCCAGTAAAAGCTGTTTGACTACTTTGATCCGGTATCCGTTGACAAATTCCCCGAAGCTGGTATCCATTTCCTGGTTGAGGATGGTGGACACCGTTTTGGGGGGGAAGGCTTACATGGGACGCCAACTTTGCCAGGGACAATTCGGGATCCAGGTAAAGCTTATCCACTTCCATAGACTTGAGGATCATCGCCTTGGAATTCCGAACGAGGGCTGGATCGAGAAGGGAGGGCGTTTTGGGTTTTACCAGGGCCCTGGGCGTTACCGGAGGAGCTAAAGCTAATTGGTAAATCTTTATGCCTAACCAATAGATAATGAGCACCAAGGGCAAGTAAAGCGGGTACCAATCTGCCCAGTCCAATAGCTTGCTGGAGGTAGCAGGCAGTAAATAAGGAATGAGATGGGTTAACCAAATCACCTGGAAGGTTGAAAAGACCCAAAGGAGCTGCTGAATCCATCTTAGGATAGGAGACGTCTGATGATGGCTGGACTTCCAGACTCGGAACATGCGTATGGATAATAGCAGGTAGACACTCATGGAAATCCACCTTGGGATATCGGCATACATATTCCAGTCGTCTATGAACAGGCCCATTTTTGGGCCGCTCGCCTGGGCTACCGTACCGGTCAGCCGACCCAGGACAAATAGCCAACCGGTAGCAATGGGCACCAGGTCTATGATGATGGGGGCAAATAGCCATTTGAATACTGGCGCCCGTTCCGGATAGAGGATGGAACGGATATAAGCATACAACAAAGGTCCAAAAGGCATAGGCACCACAAAGGGAACCAAGGCATCCACCAATCCTCCAATGGAAGAGCTGGTATACCAATGCTGGTGCTGGAGAAACAAATTGAGGCAAGCCCAGGCTATCAAGAAAACAAACCAGGCTAAATAACGGGAGCCTTTGGCATGCCGGATAAGTACAGCCAGGATGATGCCTTGCAAAGCACCCAATAAGATCAGGGTATTGAGGAACACCGAATCAAACATGCGACCTTTCTTCTATAAGAAAGGTATGTCATTTTCCCACCTCTGTTCCCAACCACAATAACGCATTGGCAAACATCCTGTTCTGGATGGGCATGTCGAAAATCTGGTCCCCATGGCCCATGTTCATATACAGCATATGGTAGCGTAGATTGGTCCACACTACAGGAACATCGCCTGTAAACAACCTGTCTTTTTTACCCAAAGGATACTGGGTAGCGTCCAGGGTCACCAGTACTTTTACATTCTTGTCCATTCTAGGATCGGGTTTCCAGCAATACCATTCATTGATGGGCCCGGTATATCTTGCGGGGATTCCCTTCGTAACTGGATGGGTGGTATCATCCACGATTAACCGTGCTGTGAGCGGAGGCCAACTATTATTATAGAAAACAGCTCCTCCAAGGAAGCTCACCAGCCAGGGCCAGTGCGTGCCCCAGTCGTTGAAGGCAGACACATGAAAACCCAGCCATGCGCCTCCGCCTTCTATAAAGTGTTCAAAGGCCGAACGCTGGGCCTGATTATGTGGAAACTCGTTGAGCCAGAGCACAACCTGATAATTTTTCAATACGGTATCATTCATTTGATTCCAGTCTGAGGTTGTATCTAGGGAGAAAACACCTGTTTCATAAGCCAACCGGTCATAGAAACGAATGTCGTCCCTGGCAAACTCCACGTGATCGGGTTCCACGTCGGTCGAATAGAAAGCCAGGACCTTGAATCGGCTTACCGGACGGGGACGGGTAGCCGAAGCCCAGAAGATGGCGTTGCGGAAGATGCGCGTATATACGCTATCGTCAAACAGTATAGGGTCATGTCCCATGAAGATGTAAACGTTGCGGGCCTTGACGTGGGGATTGGTCCAGATAACCGGATGATCGCCCATCTTCACGCTGGTATCAGGGATGTAGGAGGATTCGTCCACGTTAGCGAGTACGTGCACATTGGGTCTGGGGCTCTTGTCATAAGTGTACCACTCTTCCTTTTGAACCGGGAAGGTTGAAGGAACACCTGCCATGACGGGATGAGTTGAATCTTCTACCCGCAGATTTGCCTTGGCAAAACGGGCTATGTAATTGTTCCAGCGAATGCCACCCATGAAACCGGAAAACCAATCCCACATAGGGTATCCATCAAATTCCCCCAGCAGGGTCGCGTGATGGAAGCCCACCCAGCCACCCCTGCCTTCTGCTATATATTTTTGGAATGCGGCCATGGCTTCGGGTTTCCACGCATAAGGCGCGTAGTCCAGTTGGATGATCAGGTCATATTTGGAGAGAAAAACATCGTTGATGCTATCTGTGCCCGTTGCATAATCCACCCGGAAATTACTGTCCAGGGCCAAGGCGTCTAACCAGGCCCTTGCCCGGGTGGAATAGGCGACATGCCATCCCCCATTTTCATAAAGGGCCAACACCCTGAACCGGGGAGGGACCCCGGAGGTCACGTGTATGTCCTCCCTGAAGGAAGCCAGTAAATTAATGATATGGCTGTGCAGCCCTATAAATAAGGCCTGATCTGCCGCACACCAGGGATTGCCATTTTTATAATCCCACCATCGGTATTCTATTTTAGTAAAGTCGGGGGTAATGTCTTTATCCAATATTTTTTCCGAGAAATGGGAAGCTATAAGTACATAACCGCTGTCAGTCACCCTTATTCCCAAACGAAACTTCACCCGGAAGCGCCGTCCGGGGGCTCCGGTATATCCCTTTTCTCCGGTGAATCCATTTTTGCCGGGAATGGCGTCGGGTATGCGGTTACCCATCCTGAAGGCCGTCATTTCACCCGGCACTGCGCCTGTGTAGGCTCCGCCGTCTGGGTTCCGGCCACCCGTACCCAACGGCGCGTCCGCGTCCACCTCAAACCAGGCGGTCCCACCGAGTACCCCCGCCTCTGGATCTGAAAAGTCCAATGTCCTTTCCGCCCCCTGAATGGTGGAAGTGAACCATTGTCTTGCTCTTAAAAATGCTTCCCTTTTAGTGATTCCTTTTGGGAGGTCCCAACGTTTTTGATAGTAGACCTGACCCTCACGGGTGCTTATGGGGGGAAGGATATTCGATGCGGGAGCGGTGGTTACCTGGGCCGCGGATTTGGCAGGTGTTTGGGCCCATCCCTGGCTATAAGTAAGTAGCCCGACGACCATGAGGTGGGCGAAGGCGAAGCATATCTTTTTCATTGGTTCAAATTTCCGGAAGCTAATGTTGATCAGCAATTTGAGCACCCCTACATTAGCACTACGGGGTTCTTTTTCCATACAATTATCCGCATTATGACCGAATATTGTGGGTCTTGCTTTATGAAGAATCTGTCCAACGTGATGAAGCATTTGTCAGTCGTGCTGCTGCATCTATCCATTGTGCTGCTGCTGATTAGTATGAATTATGGTTCCGCCTGGGGTCAGGTAGGCTTGCCAGGGACCCCTGTATCCGGGCTGCCCCCTGTTAAAAATTACAGGCCCTCAGATTACCATGGGGGTTCCGGAATCTGGGATATTGCCCAGGACAAAAGAGGTATTCTCTACTTTGCCTCCGATGAAGGCCTCCTCACTTATGATGGAAATTACTGGAAGCGCTATCCCCTTCCCAATAAAGCAGCCATCAAATCATTGGCCTTGGATTCATCCGGAAGAATCTATGCCGGGGGCCAGGATCAGGTGGGTTATTTTTATCCGGATGCGCATGGGATGCTCACTTATCATTCCCTAAGTTCCGCTTTACCTGAAATTGCCCGACAATTTGCCGATATCTGGGATATTATTATTACCCCGGGAGGGGTCTTGTTTCGCACCGTCGAGACCTTATTTCTTTATGGCCATGATGGCACCATGCGCACCTTCGACGCACCTGGTGGGTGGACGATGATTGCTACTATAGGTTCCAGGGTCTTTGCAGTGGATAAGGAAAAAGGGTTGCTGGAATGGAAAATCCAGGGCTGGGTTAGCCCCAGCCAGGGACAACCCACCGCGGGGTTGCACATCACCGGTGTGACGGCTTATGGTTCGATGCCGGGCGCGGCTCGCGCAGGCGCCGTGGGTGGCACAGGTACGGCTCGTGTGGCCGCGGCTCGCGCAGGCACCGTGTGTGGCACAGGTACGGCTCGTGTGGCCGCGGCCGGCTCTGACACCCTTCTGGTCAGCACCCTATCCAGCGGTCTTTTTTTACTGACCCCTTCCGGACTGACACCTTTCCACTCAGACATGGATAGGCTCAACGACAAAGGACAAATCCGCTGTATACGAACCCTGTCTTCAGGCTATATAGCGGTAGGCACTCTAGCCCAGGGGCTGTGTTTATTATGCCATCAGGGATGGCAGATCCAACAATGGAGTGACCAGCAAGGACTTCAGAACAACCATATTCAAAAGATATTCGAGGATCAGGCCAAAGGTTTGTGGCTGGGATTGGAAAGTGGGTTGGCTTACATCAATACCAACAGTGCCGTTAGCAAAATAGAACCGTTGGGATTGAAAGAGATTGCGTGCAACGCAGTATGCATGTATAAAAACAAGCTGTGCATTGGAACCTCCAACGGGGTGTACTGTGCTGAGATGGGCCGTCAAGGGGCGGACGCAGCCGCTGTTGGTGAAGCCTCCGCCGTCGCAGTGGCAAGGGCCGGCCATTTTTTGCTGGTCCCTGGTACGCTGGGCCAGGTCTGGGGATTTTCCGAGGTCGGAGGAGCTTTATTTGTCGGTCATGAAAGTGGGGCGATGCTCATGCAGAACCAGCGAGCGGTTTCTATTCCCTTTGCTACGCCTCAAGGCGTGTTTACCTATGTGGAAGGGCCTCAGACGGGAACCCTTTACGCAGGGACCTATACAGGCATCCGGAAATTAGTCGTGGTGGGCGCAGTCGACGCTCACAATATTGGCGGCAACAGGGGCACTGCCGACACCCGCAACATGGGCACTGGCGACGCCCGCAACAGGGGCACTGTCGACGCCCGCAACAGGGGCACTGCCGACACCCGCAACAGGGGCACTGGCGACGCCCGCAACAGGGGCGCAGGTGGGGCGCGCAGCGCTGGCGACGTTTCCTATAAGGACGCGGGCAGGGCCAGCGATTTGTATGAATCCCTCAACCAGTTGGTGATCGACGGACAAGATCTGTGGGCCGCACATCCCTACAGGGGCGTTTTCAAGACTTCGCTTGGGGCGGCTAGGGAGCCGGTGCGTGCAGCCAGCGCCGACGCGGCACGGGGCAAGGATTCTTCAGAACCCAGGTCTTATATGCATACGGATTCCCTACCTCATTCGGTGCATTATGGACCACCTTTGGGATTGCCTTCGGGAACCCATTATTTCCTGGCTAAAATATGGAACCGGATTATCGTAGCCACCGAGAACGGTATTTACGCCTATGATAAAAGAAAGGACCATTTTTATATAGACCTCACCTTAAAAAAGATCTTTGGAAATTGTACAGTGGAGAACCTGACGGAGGCCCCTGGTGGAGATATCTGGTTTGTCAGCAACCGGAGGTTGGGTGTCATCCATTGGGCCAACCCCAAAGATACCGGGGCTTATAACCGACTTTATTTTCCTGAGCTGGATGGGCAAACCATTCCCGGCAACCCCTTTATTTATCCCTACAGGTCAGACCAGATCTATGTTGGTGCTTACAATGGTGTCTATCACATTGACCTGAGCCGATACGTCAAACCTGATACAGGCGTTTCTGTAGTGTTAAGCTCAGTCCGGCTCATTGGCGATAACGATAGTTTGATTTACGGCGGCTTCCCCGGAGGTCGCGCCGGCGGAACCAGGAGGAGCAACGAAGGCGGCTCCCCAGGAGTGGAATCCGGGGTAGCTGACGGGGAACCGACCCGTTTACCCCATCGTTTGAACTCCTTCCGATTTGAGTATAGCAGCCCCGAGTTCTCCGATGGAAGCGGGACCACCTATAGCTATAAACTGGAGGGCCTGGATCAGAACTGGTCCGCCTGGTCGGCCCGAACGGAAACGGACTATACCCACCTGTCCTATGGGCATTACGTATTCCAGGTCAGGGCCAGGAGTAACCTGGGTGTAATATCTCCCATACAGCGTTTCCCCTTTCAGGTGAATCCGGCCTGGTATCAAAGTATATGGGCGTATATTATTTATTCTCTACTCATGGTGGTTGCGGTAGGTGGGCTATTGCGCTGGCAGCAATACCGATTCGAGCAACATACAAGTAAGATGGAGAAGGAACAAGAACGCTTGAGTTACCTGCATAGCCTGGAGCTGGACAGAAAAGAAAAGGGGTTGATCGCCCTTCAGAACGAAAAATTGGAAACAGAATTGCAATTCAAAAATAAGGAGCTGGCTACGGTCACCATGCACCTGGTGGAAAGAGGTGGCCTGTTATCCAATATCAAAGAAGAACTGATTGCGGTGATCAAAAAGGGAAATATTTCCCACTTGAGCTATGAGTTCAAAAACGTATTCCGCATGTTGACACCCACAGAAAAAACGGAAGAAGAATGGGGCCGGTTCTCGCTCTACTTCGACGAGGTGCACAACAATTTCCTGACCACCCTGAAAGTAAAATACCCTACCCTGTCACCCACTGATCTGAAGCTCTGCGCCTACCTGCGTTTAAACCTCAGTTCTAAGGAGATTGCCCAATTGCTGAACATCTCCCTCAAAGGCGTGGAGATCAGCCGTTACCGGGTGCGCAAAAAGTTTCAGCTCAAGCCGGAGGTTAACTTGTACGATTTCCTCATTGAGGTAACCGGCGGACCCAAGCCCGATGAGGCCACGCCAGCCTGACGGACGGCTGGCCGGCGGACCCAAGCCCGATGAGGCCACGCCAGCCTGACGGACGGCTGGCCGGAGGAACCAAGCCCGATGAGGCGACGCCAGCCTGACGGCTGACCGGTGGAACCTAACCCGATGAGCTTACCCAAGCCGTACGGCGGATCGACTAGACCCAGACGTAGGTGCGACGACGACCTATTTATAGATCCTGCCCATATACGGATCATCGAAGATGATTTTCTTAAGGGCCTTTGGATCTATGCTGCCCTGATGGGCATAAACTACTTTTCCGCCGGGTTCAATCAGGATAGAAAAAGGTAAAGCCCCCTTCCAATTAGGATTGATGGCGTCAATGAGGGCATACTTGTCTGAGCCAACGAAGATAAAATTGGGAGAAGAGGACTCCTGTTTTTTCAAAAAAGTCAAAGCCTGGGCCATTTTGCTGGTATCGTCCGTGGAGATGCTGACGAGTTGAAACCCTCTATCCCTGTACATGCGGTGCAGGGAAACCAGCTCAGGATATTCCTGTACGCAAGGGACGCACCAGGTAGCCCAAAGGTTGATCAGCCTAAACTTATCTGTATGATTTTGCAATAACGTATCTATTCCAGCGAGTCCTATGGTGTCCAGGCTAACAGGCTCCTTTGCCCAGGTGATCGCGGCTTTCTGTTTCCACACTGTTTTTTCCTTCCACTTAATGGAACATCCAAAGGTCTTGGTATCGGTGACGGCCACGGGCAGCCCCTGCAAGATAGCGTCAAGCGCCGCCCTGGCGTCTTGGGTATGGGGTGTTTTGGTTGGATCTTCGGTATCATCTATGCGCCCCTCATAACGGAGACGTCTATCGGCATCAAAAATAAATACGTGAGGAGTGGATACGGGTCCATATTGAATAGCAGCGGCTTCTTTATCTCCATCGTAGAGATAGGGAAAGTTGTAACCAACGTTTTTGGCCCTGACCTTCATTTCCGGGTAAGAATCGCCCAGGTCGCTGTAGCCCAATTCATCAATCCTTAAGGACGAGGGGTGGTTGGGGTTGATGGCTACGACCTGAACACCCTGAGACTTGTAGTCGGAGGTGAGCTGAATGAGGCGTTTTTCATACGCCTGGGAAGTGGGGCAATGATTGCAGATAAAAGCAATGACCAATACTTTGGCTTTACTGAAAGAGGCCAGCGAGTAAATTTTGCTGTCAATACCTTTTAAATGGAAATCGGGGGCTTTAGCGCCAATGGATAAAGTGGGATGGTCATTGAGGTGCTCGGGATCGGCAGAGGCCAAAGGCCGGACGCCGGAGGCCGCGCCGGGACCCGCGGACGAGCCGCCGGAGACACCGGGACCCGCAGACGAGCCGCCGGAGGCGGCACTCACTGGTTGTCCGCCCAAAGCCACGGCCAGCAAGTACCAGGACGTGTGGGGCAACCATTGTTCGGCCCAACGCCAATCATAATCCTTACCTGTCTGGGCATAGGATAGGTTCAGGTCAATATCGTCTTCATTATATAATCCTGAGGTGATGCCATTGACAATACCACCGGGTGCATTGGTATATTCAAAGGTGCCAAAGAATCCATAGGCAGGATTGTTATGCCCCGTGCCCTGTAGCATAGAAGCATCGAAGGGGTTCTCTCCCAGGATCCAGTTGAGTTGATCCAGGGCGAAGGTGCTTAAGGAATCCTCAAAGGCTTTATCCCCTGAAAATAAGGGAGCGGCCAGGCGGGCGGCCGTTGCCATAGAGCCCAGGCGCGCATCCTCTCCTTGCCACCAGGGTGCAGTCTCTGCGTTATGGGGATAGAAAAAACTGCTTTTTCTATTGCCTAAGGTGTCTTGCACGAGCTGTCGGCTATATCCGAATGGATTCCTGACTTCATGCGTGATCCATAGTTCGTGTTCCAGGGAGCGGTGAACCGCAGATTTAATGGCGACCTGGGTGGCTGCATCCGCGTAAGGATAATAGTAAAGCAGGCTCACCACCGGCAAGCCCGCGTCGGCAGCGTGAAAGAAGGGTCTGTCCAAGGAATCGGCTCTCCAGTAATCTGTATAATTCTTCCAGGTAGAAAGCCTGCCGAGCAGTGAAACTGCCCTGGCCTGGGCATAACTTTTATAATGGTCCTTATGGGTAGCGTTGTATAATTCAGTAGCTGCGCTTAAGGCGCAATAATCATCGAGGATGTTTTCCACCCCATTGGTAGCCATTTCGGTACCGTGTTCTTCCAAATAGGAAAAAGCGCTTTCTGCTGCTTTCAAATAATCGGCCCCAGAAAAATCACCCGAACTGGGAAAGGTGGAAGCCAGCGCCAGCGCAGCAATAGACATGCCTCCGCCAGACCTCCAACTGACTTGGTAGTCCGTCAGGCATAAGGGTCCCGTATGACCCCCACCCCAACTGGCGTCTTTACTGGCCTTAATGGTAAAGTGTTTCCCTTCGGCGGAAACAACCCTGTTTTGAGGTAGTTTACCCGGACCGGGGGCATCGACAGACCGGAAGAAAGAGCCGCCTGCCACCTGCATGCGGGTCAGGAAATCTGCTCCATACATGCCTTCATCCAGTATCCTGCGTAGGTATTGACGGAAATCGGTACCAGGTCTTGCCGCCAGCAATTGATAGGTTTTAAGTAAGCTCCAGGCGGTAAGTGGTATTTGCTGAGGATTGAAGTAATTGGAAAAGGAAAGGTGGGACAGGTGTTTGCCATAATCTCCTGTAGCGTCATACCATCCGCCATGCACGTCCACCCTATGGGTACTGTCCCCCGCCAGGGGCAGGTTACGGTCGGCCTGATCCATCAGGCCGGAAGACCTTTGCCCTTTGAAGTAATAAACGACATCAGAGATCGTGGCCCGTTCGAGTATGTTTTTCCCTACCCTGAAAGGATAAGAAGTAATGGGGCCGCTGCCGGCTGGATGAACCCGTAAATGGTAAACACCAGGGATCGAAAATTTGGTAAAATCAATGGTCCAGAATTGCCAGTTTTTCCAGTGGTTCACGGGGCCGGTATATGTTACCTTTCCCTGAGACACGACCTTATCTGTAGAATCGTTGATGAGTTGCCAAGTGCTGATGTCAAAGTGGGATTGGGCTTCGACTACTGCTCGTTTGGGACCGTCAGATTCATAGCCGACCTGATTGGTCAGGATCTTCTGCGCATGGACACCAAAAGGAAGTATCCATAAGATACAGAGGGTGATTTTTTTCATATGCTGCATAACAGTATTTCAATATGATCATGAGCGAACACACCAAAAGTAATACTAACCCCAATGCGAGGCCACCCTAGCCTAAGCATGCGCTTTTTCGCGCAGCCGAGGGCCAGGGTGGTCTCGCATTGCAAGGGTAGCGCCCCCTAGAAGTTCGGGCCGTTTACGTCCCACCACAGGCGGGTACCCCCATTATCGGGTCCGCCCAGCAGGGCGATACCCTGGGTGAGTCCTTTGGGATTGAGGGTGGCCTCACTGTGGGGATAAGCCAGCCTGCGCACCTGCACAGAAGTACTGATGGTGCCTCCGCTACTATTCACTACAACGGGGAACAGTTGAGGATAACCGGTGCGGCGATACTCGGTCCAGGCTTCCTGTCCTTCAGGATACATGGCCAGCCATTTCTGGGTAATGATACGCTCCAGCATTTTTTCCTTGGTAGCGCTGGGATCCCAGGCTATGGTGATGGTGCTCACGGCTGGAGCGCTATTGGCGGAATTGAGGTAATCCACATAGGGCGCGGGAACAGATGTATTATCACTGAGGTAGTTTCCGATGCTGACCCCATATTGGGTCATGGATGTCTGGATGCCAGTTTCATAATCATTCTGTACCGTTCCGGCATTGGACCAACCCCTAAGGGCAGCTTCGGCTTTGAGGAACCAAACCTCCGCCGCAGTCATGAGCACCTCTGGTGCGTTGATGGTAAAGGTAGAGGTGACGTTGGGTTTGGAGAATCCGGAATAGAATGGTTTGGGCGGAATGGAACAACCTATGCGCAGCCCCTCATACTGGTTGGTATGGCCGGTATTGGTATCGTATGCAAAGTATACGGGCAGGCGGGGATCATTGTATCCAGTCATGATGGATTCAATCGAAGCATTCATGGAATTATCCCCATAGTTAAAGGTAATCTGGTAGTAGTCGTTACCGTTAGCCTGGGAAGCCATCACCGCCGCATCGTCGGTAGCCACTGTCATTACGCCACCAGGGTCAGACAGGGCTTTTTCCGCCTGGGCCTGGGCCGTGGCGGGATCGATTTTGGTCAGGTGCATAGCCAGCCGCAAACGCAGGGAATTAGCAAATTTCAACCATTTGGTATAGTCCCCGCCAAAGATGGCGTCATTGGCAGCCAGGGGTTCTGACCCTGGGTTGGCGGCAATATAGGTATTCAGATTCGCGGTAGCTGTATCCAATTCTGCAAACATCTGGGTATAGATGCTTTGTTGGCTGTCATAACCAACGCTCACCAGGGAAGACCCGACCTGGCTGTAGGGGACAGGTCCGAATTTATCGGTGATCCTATCTATGGCTTCCACCTCAACGATCAAGGCAATGGCCCAGTAATCGGGATTGGTGGTCTGTACACCTGATTTAGCAATATTATTGCGGATAGGCCCGAGCAGGTTGGTATAAATGCTGTTGAAAGCTTCTGTGTTCCATCCATCGATGAACACGTAATTGGCGTTGTCCAGGGCCAGCCCAAAGGTCTGGTCAGGCATCATGTATCCGCAGTAATCGTCTGCGTTGAGGTTTTGGCCGATCTGGTAACCATCGTCGGCCATGTACATGATCTCCTGTTCCAGGGGAATAAACAGCGTGGCTATCTGGAGTTGGGAGTTGGGAATACCGGTGGGGTTGGTATTCATGGATTCGAAGTTCTTGGTACAACCGGACCAGGTGGTAGCCATGCAAGCCAGCAAGGCCAGGCCAGATAACCTTTTGAGGTTAAGATGACCTGCAATTCCGATAGCGCGGAGGCGCCTGGTAATTCCGGAAGTCAGTGTGCATATTTTTGAAGTCTTCATGACATGCTGATTAATGGTGAACAATTACAGGGTCGCATTTAGTTTGAGACCAAAGCTGCGGGCTGCGGGCATGTTAAACACGTCTACGCCGCCCAGGGAATTACTGGTAGCCGATTGGATTTCAGGATCGTAGGGCGCTTTACGGTAGAAGTAAATCAGGTTCCTGCCTGTGAGTGCAAAGCGGATATCCTTTACCACACTATGGTGAACGGGTACGTCATAGCCCAAAGCAACTTCCCTCAACCTTACCACGGTAGCGCTGTAAACATATTCACCCAAAGTAGCGTTACGACCACCAATGAAGGTATACCAGTTTTTAGGACTGATTTGAGATACGGCTTCCCCATTGGGATCTACCCCGTTGATGGAGACATATCCTTTGTCCCTTGCTTCTCCGCTGACTTTAGAAACGCCGTAGTAGTCCAGCATGCCTTGCATGACACTAACCACCTGGCCTCCGAATTTGCCGTCGACTAAAAAGTTCAGGTTAAAGCGTTTAAACGTCAGGGCATTGTTCCATCCCATTTGAAATTTCGGATTGGGATTACCCAGACGGGAATACCCGTTAAGGACCCCACCTCCTTGTACAGGGAACCAGTTACCTCTGCCATCAGGAATGAGTTCCAGCCGACCTTTTGAATCGGTTTGCAGGGTCTGTCCATAGATGTCCCCGTATTCACCCCCCTTGACAACATAGGTATCATAGTTCTGGTTACCCGGTGTCAGGTCCACCAGGGTAACGCCGTCTTTGGTATCGATGTCGATGACTTTAGAGATGTTGAAGGACGCGTTAACAGAAGTATTCCAGGTAAATTGTCTGCCGAAATGGAAATTGTATCCGGCCATAAACTCGGCTCCGCTGTTTTGGATATTACCCGCGTTGACGTTTTCATTGGCATAACCGGAAGCCGGTGGGGGCACAATGGAAATATCCTGGTTGAAAGTATTGGTCTTATAATAGGTCGCGCTGAAAGTAAGGTTGTCGCTGAACAAATGCATATCCACCCCAAACTCCCAGGCTTTGGTTTGTTCAGGTTTCAGACTGGATGGGGCCGTTTGGTTGAGCACCGTGGAGTTAGCACTCGTGGTATTGACGGGGTTGGTCTGGTACTGACCAACGGTATTACCCACCTGGGAATAGGTCCCCCTTACTTTGAGGTAGGTGATGGATTTGGGCAGACTCAACATTTGGTTGAGGATAAAGGATAAACCAGCGGAAGGATAGAAATAGTGGTCGTCCGGCGTAAAGGACAAATTGGAAGACCAGTCATTTCTCCCCGATAGGGTCAGGTAAACCCAATCTTTATAGCTGATATTGGCATTACCGAAAATGGATTGCACCTGACTATGATAAGGCGCATCGGTGGATACGTTGGAGCCATAGGTACCACTGGAGCCTCCCAGGGGAACGGCTGGCGCCACTTCTATGTTCTGGATGGTGAACAGGTTGGGGAAATAGAGTCCGTATCCCTGTCCTGCTCCTGGACCAAATGAAATGCCCGAGGTCCGGTTATCGGTAACACTACCGCCCAATACCCCATCAATCTTAATATCGGTACTGGCGGGAATATTGAAGTTCAGCAAGAGGTCTCCGTATTCCTGTTGCATGGTCTGGTTGAATCCATTCCAGCTACCGTTCCCATTGGGAGCGGCTAAGGGGGCCAGGGTTCCTGCATAGTACTTCTGGTCACCCACGTCCTGAGATTGATCTAGGGCTCCGCGGCCTTGGATACTTAGCCAGGGATTGATATCGTATTTGAGACTGGCGTTAATGACAAACCGGTTCCTGGTGTTTTCGTTGGTATTCTTATTAATGATCCACCAGGGGTTCTGCTGGACGTCTTCGGTGAAGGGCCAGTTTTGGGTAGGTGCGCCATTGCCCCCGGAGACGGGTGGTAACTCGTACTTCTGCTTGTAAGGCAGGATATTCATCCCACGAGGGAAGAAATACAAACCGGTCAGGGGATTGGAATAGAAACCAATGGCTGGACTGTTGTCGAGCTGTTGGTTAATATAGTTGGCATTTCCGTCTGCGGTCAGTTTCCCATCCATGAATTTAGCGGTCTCATGGAAGTTGATATTATTCCTGGCCAGGGTATTATTGGGTTCTACACCCCTGGCAGTGGTATTGGTGTAAGAGAAATAGGTTTGGGCCAAGTCTGTACCTCCGGACAGGCTGATGGTATTGGTAAAGTTCTGGCCGGTCTGAAAAAAGTCTTTCAGGTTATTCGGAGCCCCGGTGGTTAGTTTGGATCCCCAGCTATCTACTGCGCCTGAGCTGGTTTCTCCGTAATCATTCTGGAATTGGGGTTCATAGGCATTTTTATCCAACTGAACAGAAGAAGACAGGTTAATGATGGTCCTGCCCGCCTTACCCTTTTTGGTATTGATCACGATGACCCCATTGGCCGCCTGGCTTCCATAAAGGGCGGCCGCAGATGCGCCTTTGAGAATGGTCATGCTTTCAATGTCGTCGGGGTTGAGGTTGGAAATACCGTCTCCCCCTTCCGGGTTACCCCCGTAGGTGTTGCTCATGGGCTGGCCAAAGGGGTTTCCGTCATTGGAGATGGGTACCCCGTCGATCACATACAGCGGTTGGTTGTTGCCCGAGGTGGAACGGTTACCCCGCAGAATGACCTTGGCAGATCCCCCAATGCCGGAAGCGCTGGGCGAGATGGTGACCCCTGCGATCTTACCATTGAGGGAGTTCATGAGGTTGTCGCTTTTGACATTGGTCAGTTCCCCGCCCGCAACCTGTTGGGTAGAATAGGTCAGGGACTTCTCGGAGTGCTTAATCCCCAAAGCCGTTACGACGACTTCGTTCATGGAATGGGCGTCACTGGCCAGGTCCACGACCAGCTCCTTGTTAGTCCCTACAAGAAGTTCTTTTCTCCCGTAGCCCACGGTCGTGAAGACCAGGACATCGCCTACATGGGCGTTAATAGAAAAATGACCCTTACTGTCGGTACTGGTTCCCAGGTTGGTTCCCTTGATGGTCACGGTGACCCCGGCCAGGGGAATGCCGGCCGCATCTCTGACTACCCCTTCCATAATGGGCTTAAACCCAAAGGAGTTCGTGCAATACAACAAAAGAAGAAAGGTTATTAGTTTTTTCATACCAGCAATTTTTCGTTATTGGTGATCAACCAAATCTAACTGCCTGCTTTTGGGAGTCCAATTCCTTAACCCCTACAACACCACTACCCATGAAAAATGGCCTTTTTCCACTACTTGTAGTGGGGATGTAGGGCGTCTAAAATTGACATTCCCAACGCTTAATCTGAACATTGTCCTTCAATGGACTTTCAGCCTATGACCCGAAAATTTCTGATTGCTACCCACGGTGCCTTTGCGCAAGGCGTAAAATCTGCCCTTGATATTATTATGGGAACA
Organism: Beijerinckiaceae bacterium; assembly: GCA_903970475.1. Classification (GTDB taxonomy): domain Bacteria; phylum Bacteroidota; class Bacteroidia; order Chitinophagales; family Chitinophagaceae; genus Dinghuibacter. Next base: position 24,038 of record CAJCIQ010000108.1, read on the forward strand.
GGCGTGCCCATCCATATCATCCAGGCCTACCTGGACGGCAATTCCTCCATTGAGCCGGAATTGATCTCCTTATTCGAAAACAGGTCTTCTGATGTGGAGTGGATTGTGTTTACTGACCTCCTGGGCGGTAGTGTCAATAACCAGCTTCTCCGGTATGGGCTTACGGAGGGCATACATATCGTTTCCGGGTTTAACCTTCCTTTATTATTAGAGGCCATTATGGCCCCGGTGGATACCCCAGCCGAAGATGTCATAGAAAATGCCATTCGAAATGCCCAGGACCAGATGGTCTATGTGAACCGATTGCTGACGCCCAATGAAAACCTCAACGATTATGATCAAACTGACCAGGATTGACGACCGGTTGGTGCACGGACAAGTAGCTTTTACCTGGGCCCCGGCCCTGGGCATAGATTGCCTGCTGGTGGCCAATGACAAGATTGCCGGAGATGAATTTCAAAAAATGGCCCTGGGTTTGGCCAAACCTGCCGGCACCCGGTTACTCATCAAATCCATAAGCGATACCATCCTCTTCTTAAAGGATCCCAGAGCCGAGACATATAAGATATTGATATTGGTCAATTCGGTAAAGGATGCCTTGTTACTGTCTGAGGGGGTCGCCGAGATCACTTCTATCAACTTCGGAGGACTGCGTACACGCCCTGGGGCTCAATCGGTATCAAAGGCCATTTCCCTGACACCGGAAGACCTGGAACATATCCGGGTGATGCAGGCCAGGGGCCTGGAGCTGGAAGTCCGGCAAGTCCCAACTGATCCCAAAGAATCAATTGCTCAATTATGCTGACGGCCTATATCCTGATTACGCTGGTGGCCGTACTGGGGCACTGTGAGGACTTTTTAGGGACTACCCTGATCGGACGTCCATTGGTCCTTAGTCCCCTGGTGGGCCTTATCCTGGGTGACCTCGGGCAGGGCATCATCATAGGCGCTACCCTGGAGCTGATCTTCATGGGTAATATAAAGGTAGGCGCAGCCATTCCGCCGGACGTCATCACCGGGGGCGTTTTAGGATGTGCTTTTGCCTTGCTATCGCATAAAGGTGCGGCCATTGCCTTGACCCTGGCTATTCCTATTTCTATATTGGCCGAAATGCTGGTCAGTTTACTGTTCATCAGCCGCGCTACCCTTGGCGCCCGTTTTGCGGCTTATGCGGCTGCGGGCGATTATCGGGGCATTTCCCGTTTGCATATCCTGAGCGGTTTGCTCAAACCCCTGCTCATGGGTGGTATTACTTTTTTGGCGCTGCTCCTGGGTGCGGGACCACTTACGGCGGCCCTGCACCATTTACCGCCTTGGATCAGTGCGGGCCTTCAGGTGGCAGGCAATATGCTGCCCGCCCTGGGGTTTGCACTCCTGATGAACCTCATGTTCCGCAAGCATGTGGCACCCTATTTCTTTTTGGGGTTTATCCTGGCGGCTTTTATGCATTTGCCGGTGATTGCCATCGGGGGGATAGGGGTGATTATCGCAGTGCTCGTAACCAATGGGGCTTTCAGCAGGGCAGGCGCTAGTGGCACTGGCGCTGATCCCGACTTCGATGATGATTTCCCGGACACGACCGTCGCTACGCCGGTGGCGGTTTCGGGTGGGGCCACAGACGCAGCTTCCGGTGCGGTTTCGGGCGTGGCGACTGGCCTCATCTCCAGGGGCATCCTGCGCCGTATCTTTTTTAGGTCCTTGACCCTGGAAGCCAACTTCAATTTCGAAACCTGGCAAAATACAGGGTATGCTTTTGCGTTGATTCCAGCCTTAAAGCGACTCTATCCAACCAAAGAATCCATGGCCCAGGCGCTGAAAAGACATTTACAATTTTTCAATACCAGCCCTTACGGGTGTACCCTGATCATGGGTATCAGTACTGCCATGGAAGAACAATACAGTAAGGACCCGGCATTTGATCCCGAATCGATCTCCGCTGTTAAAGCTGGTCTGATGGGCCCTTTGGCAGGCGTGTTTGACTCCCTGTTTTGGGGCACCCTAAAGGTGATTGCCGCAGGCGTGGGAACCTCTTTGGCACTCAAGGGAAATCTGCTGGGTCCTATATTGTTTCTGCTCATATTTAATGTGCCCCACCTGGTTCTAAGGTACCAGCTTACTTTCCAGGGATACCGGACAGGCGCCCGGATCTTACAGAAACTAGCAGGCAACCAGGTCATGGATAAACTCACCTTGGGCGCCTCCATCCTGGGGTTAATGGTCGTAGGCGCTATGCCTGCCACCCTGATGTCCATACGGATTCCAATTGATATTGGCCCGTCGGGGTCTGCCTTAAGCCTGCAAAGCATACTGGATCAGGTAATACCCTCCATCGTGCCCCTGGGCCTTACTTTTGGCGTATATTATCTGGTGAAACGAAATGTCAAAACAACTTATTTACTGGTGGGATTGATGGCCCTGGGCTTTGTGGGCAGCATGATTCACCTCTTTGCATAAACTCCTGATATGGTCATCATTCAAGGTATAGGTATAGCACCGGGCGTGGTTACAGGGAAGGCCAGGATCTGGAAAGGAAAGCCCCTCGGGGTTGTGGGCAGCGGCGCCGTTCAGGCAGTGACCACTCCCGAAGAGGAAGTACGCAGGTTCGATGGAGCCGTTTCCCAGGCAGTCCTTGAATTAAAGGACCTGATGACCATCCTTGGGCCAGAAGATCTGTCCATGGACATTCTGGACACACACCTGGAATTACTACAAGACCCTCAGCTAGCCCAGGACGTTAGCGATAAAATTCAAGCCTACAACCTATCGGCTCAGGAAGCTTTTTTGGAAGTGCTGCAACATTATGTGCTGTTGTTTGAGGCCATGGAGGATCCTTATTTAAAAGCAAGAGCGGACGATATAAAAGACATGGGCAACCGCATCCTGAAATACTTACAGCAGGCCCCGTTCCCTACCCAGGAGGAAGCAAGCTTCCAAGCCGGCACCATCCTGATCGCCGAAGACCTCTCTCCTACCGATGTCATCAAACTAGACACCAAAGTCATTGCGGGCATCGTTACCCAAAAAGGAAACAGTACTTCCCACGCCTTCATCATAGCCCGGGCCAAAGGCATTCCCACCATAACCGGATGCGGATCTGAGCTGGATCAAATTTCGGACAGCGATTTTATGATGCTCGATGGAGGAGAAGGAAAAGTTTTTCTCTATCCCACCAAAGACACTCTTGACCTCTATGCAGGCAATGGACAGGCGACTCAGGCAAAGGTCATACAGCTAACGCCTACTGTAGCGGTGAGCAATAATGGCAAACAAATACCGGTCATGGCCAATGCCTCCGGGCTGGAAGACCTGGATCGTATATGGGCCTACGGAGCAGAAGGAATAGGCCTTCTGCGCACCGAATGGCTATTCATGAGTAAAGATCGGTTTCCGAACGAAGAGGAACAGTTTGAATTGTACAGCAATCTTGCCTTGAAATCCAAAGGCAAACCCCTGACCATACGCACCCTGGATATTGGAGGAGACAAACCCCTTCCCTATTTTCCCTTACCACCAGAAACCAATCCCTTCCTGGGATACAGAGGCATACGGATTTCCATGGATTATCCCGGGCTGTTCCAGACCCAGGTCAAGGCCATTTTAAGAGCCGCCGTCTTTGGACAGTTTCGTATTTTACTCCCCATGATTGCGACAATGGAGGAATTAAGGTGGGCAAGAAAACAGGTGTCTATTGCCATTACCTCCCTCCAATCATCAGGGCATGCCTTTGAATCTTCGGTTCCGGTAGGCATCATGATAGAAACCCCAGGGGCGGCCTTGATTGCAGATTTACTGGCCAGGGAGGCCGACTTCTTTAGCCTGGGCACCAATGACCTGATCCAATACACCCTGGCAGCAGATCGCATGAATGAAAAGGTGCGCCAGTTGTACGATCCATTTCATCCCGGCATTTGGAGGCTGATCAAAAGCATCATCGACCAAGCACATGCAGCAGGCCTCAAAGTCAGCATGTGCGGAGAGATGGCGGCCCACCCCCTGGTCACCATACCCTTGCTGGGTTTGGGGTTGGATGCGTTCTCCCTTAACCCCACCGACATTCCCCTGATCAAAAACAATATCCAGAAAACCCCACCCGGTTTGGCAGAAAAAGTCCTGGCAAATTTGTTGAAAATGGACCATGCCAAAGCCGTTCAATCTTATCTGAAGGAGATCACGACATGATTACCAAAGTTTACACCTTGCAATTACCCGATGGCATACACGCCAGGCCCGCTACCGCACTGATACGACTGGTGAAGCAATACAAGTCAGAAGTACGTATACAGAAAGGAGAACGGACAGTACTCGTCAACAGCATGCTCAACATACTTGGGCTGATGCCCCGCAAAGGAGACATATTGAAGTTCAATATCGTCGGAGAAGACGAATCGGAAACCGCTGAAGCCCTGGATGAATTTTTCACCCAAATGAACCACTAGATGAAAATTACCATATGCCCTTCTGAGGTATCCTTTGATCAGACTGCCGCCTGGAGGATCATCGCCCAAATGCTTTCCAAACCCAATGCGGTCATAGGTTTATCCACCGGACAAACCACCATCAACATGCACCGCATCGTTTCTGACATATTCAGGCAGTATCCCTTTGACGTATCGGGGATCACCCTCTTCAATGTAGACGAACTTACCAATCTACCCCGGTCCTATGCCGGATCCTGTTATACCATGATCTTAAACCAGCTTGCCGGGCCACTGGGTATACCGGAAGAGAATTTCATCATGCCTCCAACCATGTCTGCTGACTTCGAAGCAGAAGCCCGGTTGTTTGAACAAAGACTTTCAGAAAGGGGAAATGCAGACCTTCAAATGTTGGGTATCGGTAGCAATGGGCACATAGGCATTAATCAGCCAGGTACACCCTTTGAAAGCGAAACCTGGGTATCCCCCATGGATCCGGACTTCGAAGCCAGGGTGCGCAGGGAAACGCAGGTGCCTCCCGATACCGTGTTGGGTGGACTCACCAGGGGTATCAAAAACATCATGCATACCCGGAAACTCATTTTAATAGCCAAAGGAGCGCATAAGGCAGCCATCGTCAGGCAAGCCGTACGCGGGCCCGTTACCACCGATATTCCCGCTTCGGTGATACAGTTGCATCCGAACTGTGAAGTGCTGCTGGATGCAGAGGCAGCATCAAGGTTGTAGGCGGGGGCGCCAGGCAATTTCCCTACATTTGTGCGTGCTCGATATTTGCTGTATAGGACATATTACCCAGGACACGGTGGTGACGCCGGACAGTACCAAAGAAATGGCGGGAGGTACCTCCTTTTATTTCTCCTATGCCTTGAGTAAGTTACCGCTGCAATACGTTCTGTTTACCCAGGCCTCCCAGGCTCAAGGAGCCGTTATAGCTCAATTGAAGGCCGATGGTATCGAAGTCTATGCCCAAGCCAGTGAACGGACTTTACACTTTGAAAACATTTATGGGCGTACACACGATGAGCGCACCCAGCAGGTGTTGGAGTCTGCGGATGCCTTCAGCATAGATCAGGTATTGGGTGTACAAGCCAGGGCCTTTCATTTAGGGCCCCTGTTGAGTCAGGATATATCGGTGCCGTATATACGCGCTTTATCCAAACAGGGTCCCATATCCCTGGATATTCAAGGTTACCTAAGAGCATTGGTGGGCACATCGGTAGTGCCCGTGCATTGGGCGTCTGCTCCCGAGGCCATGCCTTACATTCATACCCTAAAGGCCGATGACGCGGAACTGGCAGTCTTAACAGGGAAGGCGGATTTGAGGGAAGGCGCTAAAGTAGTAGCCGCATGGGGCGTTCAGGAAGTGGTGATTACCCTGGCCAGCAGGGGCTCATTACTCTACGATGGAAATAAGTTCTACGAGATCCCAGCCTATCATCCGGGAAAGGTAGTGGATACTACCGGCTGTGGAGATACGTATATGGCGGGTTATCTGTACGGGCGAGTAAAAGGTATGGATATGGAAGCAGCGGGTCATTTTGCTTCGGCCATGTCGGCCTTGAAAACCCTGGTTTCCGGCCCCTTTGTCGGGACGGAACAAGAGGTCAGGAAGGTTTTTTTACAGGGGGCTTCGCGCTAGGCTTTTTTGCGGGCGCCGCAGCTTTCCGCTGCTTTTTCTCACCATACACCTCTTCAGGCGCCTTAGCCATTTTCTCCAAGGTCTTTCCGGACAAGACGGATTTATCCTTCTTAAGTATATCCGTTTCTGAGGCGTACTTGTCCCGGTGCTTGATGAGCAACCAGGCTTTTTCGCCCATCTTACCACCGGTATGTACCAGGGCAAATTCTCCTTTCAGTTTCTGACCGTGTATCACTATTTTCAAATCCCCGGCACTTAATTCGCGGAGGAGTTCTTCTTCCATGGATTTCTTGGTTTGTCCCTCCCAGCCTATGGGTTCATAGGTACCCGTATCCCAGACGATGACGGTACCGGCTCCATAGTTACCGGTAGGAATGATGCCTTCAAAGTCTTTGTAATCGTAAGGGTGATCCTCTACCATCATGGCCAGCCGTTTTACAGTAGGATCGGTGGAGGGCCCTTTGGGAATAGCCCAGCTTTTCAATACGCCCTCCATTTCCAAACGGAAGTCATAGTGTAAATGAGAGGCTTGGTGCTGTTGAATGACGAATATGGGTAACTCCCCTTTGGGTGTCCCACCCTGGGGCTCCGGGGTCTGGTCAAATGATCTTTTCTTGTGATAGGTGGTTAGGGACATAGGCGCTTGATTTTCCCCTATATTATATAAAAATCCGTGCCGGAAAAAGGTGTTATTTCCCGGTGCCGAAGTCATTAAAAGTATTTAGTAACTGTGGCTGGCTGGTCCTGTACGGTAAGGGGCAATCCTTTTTGTGCGCTTAGGGAGAACCTCCCTGAATCTACCTGCCAGACGTATTTACTCATCATTATTCCTACCGTATCATCATTGTCGCGCGTGGTTTCACAGTAGATGGCTCTATTGGCCGTATCTACCAGGGCAAAATTATCGTAAGCAACCAGGTAGTCAAATGCCTGTCCGGTTGCATAAAAGCGCAAGGGCTCCAGTACGGTATCCTTCACCCTGAACAAATAAAGCTCCGAGTGATCCGTGACATTGCTGTCCTGAAAAGCAACAGCGGCTATATAATCCCCCGTTTCATTGATGCGGAACGCAATGAGCGAATCCTTGTTTCCCTGGGCATCATATAGGGGTGACTGTACCTTTCCATCCACACTGATCTGAGCCAGCATGGAATAAGGGGTAGAGGCGGTTTGTTTCGAATGGCAAGAGGCCAATATAAGTATCAGGACTAGTAAACGGGTTCTCATGACCCAAATATACGGGCCGGGGCCTACTCTGATTTCAACCTTTTTATCGGATTATCCATAGCCACCTTGATAGACTGATAGCCGATGGTTGCCAGGGCCAGCCCAATGGCAAATATTCCTACATCCACAAATAACCATCCGCTGATGTCTTCCCTGTAGACAAAATCCTGTAAACACTGGTGCATACCCCACCAGGCCTTGGGTGTAGCAATGAGTATAGAAACCAACACCAGTTTCAAAAAATCCCTGGACATGAGTGTGGTCAGTCCTACTACTTCTCAGCACACAGGAGGTTGATTTGAGGTATGCGGTGCATATGGGATGTCGATCAGTTATATTATTGTTTTTTTTGTTACTTACGTATTAATTTTAATTATACACTGTTCGGTTTTGATCGTAAGGTGTACGGTTAGTGATTCCGTGTGCACTTTCAGGATTTTCTATTTCCGGAAAGCTGTATTTTTTTTGCAACATCCGGAATAAGCAGTTAACTAATGATTTCCATAGTCGAAACTTGAGATACTAAAATGGTTTTGATAATTTTTGATTTTTGAGGTATCCGGGCCTCGAAATCGCCTTGGGCGCTGCTACTAGAAATGGCTTAGTTGGCACTTTCCAGCCTTGCGTTGTGAATAGCCTGGGCTAAGATCCGGAAATCGTCGGGATTAAATCCATCTCTTGAACTAATAACCAGTTCTGCATGATCGGGTGCGATGATGCGTAGCTTTTGGTACTTTCCCATCATGGTAGAGAAACCCATAACATCAACATGGGTCCTTAGCAATGGAAAATGGACCATTCTTTTGGTTATCCAGTGGTAATAGGTAATCCTTAAGGAATCAGCAGCAATGTCCAGTTGTATTACGCGTTTTTCTCCTACATAACTTACTAAAAATATGGCCATGAAGCCGATAACAACGGGTAAGCTCTTAAATACGAGTAAATCCAATCCGATGAGTATGGGATATGCAATGGCAACCATGAGTAACAAGTTCCCAAAATAGCTCCGTTTGCTTTTGATAATGGTGGGCATCTTCTTACTGCAATTTAAAACTCTGCATCACTGTGTCGGCCATGGGCTCATAGCGGGAAAATTGGGCGGGTTCAGCGGTGTAAGTGATGATATAAGCGAAGTGCCCTAATACAAACCAATCTTGTTTGACCTTTATAACTAACCCATTGACGGGGAGTTTATAAATGCCCTCCTGGGCCTTTTGACCGGCAAAAGTAACCTCCCTGAACTGCTGGCCGGCCGTATCTGCAACGGCCATTTGTTTGATCTGATCTATGGACAACTTAGAAAAATCGGCCAGGGACATGGGCTGCTGAGCGGACAGATCCTGAATGAGGACGTTTACATTTTCCCTGAATTGGTCCGTTGGGCCTTCCTGAGGACTTAGGAACAGGATATTCATCGAGGTCTGCTGATAAGGAGTCCAGCCATCTGGATACTGGATTTGGTATTTGTAGGTGGAGTCTGAATAGGTTTTCATGGTTTGTGCATGGCCGAGTTGGAAAGCATATAGTCCTAAAAACAAAAAGAGGGTTTTCATATAATGGAAATTAAGCGGTATACTTTTCTAAAAATAGGGTAAGCCCTTTGACGACCATTTTTTTGGTAGAGTTTTCAATGTCTTTATATCCTTCTACATAATCCTTTGCTGCTTTCAATAAGGCTACAAAGTTATCCTTAATGGCCGCATGGGTTTCCCAAAAGCTGCTGTCTATTTTAGTAAGGGTCAGCAGCAGGTCTCCTGGGTAGTATAAGGTCTGTAGCATCGGATTAAACTTTAGCTTATCGACGGCCAGGGGAACTAAAAAACGAAGGCCCAAACTTTGGGTGATCAGAAAGCGGAGGTCATCAGGCTCCAATTCTTCCAATGGAACATGGCGAAGCTTTCCTACTCTTTTTACCATGGAATTGGGAAAATCTTCTGCGTCTGGATGGTAATTTGTCTCCAGCTCTCCTAGGGACTTAGCCAATAATTCTTTCATTTTGTGCTGTGTTAGATTGCGGTAAGCTCCGTTATCAACAGTAGTATACCATACATCACACAGGCCGGGAAGTTGGCTTTTCAATAGAGGAGCGGATACTGTTCAAACACGGAACAGGTCAAATATAGGGCAATATTCAATTGAAGCTTACAATCCCCTCAATTTCCCACCATCCACTGGAAGGTCTATCCCATTGATATATCCTGCTGAGGGGGTGCACAAGAAAGCAAGTACTTCTCCAAAATCTTCCGGGTCTCCAAATCTGCCGGCGGGGATGTCGGCCAGCATGGCGCTCTCCACCTCTTGTTTTGTTTTCCCGGTGGCTTTTACCCTGGAAGCGATCAGGGATTCACTGCGATCGGTACTATGCAGACCGGGGAGGATGTTGTTGACGGTTATGCCAAAAGGGCCCAATTCGGAGGATAAGGATTTCCCCCAATTGGCGACGGCAGCTCTGACGGTATTGGAGAGGCCCATAGCCATCAAGGGTTCCCGGGTAGAGGAAGAAGTAAGGTTGATGATGCGTCCGTATCCTGCTGCTTTCATTCCAGGCACAAAGGCTTGTACCAGGATTTGAAAATTGACCAGCTGGGTTTGAAAGGTGGAGGCATAGTCTTCCGGTGTCATGTCAATAGCAGGACCTGGATGGGGTCCTCCAGTGTTATTGACCAGGATATGAATTGTTTTTCCTTCCCCAACTAACTTATGGGCAGAAGCTTTCACTTCTCCGGGGTTGCTGTAATCAGCCAATAAATAACTGTGCTGCTGCCCCTTGCCGGTATCCAAAGTTGCTAAAGCTTTCCTGAGTCCATCTTCAGCACGGCCAACCAGTATGACGGAAGCGCCAAGGTTACTGAGGGCTTTAGCTGAGGCAAGGCCCAGACCTTTGGAAGAACCACCCACATAGGCGGTTTTATTTTCAAGGTTAAGTTTCATTGATGAAGCGTTGATTTATGCGGCGACATTTAAGCGGCGGAGACGGCGAACGTTGAGGCTGGCTGGGGCGCGCGAACACGTGCCGGAGTTGGCTGCGTACCTACCCCCCTACTCCTGCGGAACTCCGAAGGGGTTACACCCTCAAAGCGTTTGAAGAACTTGGTGAAATTGGAGGTATCATAGGTGAGCCTGAAGGCTATATCGGTAATGCTAAGGTCGGGTTGTAACAACAACGCCCTTGACACTTCCATGAGCCTGAGTTCGAAAAAGTAACAGGGGGCCTTTTGGGTATGCGTTTTAATGGTATTGCTCAGGTGCACAGGATGAATGTGCATGGCAGCAGCGAAGTCCTTAATATGCCACATCTTATCTACCCTACCCTCCACTATATCATCGATGTGTTGGTGGACCTTATCAATAAAGGTTTGGGTGATCTCGTCAGCCCGGCTCAGGTATTTTACAGGCAGTTTCATCTGTAAATTTACCTATTTTTTGCAGTAGCCATCAGATTCTTCCACGGGATACTTTTTATCCAGGTCTATATTGCTGAAACTGCCTAAGTTACCCCATGATCATAGCGCAACTGATCATGTTCCCGGATGCCCAATTGGTCATGTTAACGCTGGTGTTTATATGCTTGCTTAATAATACGCTCGCTTTGCTTGTCTTTGGTATTGATCATAACAACACCACAGGTACTGGCGGATCCATATATACTCGTGAGCTCCTGTGATCTCAGCGTAAAGACGGTATCAACCTTGATTTGCCCGATTACCGTCATGAATACCTGCAAATCCGGTGCTGGATTATGTTCATCAAACTTCACTTGATACCCATTCAATATGAAAAAGGGCTTGCAGCATCCTTGTTCCCTGTTGGGTAGATCGACCGCCCTGCCAGTGTTATTCACATACACATTGGTATCGGCCACCACTCTTTCCTTAATCATCAGCAGCTGCTGAGGCAAGGGGGCATGCTTCAAAGAATCCATCCAGGCTTGATGGGCCTTGCAGGTCAGAATAACATCCGAAGTATACTCTTGACCTTCTGCGCGAGAAACCACAAAAAGCAGGATTAACAGGGCGCCGGATAGAGATTTCATAGAGGAGACTAGTGCTTGTAGGTTTGTTTAATGAGGCGTTTACTGGCTTTATCCCGGGCAGAGATCTGAATGATACCGCATTTTGCATAATTGCCATATACAGTCAACTGCTCGCCTGATCCGGAATGCAACACGGTGATGGTATCTATCTTTACGGCCCTCAAGACGCTCAAAAAGCGCTGGAGATCGGGTGCGGGATTGCGGTAATCAAATTCAACATAGTAACCGTTGAGGTATATCTGGGCTTTGCAACAGCCTGTCTGGCGGTTGGCAATAAAAATCATTTTTTCAGAAGCGGTAATGACTATGTTGGTATCGGCCACCACCCTGTCGGTGATCATATCCAACTGCCCTGACAGGGGTTGACGCTGTAGGGAGTCCAGCCATTGTTGATTGGCATCGCATGTAAGCACCAAGAGGGACGAATGATCCCTCTTGGTAGATTGTGCGCTGGCGCATAGCCCGCTTATCAGTAATATGGGTATCAGGATACCGCGCATAGAAAGCTTAAAATTCACCGGCGACCGGATCAGGTCGCAGGCGGCTTAGTGCCCACCCTTCACCACTGCATGGCCTCCGGGTTGATCGAAATCGATACCTTGCGCTTTCAGTGTCTTCCAGGCTTTAAGGGCGTAGAATGCCAGGTAACCAAAGCAACATACCCCGACGATGTAAGAACCTTGGATACCGACTACATAATCGGCCAATAACCCTTGCAGGACGCTGATGATACCTCCACCCATGATCATCATGATGAGGAAGGATGAACCTTCCGTTGTATGCCTGCCTAAGCCTGAAACAGCCAGGGTGAAGATACATGGCCAAAGGGTGGAGCAGAACAGGCCAACGCTGACGAAGGCCAGGGCCGCAACCATACCATGGGTCAACATGCCTATAATAAGGGCGAGAATACCAAAGGAAGAGAAGATGAGCAATTGCCTGGCAGGGTTACCTTTACTGAGCAGATCGCCTATGATCATCACCACAATGACGCCTGCATAAACGTAAAATGGGGTAACGTCCTTTTGGGCAATGTACTTGTTGATGGCCAGGAAAACGCCAAAGGCTATGTAGGGCATTACAAAACGCATGACCTGCTTAGCGGTATTGCTCATATTAAATGCGCCTACAGAGGCGGTCCAGCGGCCGATCATCAGGGAGGCCCAATACAAGGAAATGAAGATGGCTACGTTGTTGGTTCCGATATGCAAGTCCTTGTCCGCTTTCAGGAAAGCAGGCAGGTTGGAGGCGGTAGCCACTTCGACACCCACATAAATGAAGATGGCAATCATGCCCAGATACAACTGAGGATAGGCAAATACGCTATCGTGTTTGCCATGGCCCTGAGCAGCGGCGGTGGCGGCATCTTCATCGGAACTAATCTTATTGGGGAGTTTGGAAAACTTAAATACGAG
>CAJCIQ010000109.1 GCA_903970475.1 Beijerinckiaceae bacterium
TGCGGCCGCTAAGGCCGGACGGGCCACTCAACCCGCTAAAGCCGGACGGGCCGCTCAACCCGCTGAAGCCGGACGGGCCATGGAACCCACTGGGGCCGGACAGCGCACCGTTCAGACCCTCACCCAAAGGGATCAGGTTGACCCTTTCTTTGAAAATTCCCGCCGGCAGGCCGTCTGCTACTTCTATAACCAAAGCCTCGCCCTTATTGGGCGCGAACGGCAGGCGTTCAAACCAGGGCAACCTTTCGGCCTGGATGCCATCGCAAAAAATGATTTTCTCTGCCTGAATATCCCCATACCTCACGCCGGTTGCGCTAATCACCAAATCTGCAACCACAAACCGTTCGGCGATCAGCAAACCCGCATCCATCCAGTGCTTGCGGGAGGCATCCAAAAGACCCCGTATATCCAATAAGTAGCAAGGCGCTAAAATCCCATAACCAAAGGGGTAATGAAAGACCTCCTGCCAACTGGACTCATCCTCAGGCAGGGATAGGTAAGTACCATCCTGACTTTGACGCTCCAAAAAGGTAATCCGGGCTTCCGTGGTGGGGAAGAAGTCGTATATGGAGGTTTCTTGCAGACTGGAAGTGCCTAGTATCTGGTCTATTTCCCCGTACGTTTGGATAGACCAGGGAATCAATTCATCAATCAGCCAAGACCTGACCAATCGCTTCCCCGTGACTGGGTTGATCAGACCGGCGGCAACCTTGGAAGCCGTATTAAGCCTTGATTCATCGATGATTACAAAAGGAATGCCCGCCTTTTTCAAGGCATGGCCAAGAAGGGTTCCACATATGCCCTGGCCAACGATCAATACCTGAGTATCCATGGCCTAAGGTAATGTGAAAATAAAGTTGTGCAGAAATGAACGTTGTGTTAAAAAAAACCTATTTTAGCACCCACAACAATGAAAAAAGCCTTCTGTAGAAACAGAAGGCGTCTAACGATTGCTTGCCATATGAAAAAAGCTTAGAATATTTTTTCTACTATCTTACAGCCTCTAACATTGCTTTTTTTAGTCTTTTTGCCCGCTCTAACGACTGCCTCCCATTTTCTTTATCTTTGAACCTCCTAAATCGTTCTAGCGGTTGCTTGCTGTATGACTTTGTAAAGGTACATCCCCTTCTTTTCCCATTTAAATCAATTTCTTGCCTATTTTATCACCGCAAAGGGGATAAAAAAAATAAAAAGCCTTATTGGTAGGGCTTTTCAGGGGAAAGTCGCTATGACCTCCAAGCACTATTTCGGGGGTGTTTTCTCCTTAAAATAAATGGTAAGATTACTCCAAATCGCCCAATAAATCATCCAGATCCTTATCGCTCAGGTCCCGTTCATAGTCATATTGGGACCTTTCCGCTCCTTCAAAAGCATTAGCAGATCCATCAGATCCTTGACCTATAGAGGCATCAAAGGGGATGCGCGGTTCTTCATCCTCCTGGGCATTTTTAGAAAGGTTGGTATCTTCCTGAAGTTCATAGCGGGCGCCATCTTCAGTTATGATCAGGTCTTTACGCAAGTATTTGGTTTGCTTCATATCCAGCACACTTTTATTCAGTAAAAATTGCTTTTCAATAGCACAAGCAAACGTGGGGAAAAGGGATAGCGGATTGCCTTCCCTTTTTACAAATTAAGAATTTCCGGATAAAAAACCTATAACCTGGCATCAATACTGAACTTGCCCGGACCGGTCAACATCAGGGTTAGGAAGGCCCCCAGGTAGACATAGACCAGCTCTGCATGATCCTCCATAAAAGAGCCCTGGTGCAGGAAGAGGAATACCACAGCCATATTGACAACCACCAGAAAAGCCGCCAGGCGCGTAACCAGTCCAATGGCTACCAGTACAGAACATACCGCATCTGAAAGGAGGGCATAAACCAATCCTAAACGGGCGCCGACCCCAATGGGATCAGGGAAATGCGTCGCCATCGTTTGAAAGTGCAGGATTTTTTCTAAGCCGTGCTTATAAAACAAGCTGGCGCTAACCCAAAGGCGGAGGATCAATAAGGCGATATCTACCCTTAGTTGAACGTTAGAGCGATAGGACCGATTCATGAGGAAGGATTGTTTCTACCTGAAATATAGCATTTTAAACAATAAATTAGGGTAAAATACTCAGTAGGATCTTCCATATACTCAGTCGTCCTTGCGGGTGGTAATGCATCAATATAGCTTGGCCCACAATTCATTCATTTTAAATATCCTGCTACTTTTTGGACGGCACCAAAATCCCCATCTCCCGCCAGCTCAAAGAATCCGTCAAAGAGCAGATTGGGGGATATGTAAAGATCAGGTGAGATTTATCCCAACAAAACCGCTGCCCCGTCCACGATAAAATGGGCAATAATGTTTACCCAAATATTCCGGCGCCATAGGTACAATAGGGTAAACACTATGCCGCCGAATCCGGCAATCAATAAATGTCCCCATCCCCAGGTCCCTAAGTGCGCAAGGGTAAATACAACGCAGGATAAGGTCCCCGCAATGGTTTTACTCCCCGTGAGTTCCTGAGTACGCTCTATCGCATAGCCCCGAAACAGGACTTCTTCTCCGACAGCGGCCCGGATCACCGAAATAAAGCGCCACCAAAGCGGCGTAGCCAACAAGGAGTTCACCTGCTGGTCCTCTGTCAGGTGCAGGGCCGGCAATACGCCCAAATAGATCCCCGCTAAGGCTGCAAGGATAAGGACACCCGCCAACACGCCCCAAACCACATCCCACACACGCATGGTGCGGAACCCTATGGAAGACAGGGGCCGAATCTCCGCAAAAAGAACATATAATAAGATCCCTGCGATCATCGCCCACCAAATGATTTCGTAACCAATCAGGTGGGGGATACTGGCAAACTCATTCTCCCACCTGGAAATCGGGAGGCAGGGTAAACCGAGGGTAAAAACAATTCCAATAACGGATAGGGTAGTGTTTCAAGTGCGCATTTCCCTAATACGCGCAGGCGCCAAAAAGTTACAGCATAGGCGTCAGGATCCATACATGAATAGAAGAGAGTACCTCCAGCAGCGGTTCCCGCACGTATTCTGGGGCAGCTTCGAGCGTAGATAGGGCATAACTTCCGTCGTAAAAGGGGAAGCGCCGGAAGGTAAATCCTGCCTGGGTAAAAAAGGCCGTCGCGTCTTCTATATGGAGGAACTCATTGTTGATCATATCCCTGCCCACCCGGCTGGAAATATCAGCGATGGCATTTTTGTACATCTCCCTAACCTCCAAGTTCACGGAGTTAAGCAACTTAGCCCTCAGAAAGTGAAATTCTATGTCTGTCGTAATCCAGGATCCCCTGACCCGCGTTAACAGCTCGTGGATGTTAGCGCACAACCTTGTTTTTTCCTCCAAATTCAAATACATCAGCAAACCCTCATTGCAAATGTCAAAGGACTGACCCTTAAAATGCTTGGAAGCTTTACCCATTTGCTGCTGATCCAAAACATTGACGGCCTCGTAGAACAAATGCGCTGTATCGATGCCATCATGGACCGCTATGGAGGTCATCAAGGGAGCGCTTTCTGCTATCATATTGGGGAGGTCCGCGCCCACATAGGTATAACCGGCATCCACTACGCCCAATCCCCTGGGTGACAGGCCAGAGGCTAATTCCAGGACGTTCCCAGCCTTACACAGCTGTAAGCCCCGGTTGATGGCTTTATACCGGGCCTCGAAAACCATGGGGGAATACTGGGCCATGACGGACGTCATTTGCTGTCCGATGAGTTGTTGGGTCATATCCTCCCCCCGCATGACCTGGGCTACTTCCCTGGAATGGGGAATGTCAGATTTGGCCCTCCAGTAGGCGGTCATCTTAGCAGTGGGACTTATTTTGCTGTAGTCTTGGACGTTCATGACCCGAAATTAATCGGGCCCTTAACCTTTTGCAAGCCGGTGGCCTTCAAACTCCCGAATTCATCGTTAGGTATCCCATTATCATCTGTGCTGGCCGCTTGCCCTGTTGCCCCAGTGCTGGCCGCCTCACCAGTTGCATCGGTACTGGCCGCTTGCCCTGTTGCCCGTTAGGCTCCTGCACGGCATGGCCTTCTCCTATTGATGGTAATAAATGGCCCCATCCTGGAAGCTATAGACCAGGGACAGGTCCGTCGATTTTTGAAGGGCCTCAATGTCTGAGCGAGGATAGGCCCTACAGGCGTCGAGCCAGATTAAGTAAGAAGAACTATCTGCGATGAAATCCCTGACATCTGTCACGCTGTGAATATCCGGAATGTAATCCGCCGGATGGGCACTGCTTAACAGATACATCAAGTCAGGCGCATTGGAATAGAGACTCACCCCAGGCGCAAAGAGCGCCGGATGCTTATCCATAAAGTGCAGGGTGGGAGAGTGACGCAGGGTCGCTAAATCATAGCGGACGTACCGTTTGTAGGCTATTTCCGGATGCTGGATATAATCCACGGCGGACACCCCATTGGCCGCCATAAGCCCGATCAGGCCCAGGGTCATGACCATGGGTGCGGGATGCGTTGCTTTGTTGTCGGGATCCGGGTAGAACAGGTGGTAGGCCGCGCCCATAAGACCCAACAGTGCAGGAATGTATAAGGGCGACAGCAGCCGAACGTCCAGTCCCTCAAATTCCGTCAATACCGAAATAGCCAGGATAAACAAAGCATAGACGACGCAAAACGTCTTGCACAGCGCAAATAAGGTCAGCGTTTCCTTTCGCCGGATCCAATAGTAGGCCCCGGCGCCAATGATGAGGATAAAGAAAACAACCGCTAACGGGGTAAAGAGTGCCGGATATTTATTCATCGGGGGAACCCATCCCGAGAGCACGTCCCCAAACCGGTGCAGGTGGATGGAAATAGGCAGGAAATTCTTTTTCCTATCCCCTGTGGCCGTGCCACTGATCATCCAATTGCGGAGCAAATTAAAGATCAACAAAGACATGGAGACCGCACCGAACCATACACTTCTCCACCACCTGGTTTTAAAAGGGAGAGACCGGTCGCCCAGGATCGCAAGGCCACCCGTCACCACTAAGGTCATGGCCGCATACCGCGTAAAACAAGCCCAGGCGCATATAAGGGCCATCACCCATATCCAGCGCCTGGATTTCTCCAGTCCATACCGGGTCGCCGCTGCCAGGAACAAAACAATGCAAAAGATAAATACCGTTTCAGACCAAAGCATTTGGTACACCTCTACCAAGGCAGGGCTCAGCACCAGGCAAGCCCCGCAGAGGTATCGTTCTATCGGAGGAAATCCCTCTCTTTTCAACAAACAAACCAACACGTAAATCAACGTGCCGAAAAAGAAGCTGCTCAAGCATAGCCCGAACCGGAAAGGATCCAGCCGGGTAATAAACTGAATCCCTCCTAAGAGCAGCGGATAACCCAAAGGGAAGTCCACCATAGGTTCCCCATCAAAAGCATGGAGATTCCCATGGGTATTGAGGTTCCTGGATACACTGGTATACGTAATGGAATCGGCAGAGATGCCTACTTCGGGAAGTGAGTAGAAGATCAGTAAAAACCCGCATAGCCCTAGCAGCAATGCATAGAAATTCTGGTGTGGAGCAAACGTTTTTAATGTTGATTTCATGTCGAGACTTCCCATATAACTAGTTGTAAATGTATATAATTCTACCGGATTGCATAATTCGGGCTTCCAAAATCACAAGTCATTTTTCAAGAATACCTATTGCTGAATTTGTAAACTATATTTAGTTTGGACTCATAAATATTATTTTATGAAACAGAGACTGTTTTTGTTGTGGCCTTTGTTTGTCGTATTGAGCCTGGGCGTGTTGTATGTTGGCTGCGACAAAACAAGGCAGAGAGATAACCAAACCGGCGTTAGTTCCGGCGTTGGCGATGCGGTGATGATTTTGGAGGCAAAAACGTATCTACAGCAGGATAGGGGGCTGCTCGATGACTCGGTGGGAACGGGTGCCCAATACATCCCCGATCCCCGGACCAGGTTGCACAAGACCCCACTCTGGAGCCGCGCCCAGGTACAAACCTTTTCCTTCGGCAAAGGCGTGGTGGCGCCCGTCAAGGTGGCTGAAGTACTTTCCCTTTGGGATAAGGACCACCCCATTTCCCTAAGCGTCAACCAGATTACCTGGTTATTGATGTACAAAGACACCGCCGGCCAGTGGCATGCAGAAGTGATTACCAAAATTCCAGCAGAGGGGAGCCCAAGCGCCCCCTCTGCTTCCAGAGCCTTTTCTGCGGCTTCGGCCACTGTCGGAGTCGCCCCTGGCATTCCGGGTCTTCCTTTGGCTTCAGCTGGCGCCGCTCCTGCCGGTTCTGGCAGGGCGTTTTTAGGGAAGGTAAGGGTCGAAGATTGGGGCGGCCATTTTATTAAAGGCTATTTATACCGCAATGACACCGCCATTTATTTAGGCTCCTCCACCACGTATAAAAAAGAGGCCCCCTTGTTGGTCAATCCAAGCGCTCCCCGCCTTCAGTCCTGTTCTGAAACCGATTGGTATGCCTGTGCCAGTGTAGGCGATGGACCCGTCACCTGCACCTATGAATATACAACAGAAGAATGCTCATCTACAGCAGTAACCAGCTCGGCAGGTGGTGCTGCCCCCGGAGGACCAACATCCGGCGATTATGCAGGCGTAGGCGGAACCACCGGCTCAACTTCGGCTTACGCCACTATTGTAACCGATGACACCACCATTTCCAATCACCCCATCGTAAACTGCGTGTACGCCCATTTGATGAGTAAGCTTTTGAATAACGGCCTCCAAAGCATACTCAGCTCCTTTACCGGCAACACCCAATACAACGTCGCCTTCTCAGTCGTACCCGACCTAGGCAATAATGACGGCCTATGTTCTTATCAAGGGAATGGGAATTTCCTGATCAGCATTAACGGCGTCAATGCCGACGACTCCAGTTATTCCAGGATTTACCTCGCCAGTACCTTCATCCATGAAGCATTTCATGCTAAATTGAGACAGAAAGC
>CAJCIQ010000110.1 GCA_903970475.1 Beijerinckiaceae bacterium
AGGATCTGGTTCCACTCCTGCGTGAATGAGCTTTGTTTCCAGTTGCATGGTACAAAAATACCTTATTCTTCAGACCTGTGTCTTCACAAAGGCTTCTAATTCCGGGAAAAAAGCCTCATAAGCCGCTTTTAAATCATCATAGTGCTGCAAAAAGGAAGTATATATAGGCGCATCATCGGGCAAGAACTTGGCACGTCTCACCATTCCTTCCAAACTTCTTTGTACACCCCGGCGGGAAGCGTAATTATATAACCAGTCATACTGCTTCATATGTGGGAATACCTCCCTAAAGTTCGCTGGTAAGTGGGAAATGTTTCTTTCCAGGAGGCCATATACCCGGGTTGAAAAAGATTTTAAGGTATGTGGTGTAAATCGATTTTCGTCTGTGGCCAGAAAATGATCGAATACTATATCCAAAAAAGCGCCACTGTACCGTCCAACGGCAGGGCTAAGGTATTTTCTTGCCTCCTTGTTTATAGGATGGGCATCCGTAAAACCATCTATAGCCCGATGCAAGCGTAACCCTGTTTGAATATCAGGGGCATAATTTTCAATGGCCTTTCCCCTTACGAAATCACTGATCATATTACCGATGGTAACGGCATCTGAATCAAAGGATAAATATGCATGGGCCAGGAAATTCAATGTTGCCTCCTTTATATTGTAATATACAAAGACTAGAAAACTTTCAGGGTCGGTCATGTAAATTTCCACCGGCCATCACAATCTACGAAAACCATCGTTGTAGTTTAACACAACCTTAACCTTGACAGTGTAACTTTAATTTCATGCCCCACGTACCACTACCATAAAGGCTTTTGAAAATATGAGCCCTTTTGTTAACTCCGCAAATTATATAAAAACTTTCCTAGTTAGGGTCCCTATTCAACCTATTGTACCTTTTAAGCACATCTACAATAGAAATAACTCCAACTTTGTACCGTTATAGTGTCTCTGCCGTTACTTATAAATATTATAGCCATGAAATCTATGCAACAATCGCTTAAAATGATCGCAGCCACCCTTATGATGGTCGCTACGGTTAGTTCCTTCGCCCTGGGCGCAACGTCCGCAGCTAAGGCAAATTCCACATCAAGTGTTAAGCCTGCCAGCAGTGCAGACGCCAGTGAAAAGGCCAAAAAGTCTCTGACCCACCAATTCCCCAATGCCGAAAGCATCAATTGGGTTGAAAGCGCTAACGGTCAAATGTATACGGCCTATTTCAAGCTCTTTGATGTAAAGACAATCGCCAGTTTCGACAAAGACGGCCAGGTCATTAACATTCTTCGTTATTACAAAGAAGATCGTTTGCCCCTGGATGTGTTAACACTGCTGAAAACAAGGTATTCAGACAAACAAGTTGCCGGTGTAACCGAATTTTCCAAACCGGACGCCGATGACATCGCTTATTATATCAAATTGGAAGACAAGGCACATTGGTATACTGTCAGAATCATCGGGAACGACATGACGGAAACCGAAAGGCTGGACAAGCAATTGTAGGTAACGCTGTCGCGAAAAATCCTATTTTTGCGTGCTTGAAAACCAGCACGTATATGTCAAAGGGACCCGTTTCACAGTTTATCCTACATCATTATCGTCATTTTAACGCCGCCGCTCTGGTAGATGCAGCCAAAGGCTATGAAACACATCTGCTGGAGGGCGGCAAAATGATGGTTACCCTGGCGGGTGCCATGAGTACTGCCGAGTTGGGTATTTCACTGGCAGAAATGATTCGCCAGGGGAAAGTAGATATCATTAGCTGTACAGGAGCCAACCTGGAAGAAGACGTCATGAACCTGGTCGCCCACAGCCATTACAAAAGGGTACCCAATTACCGTGACTTAACCCCCCAAGATGAATGGGACCTGCTGGAAAACCATTATAACCGAGTTACGGACACCTGTATCCCGGAGGAAGAAGCCTTCCGTCGTTTGCAGAAACACCTGGTACAGGTTTGGAAAGATGCTGAAGCCAAAGGAGAACGTTATTTCCCCCACGAGTTCCTATATAAAGTTGTTCTATCCGGAGACCTCAAACAATACTACGAGATTGATCCCAAAAACAGCTGGATCATAGCCGCTGCCGAAAGGAACCTACCCATCGTCGTTCCAGGTTGGGAAGATTCTACCACGGGTAACATCTTTGCCAGCTACGTAATCAAAAACGAACTCAAAGCATCTACCGTAAAAAACGGTATTGAATACATGACCTGGCTCGCAGGCTGGTACCGAGAAAACAGCGGTGGAAAAGGTGTCGGCTTCTTTCAGATCGGAGGCGGTATTGCCGGAGACTTCCCCATTTGCGTAGTACCCATGATGTATCAGGATTTGGAATGGCATGATGTTCCTTTCTGGAGCTACTTCTGCCAAATCTCCGATTCCACTACCTCTTATGGTTCCTATTCCGGTGCCGTTCCCAACGAAAAAATCACCTGGGGTAAGCTGGACATCCACACGCCCAAATTCATTGTGGAAAGCGATGCGACCATCGTTGTTCCTTTGATTTTCGCTTATTTGCTGGGTTGGTAGGCCTCGCCTCCCCCATACATCATAGAGGGATGGACCCACCCTCACAAACGTCCTAGAGGGATGGTCCTACCCGGAAATTGTTTTTTTCACAAATTCCGGGTGGGTCCATTGCCCCAAGATGCGGGCAATCACGCCTAGGGGGCGCACAGCCTAAAGCACCTTCCAGATCTTATGTCGAAGATGGGGGAACCGGTATCCTACACTGATGGCGGTAGTCTCATTGACCGTTTTTAGGCCCAAATTCTTTTGGGGTTCCTGGGATAAATCATACAACGCATTGAGGTAAACGTACCATTTATTGCCGTTGTATCCACCCGTTAACCGGCCCTGACAGCCCAGCATGGGAAATACCTTTTGTTTATCGTGCAATTGGTCAAGGTAAAGACCTCCCCCAGGGCCTATAAGTGCCATGGGCGAAAAACTCCATTGCCCTTTGTCCCAGACAAAATTATAGGCATATCCAAACCGGGCCAGTATCATCAGATGGTTAGCGTTTTTATTGACCAGGTTATAAAGGGTAGTGTCCTTAGCGGCAGAATCCAGCATGGCATGGGTAATGGAAAAGTTCTGATAGGCGGGCGTCAGCATGAACATCAAACTACCTCCGCTTTGGGTCTGTCTCCTGGAGAAGTTATTTGCCGCTTTAAAGGAAAAATGGTTGGGATTGAAAACATAATCCAGGTTAATACCCACGTATCTGTAATCTACTCCCTGCCAGATAAAATTAATGGGGTTTGGACCAGAGGTGAATTGTTGCAGGATCATTCCTCTATCGTGCTGGTAAGAAGCCTCTATACCCCAATTATTCCACCAATGGGAAAGGCTAAGGGAACTGGCTTTTACGGTATGGTCACCAGGTCCTCTGAACACGGAGGTTTGGGGCAGGTTGAACTGATAGGCTATGGTCAGCCATTTATAACTCAGAGAGAAGGCTAAATAGGCACTGGTATTTGCCTGGAGCCTGGTCTGGCGCTTAAAGTTGTTGCTGGTACCTGCGGATATGTACGTATGATATTCTCCAATATAGGTTTGAGCACTGTTGCTATCGGCATAGGTCAGGATGCGTGGGGAATCAGCCAGTCGCCTGCCGGTAACGGTGTCTACCTGGGCCCAAAGAATCGGCCTTACCCCTAACAGGAGCAAGGCCGATAATATGTATATCCGGAAACGCCTCATACGGTGAACAAGTGATAACAATGTTACTCCATAATAACGTTAGCGGACCCTTAAAAATTGGTTAATCCTTGAGCTCTCCTTTGTGTTTCTGATCCACCTTGCGGTATGCCCAGGCAAAAAACAAGGGGAACACCAACAAAGAGAACACCATAGCGCAAAGGATGCCGCCTATAACCACACGGGCAAGTGGCCTTGAACTTTCAGATCCAATACCCGTCGAGATGGCAGCAGGCAACAAACCAATGGCCGCCATGAGTGCCGTCATCATTACCGGGCGGATCCGGGAGTTAACCCCCAATTTAATGGAGGTGTACAGTACATTGGATTGGCCCTTGATCATTTCCAGGTTATGCTTAAACACGGTAATCAACAGCACCCCGTCCTGTATACAGATACCAAACAAGGCAATGAAACCTATACCTGCCGAAATACTGAAGTTGGTATTGGTCAGGTGCAAGGCCATGATACCGCCCACAATGGCAAAGGGCACATTGAGAAACACCAAACCGGCATCCTTAAAGTTGCCGAACATGATGAACAACAGCAGGAAGATCAGGAGTAAGCTGATGGGTACGACCTCGGCCAACCGCTTCTGGGCGCGTTGCTGGTTTTCAAAGTCTCCCTGCCATACCATGGTGTATCCTTTATCCAAATGCACTGCATCATCTACTTTATCCTGGGCTTCTTTGATGGCACTACCCATATCCCTTCCCCGAACAGAAAATTTGATGGCGGCATAACGATCGTTGTCATCGCGGAAGATCAAACAGGGTCCATCTTTTAAAGTGATATCTGCAATTTCCTTTATGGGCACCTTGGTGCCGGTCAGGGTGGGTACCAATGTATTGGCGATATCGTCAACAGAGGATCGGTATTCAGCCGGGAAGCGAACGCGTATATCAAACTTTTCAATGCCTTCGTATAAGGTAGAAGCCGCCTTACCACCAATGGCCATTTCAATGACGGCATTGGCATCGGCCGCAGCGACCCCGTACAGGGCCATTTTCTTCTGGTTGAGGTTGATATCCAGTTCAGGCTGACCCAGGTTACGGATAACCCCCAAGTCGGTGATACCCCTTACATTCTTTAAGATATCATATATCTGGAAGGCTTTTGTTTCCATGTAACCCAATGAATCACCGAATACTTTTACGCATATGGATCCCTTAACCCCGGAAACGGCTTCTTCCACATTGTCACTGATGGGTTGAGAAAAGTTGAGGTCGGCTCCAGGGATTATCGAGAGTTTCTGGGTCATTTGATCGATGAGCTCGTCTTTGGTCATATGCGGATTCCAGGTGCCTTCCGGATAAAGGATGACGTCAAACTCATTATTATAGAAACCCGTCACGTCAGTACCATCGTCGGGTCGACCTGTCTGGCTGACAGCGTTTTTCACCTGTGGAAAAGTCATGAGTATAGCTCTTACCTGATCGGCTACCTCAACCGACTTATCCAGAGAGACACTATAGGGTAACTGCACCCTTAGCCAAATCGCCCCTTCGTCCAACTCAGGTAAAAACTCGGAACCCAGGAATTTGAAAGAGTAGATCCCCGCAATCATGACTATCATGGAAATAATCATGGTAGGCCTACGGAACTTCTTATAGTTGAAGGTAAACCCGAATAACATGATCTTGGTGAGGAAATGGACAAAAGGATTGTGTCTCTCCCTCACATTCTTATTAAGCAATAAACTAATCAAGACAGGTACCAGGGTAAGGGTAAGGATCAAAGCGCCTAGCAACGCAAAACCCAAGGTATAGGCCAGGGGAGAGAACATTTTCCCTTCTACCTTCTGGAAGGAGAAGATGGGCAGCAGGCCGGTAATGATGATCACCTTCGAAAAGAAGATGGCTTTACCCAATTCTGCGCCTTTATTTTTGATCAGCCCCAGTTTAGAAAGTTTATTGAACTTGGGCATTCCTACTTCCATGGCCTTGTGATCCAGGATCACAAATAACCCCTCGACCATCACGACCGCCCCATCAATGATGATCCCGAAGTCTACCGCTCCCAGGGATAGCAGGTTGGCCGACATACCCATCAGGTGCAGGCATATAAAGGCAAACAGCAAAGCCAGTGGGATGATGATGGACACAATGACGGTAGTCCTCCAGTTGAACATGAACAGCGACACCAGCAAGGTTACCAGCAAAATGCCTTCAACCAGGTTATGGAGTACGGTATGGGTCGCAAAATGGATCAGGTCATCCCTGTTGTAATAGGGAATGATTTTAACGTCCCTGGGAAGAACCCTATCATTAAGCTTCTGAATCTTTTGTTTGAGTGCATCGATGACTATAGATGGGTTTTCTCCCTTACGCATCAGCACGATACATTCCACCGCATCCTCCACATCCCGGGTGCCTATACGTTTTCCAGTGCTATCGGTCACTGCATCGGAACGACCAACATGCCCCAACCTGGGAACATTACTGATCTTAACTTCCGCTACGTCTTTAATCAGTACGGGGATGCCGTTATTGTTCATAACGACAATATTCTTAATCTCATTGACGTCATTGACCAACCCGATACCTCTTACCACGTAGGCCTGGTTGTTCTTGACGATCATGTCCCCACCTATATTAATATTGCTCCTGCTAACCGCATTGGACACATCCAAAGGTGTAATGCCCAGGGTGGCGAGCTTTTCCGGGTTAGCCATGATCTCATAAACCTTTACCATACCCCCAAAACTGTTGAGGTCGGCTATGCCTGGAACCGAACGAAGCTGCCGGTCTACCACCCAATCCTGGATGGTCTTTAGCTCCCGGGCATCCCTTTGATCACTTTCCAGGGTATACCGGAATATTTCACCGGTAGGGCCTGTAGGTGGCTGCACGGAGGGATTGATCCCATCCGGCAGGTCTGCATTTTGCAGGAGGTTATTAACCTGCTGACGGGCATAAAAATCCTCCACCCCATCTTCAAAAATCAGTTTTACATAAGACAGGCCGAAAATAGAGGTAGACCTCAGGGAGGTTTTCTTCTGAACCGGGTTAAGGGCGATTTCTATGGGGATGGTTACAAACTTCTCTACTTCTTCGGCGCTACGTCCGGGCCATTGGGTAATGACGCTGATTTCTGTATTGGTTACGTCAGGAAAGGCCTCGATAGGCATATTCCGGAAGCAGACGATACCAAACACAATCAGTACCGCGGTGGCAAAGAAGATGAAATATTTATTTTTAAGGGAAAAGCCTATAATAGCACGAAGGAATTTGTTCATTTCTAGCTGTTGAGTTGTCCAAAGATTAACACAGCCTGGGAAGCCACTACTTTATCACCAGCCTGTACCCCTCCTGAAATATATGTTTTGTTTCCTACCGCATTGATCACGGTTGTCTTGTGCATCTGTACCTGATTTTTTTCATTCACGGTCAGTACATAATACTGACTCTTATCAAAAATCAGCGCTGAGGACGGTATGCACAGGGCTTCCTGATCCGTTTTACTACTGATGGTCACAGAAGCAAACATCTCCGGTTTGAGCAGGTATCCGGGATTGGACAATACCACTCGAACAGTCAACACCTTATTATTTGGATCCAATACATTGGCGATCTTATCGACCTTCCCCCTGAAAACCTTTCCAGGATAAGACAGGGTGGTGATGTCTGCGCTATCACCCATATGGACGCTTCCTACGTTGGATTCGTATACATTGGCTAGTATCCAGACATTATTTAGATCTGAAATGGTAAAAAGGTTGGTACCATTGTCGGTACGGATGGCCTGGTTGTTGGTCACGAACTTTTCCACCACAAATCCGCTGATGGGGGTTTTCACGACTGTCTGACCTTGATTGGTGTCTCCTCCGTTGATGGAAAGGACCTGTTTGGACCTGGCCAGTTCGGAGACCGCCTGGTCATAGTTGGCCTGGGCAGTGATGACATCACTTTGGGAGGCCAAACCGCTTTTGAAGAGATCCTGCTCCTGGTCCAGCAGCCTTTTGTTCACCTGTAGATTGGTTTGGGCATTGACCAGATCCCTGGTAAAGCCAGACATTTCAGCGCTTCGGATCAGACCCAGGGCCTGACCCTGATGTACGTAATCACCCAAGGCCACGTTGATATCGGTGATGTTCCCACTGACCATGGGGTAGATCTTGACGACATTATCGTTATTAAAGGAAATCTTGCCGGTAAGGGTGATGGAGTTCACCATGGGGCACTGACGAACAGTGTCAAACACTAAAGTTTTTGCCAACGAATCGGGTAAGGTATAATAATCGGTGGCAGGCGTTGGTTTTTCTTCTGGGTGGGAGCAAGAAAAAAGCCCCATCAGCGCAAAAGAACCTAGTAGTAAACAGGAAATTGGACGAGCAATGATCCAGTTGGTTTGCTTCTTCATCTTGGACGTAAGTATTAGTCTTATAGTTTTAACCTCAGGGATAAAGTCATTAGGCCTGCAAAAACGGCTAATGAAGGTTAAAACTAATTAAATTATGCACCTTGGACCACGTTGGAGGGCCATTAATGTGCATTAAATATTTCTAATCACTTAATATACAAGAAACCAGGCAATGATATCCATCATTTCCTGATATGTTAAAAAAAGGTTATGAAATAGAATGGACTTCCGGAACGTTAAAACGGAAACCAATGCCATGAATGGTTTCCAGCACAATGGAGCCGTCGGCTTTGAAGTGTTTTCTCAGTTTGGTAATGAAAACGTCCATGCTCCTACCCAGGAAATAGTCATCTTTCCCCCAGACATTGAGGAGTACTTCTTCCCTTTTTAGGATTTTATTGGGGTGCTTACACAGGAAAAGGAGGAGATCGGCCTCTTTTTGGGTGAGGTTGATCGTTTGGTCGTCTACGTAGATCTTCAGGTCCGTAAAGGAAAATCTTAGTTTTCCAACCTGATAGGTAACCGCTTCTTCGCTCCTTAGCTTTTTGGTCCTGCGCAGGAAGACTTCCATTCTAAGGATAAGCTCCTGCATACTGAATGGCTTAATGATATAATCATCGGCCCCACTTTGGAATCCTTTGATTTTATCTTCTTCCATGGCTTTGGAAGTAATAAAGAGGATGGGTACGACATCACTTTTCATGCGGATCTTCTTGGCTACGGTAAAACCGTCTTTGGAAGGCATCATGACATCCAGAAGGCAAATATCAAACTCTTGCTTTTGGAACTGTTGCAGCGCTTCATCCCCGTCGGAGCATAGGATTACATCATAACCCCCTATTTCCAGGTTATCTTTAATTACATACCCAAGCACAAGGTCATCTTCGGCTAATAACACTTTAATTTTGGCCGGCTGCATGATTTAGCTGTTTTTTAAAGGTTGTAAGCGGCAATATAGCAAGAATTCCGTTACTGTTCTACTTAACTTTGCGACTCAACTGTCTGGATAATATGAGCAAGAACTCACAGATCTTTCAAACCGATAACCCATCCCGTTGGAGGCGAGTCCAATGGTCCTTTCGTGTCCTGGCGGCGGTATTGGTGTTTTTGATTCTCATTTTATTCATAGCCCTTGCCCGGTTTAAGAACCCTTCCTTACCCTTGTTGGAGCAACAAGCGGACTACTACCAAAAGATCCTGAAACCAAAAGGAGCCATAACATTTAAGAACTCCAAGAACAAAGCTTATCAGGGATACAGGGATATTCTAACCAAAACCACGGAGGCCTCCGCGAAGAATAAAGTGCTTGCCAGGGAAAACCCCTTTATCCGGGCAGCCTTTTATAGCCCCTGGTCACCTGATGCTATGATCTCCCTCAGGGGAAACGCCGGCAGGCTCAATACCATTTTTCCGGAGTGGTATTTTATTAAGGACGCAGGGGGCGCCGTAACCAGTCATCTGGACAGTGCAGGGTTAAATATTATGCAGAAAAACGCCCTGCGCATCATCCCCATGGTCTCCAATTTTAATAGCGTACTAGGGGATTTTGATCCTAAACTGGCCAGGGCTTTATTCCAGAACAAAGCCTTGAGGGAGCATTTCATTAAAGGCCTGGCCGATAGTCTCGTCAAATATAATTTCCAGGGAATCAATGTAGACTTTGAGGAATTAGGAGGAGACAAGAGCGCAGACGAACTGGTGGACTTTGTGAAGGACCTCTATCATACCTTGCATCCGCTCAATAAGCTTGTTACCGTGGACGTCATTCCCGAAAATGACGACTATGACTATGATAAACTGGCTGCCTGGTCAGATTATATAGTCCTGATGGCCTATGACCAACACTATGATGAAAGCGTACCCGGTCCCATCTCCGCCCAGAAATGGGTGGAAGCGGCCATGGATATAGCCGCTAAAGATATTCCCTCTGGCAAAATTATCCTGGCCCTGGCAGGATACGGATATGACTGGCCCAAAAGCGGGAAGGCCAAATCCATCAGTTATCCTGAAGCCTTAACCATGGCCCAGGAGTACCACGCCCCTATCGATTTTGATAACGACAGTTATAACCTTCATTTTACCTATACGGCCAAGGATGTCAATGAGAATACGGGGGTATTGGAGGATGTAGCCCACGAAGTCTGGTGCACGGATGCAGCCACCAATTTTAATACCATCCGCTTTGCCGACGAATACGGGGCAGCAGGTACGGCACTATGGCGTATGGGCACGGAAGATACCAGGTTATGGACCTTTTATCCGTATGACCTCAGTAATAATGGACTCAAGAAGCGTCCCTTTGACTACACGACCCTTCAGTTTGTTCCCATGCAATGGGACAACGTAGCGCCTCCCATTGGAGAGGGGGAAATTCTTTCCGTGGAAAGCATGCCTCAGGAGGGCAAGATTAAGTTGGATTATGATACCAACGAAAACCTGATCCTGGAACAACATTACCTGCAACTACCAGTAAGCTTTATGATACGCAGGTTCGGGGAGGACACTTCTGAGGTTCACCGCAAGATCATCCTGACTTTTGATGATGGCCCAGATCCACGCTGGACCCCTAAGATTATAGACATATTGCAGAAGGAAAACGTACCCGCCGCCTTTTTTGTGGTGGGTATTAATGCGGAGAAAAACATACCCATCCTGCGCAGAGAGTACCAATTAGGTTATGAGATCGGTAACCATACCTTCACCCATGGCAACATCGCCTTGATGGGTCCCCGGAGGGCCGAATTGGAAATGAAACTCACCCGCCTGCTCATTGAGTGTGTTACCGGTCGATCGACCATACTATTCCGCCCCCCTTACAACGCCGACTCCGAACCCCATACTTTTGAAGAATTAATACCCATTGCCCGCAGTAAACAGGATAATTATTATACGGTGGGAGAGGCCATAGATCCAGAGGATTGGGAGCCAGGGGTCACTGCTGATTCTGTTTATGCCAGGGTATTGAGGGTAGAGGACCTGAACAAGGGAAACATTATTTTATTACACGATGCCGGAGGAGACTCCAGGCAGGCAACGGTAGATGCGTTACCTCGTATCATTCATTATTTCAAGGATAAGGGTTACCACTTCACCACTGTAAGCGACCTCATGGGTAAAACCTACGATGATGTAATGCCCATATTGCCCCAAAACAAGGATACCTGGATGATCCATGCCAACTTCTGGTTGGCCAGTTTCACTTATTATACCGGGGAAATTTTATTTATCCTCTTCCTCGTTGGTATAGTCCTTTCTATGGCCAGAATGGTAATGATGGTCGTCCTGGCCACCCTTCAGCGTAAAAGGGAAAAAACCATGGAGTCAACTTATTTGGCAGAAGAGGCAGATTGGAAAAAACCTGGAGGCGCCCCTTTTGTCAGCATCATCATCCCAGCCTACAACGAAGAATTGAATGCGGTTAGGACGGTGCAAAGTTTACTACTGCAAGACTATCCCAATTTCAATATTGTTTTTGTGGATGACGGCTCCAAGGATAACACCTACCAAAGGGTGACAGAAGCTTTTGAGGGTAACCCAAAAGTCAGGGCGGTCACAAAACCCAATGGCGGAAAAGCCTCAGCGCTCAATTACGGCATCCATATCACCGACGCACCTTTCTTAGTATGTATAGATGCGGATACCCAACTAAAGTACAATGCCGTCAGTGAACTCATGAAGCGGTTTACGGATGAAACCGTGGGCGCCGTAGCCGGTAATGTAAAAGTGGGCAATGAAAGGAATCTGCTAACGCACTGGCAGAGCATCGAGTACATCACCGCTCAAAACTTTGATCGGATGGCATTCGACCTATTGAATTGTATAACGGTCGTCCCTGGCGCCATAGGTGCTTTTTCCAGGGCAGCTATTTCGGATGCAGGTTATTTTACAACAGATACCCTCGCCGAGGACTGCGACCTAACCATGCGTTTACTCCGGGCAGGATACATTGTTAGAAACTGTGCATCGGCCATCTCTTATACGGAAGCGCCCGAAAGCCTGGGAAACTTCCTGAAACAACGTTTCCGCTGGAGCTATGGGGTTATGCAATGTTTCTGGAAGCATAGGGATGCCTGCTTCAATAACAAATACAAGGCATTTGGGTGGGTAGCCCTTCCCAACATCCTTATATTCCAGATCATACTGCCATTCCTGGCTCCGCTGGCTGATATTATATTGATAATCAGCCTAATAGCCGCCTCGTTTGGGTTTGTAGACGCTAGTACCTGGCATATAGTAATTTATTATATCATCTTCACCCTGGTGGATGTGGCAGGAGCAGCCCTGGCCTTTGCCTTTGAAAAGGAAGACGCCAGAAAACTCCTTTGGATGCTACCCCAGCGATTGGTTTACAGGCAGTTGATGTACTATATCCTGATCCGGTCCTTAAGAAGGGCGATCAAAGGACAGCAACAAGGATGGGGAAGGTTGAAACGTACGGGGAATGTGAAAACGGCTTAAGCCGTAAAACCACCCAGGACGGCCCAAATAACGGAAAGTTCAGTTAACTTTAGATCCTTAAACGCTCTTTGGCATGAACTCCTCTTTCGACTTTCGTAAACCCATTGCCATTGGTTCCGACCATGCAGGGTATGATATGAAGGAAGCCATCATTTCTCTATTGGAGGGAAAGGGACTTCAGTACCAGGATTTCGGTGCTCATTCTTCCGATGCCGCCGATTACCCAGACTTTGCGCATCCCGTAGCGATGGCAGTAGAAATGGGCACGGTTGCTTTTGGCATACTGCTGTGCGGTAGCGCCAACGGAGTAAGCATAACCGCCAATAAACATCCGGGTATCCGAGCAGCCGTTTGTTGGGGGGATGAAATTGCTTCCGTTGCCAGGCTCCATAATGACGCTAACATCCTTTGTCTGCCCGCCCGCTTTGTGTCTCTACAGGATGCAGAAGAAATGGTTGAAGTATTCATAGCCACCCCCTTTGAAGGAGGAAGACACCAGCATAGGGTTAATAAAATCGCTTTCCTTTCCGCCATTCCAAATAAATAGAGCCTTTTATCACAATTGATTCCCACATGCCCTTATTTCCAATATCTTAGTCGCTTTTAAACGACAAGACATGAAGAAATTTATGGCCGGGGCTCTGTTATTAACTAGCATAGCCGCCTCCGCTCAGAAAAAATCCAATCCGGAACCTTTTGCCAAAGGCATAACGGCGGCAGACCTCAAGGAGAAATTGTATACCGTCGCCTCTGCTGATATGCAAGGCCGTAGAACGGGCACCGAAGGACAGCGCAAAGCAGCAGCTTTCATTGAGGCTTATTTTAAGTCTTTAGGATTAAAGCCAGGAAATGGAGACAAGTATCAACTGGAATATCCTGTTTACACGGATTCATTGACCCATGCAGAAGTGTCTGTCGGGGAACAATCTTACCAGATCGATCAGGACTTCAGTGTGGTGCTTTCTTTAAACCACAATGCTACTGATTATTTCAGCGAAGCCGTTTTTGTTGTAGCTCCTCCTGCGCCCACAACGCCACAAGCTCCCGGTGCCACCCTACCTGATCCCTTTCCTGGACTTGACCTCAGGGGTAAACTGGTTATCATTGGCGCCATGGGGTCTAACAATGATCCAAGGGCCCTACGTCCCTTACTGAACGCCGCCCAGAAATCCGGGGCAGCCGTAGTACTCATTGCCCAATCAAATTTTCCCCGCAAAAGTTCCGCCTCCGCCCAGAACGCGAATATGTTTGTGAACCTTTATAAAAAGGCAGAAACACCGAATGTATTCATGGTTTCAGAAAACGTGGCTAAGCATATCTTAGGAAGCGCGTTTGATTCCGCTAAGGCAGGCACGCTGGCTTCAGGCCGCATTTTGCAGGCCAACGTAAAAGTGGATTTCCAGAAGGCGACCCAGGTTGGACACAGCACCGACGTGCTGGCTGTACTGCCCGGTACCGATAAGGCTGGTGAGTATGTATTTGTTACCGGGCACTACGACCACCTGGGCATGAGGGACGGAAAAATCTGGTATGGCGCAGACGACGATGGCTCCGGCACCTGTGCCGTCCTGGAAATAGCCAAGGCCTTCACTGCCGCCGCTGCAAAAGGCAAAGGACCCCGTAGGACCATGGTCTTCATGACCGTTTCCGGTGAAGAAGAAGGCCTTTGGGGTTCTGCTTATTATACCGATCATCCCGTGTATCCCCTGGCCCAAACCAGCGTTGACCTGAATATAGATATGATAGGAAGGATTGATCCTTCCCGTAAATATGGTGATTCCACCAACTATGTGTATTCCATCGGGGATGATAAGCTCAGTTCTGATCTGGCGCCTATACTGGATGCCCAGAACACCAAATACACCAAGCTGGAGCTGGACAGGAAATTCAATGACCTCAAAGATCCCAACCGTTTTTATTATCGCAGCGACCACTACAACTTTGCCTCCAAAGGCGTACCCATCATCTTCTTCTTCAATGGTACCCATGCTGATTACCACCAGCCCACGGATACACCTGATAAGATCAATTATGACCTGTATGCCAAAAGGGCCCAATTGGTATTCTATACTGCCTGGGATATGGCCAATAGAGATGATATGTTAAAAAGGGATATCCCACTTCAATAAATACAATATTTACAGGCACGTTACGCTTAATAATATTTATCAGGAACCAGCCTTTGGGGCTGGTTTTTTTGTGGTTATTTGTTATATTACAGAAATATCCTTTATGAGAAGCCGTATTCCTCCATCTTTCTATACGGGAGCCTCGGCTCCATCCCCGGACTCAGGGGGCCCCCAGGATGTAAATGGTCATTCCCATTCAACACCCCATGGTAGTCCCGTATCCCTACCTGCTGATAACGGAGGCGGTGCTTCAAACATCCCTGCTGATTCGGACGTGCTCACAGAACATATGGTCCGTCTCAGAGCTGAAGAAAGACAAAACTACCTACCCGGGGTCAGGAGAGGTAGAAACAGCCTTTACCTGATCGCTATCTTACTTTTTGCCGGGGAAGTGTTGATTGCCTACGGCAGAAATGAATTACACTACTGGATCTTTCTGGTTGCTTCCTTTGAGGCCGCCGCCTTCATCGGATTAGGTCTGTATACCTATGTCAGGCCTTATGGCGCCTTGCTGATGGGGCTCATCCTGTTCACCTTCCTTTGGGCCATTACCCTGATCTTCTCCGTTAGTAATATCAGCAGCGTGGCCATTCGGGTTGTTGTGATATTATTTATTTTACGGGCCCTCCCCGATGCCTGGAAGCTGGAGCGGCTGGATAAGGAGCCTTTATAACCTCCCCTTTTGCACGCGCTGAATCTACTCTGGAGTGATGGGTCCATTGCCCCCGATAACTCAAACCGATCATGGAATGAGCGCCCGCTAATCAAGTGTAGGGTTAAATGGAACCGTTGAATAATAGATGGGGGATGGTGCTACCCGGAAATTGTTTTTTCAAATCACAATTTCCAGGTAGTTCCATCCCTCTTAGCGTGTATAAACAGCCTATTCTTCTGAAGCGGCCCCGGAAGTCTTCTCAGGCCTCATCTGCGGAAACAGCAATACATCCTGGATGGAAGCCTGATTGGTCATCAGCATCGCCAGGCGATCGATACCGATGCCTATGCCGGCGGTGGGCGGCATGCCGTATTCCAGGGCGCGGAGGAAGTCGTAGTCAATGAACATGGCCTCATCGTCTCCCCTTTCCATGAGCTTCGCCTGCTCTTCAAAACGTGCCCGCTGATCCAGGGGGTCATTTAACTCTGAATAGGCATTGGCGATTTCCTTACCGTTGACCATGAGTTCGAAACGTTCTACCAGTCTGGCATCTTTCCTATGCCTTTTGGTAAGGGGGCTCATTTCAACGGGATAATCTATGATAAAGGTGGGTTGTACGTAATGATGCTCGCAAAGTTCACCAAAGAGGGTGTCGATCAATTTACCTTTGCCCATGGTTGCATCCGCTACGAGGTGGAGGGACTTGCAGGTTTTCAGCAACTCGGCCTCATCCATTTCCCTGACGTCAATACCCGTGTGTTGCTGGATGGCGTCATAGATGGGTACACGCGCAAATGGCGCTTTGAAACTAATAACCTTATCCCCGACCGTTACATCGGTGACCCCATGCAGGGCCCGGGCACATTGCTCCAGCAATTGCTCTGTTTGGTCCATCATCCAGAGATAGTCCTTATAGGCTGTATAGAATTCCAGGATGGTGAACTCGGGGTTGTGGGTCCTGTCCATTCCCTCGTTGCGGAAGTCACGGCTAAACTCATAAACCCAGTCAAATCCACCTACAATCAGCCGTTTGAGGTAGAGCTCGTTGGCGATACGCAGGTATAGGGGAATATCCAGGGCATTGTGATGGGTGATAAAAGGTCTGGCTGCTGCTCCGCCGGGGATCGACTGGAGAACAGGCGTATCTACTTCCAGCGCACCCCTTTCGTTAAGGAACTGGCGAATGGTGTTCACTAGTTTGGTGCGCTGCACAAAAGTTTCCCGGACCGCTGGATTGATAACCAGGTCAACATAACGCTGACGGTAGCGGAACTCCGGGTCGGTGACAGCATCGAAGGTTTCACCATCTTTCTCTTTAGCTACCGGCAACGGCTTTAGGGCCTTGGATAACAAAGCAAACTCCCTTACGTGTACGGAAGTTTCTCCGGTTTTGGTAATGAATCCATATCCCTTTATTCCGATAATGTCCCCTATGTCCAGGAGCTTCTTCCAAACGGTATCGTATAGGGTTTTGTCCTCCCCCGGGCAAATCTCATCACGCTTTACATAGATCTGAATCCTGCCGGCGTGGTCCTGAATCACGGCAAAAGCGGCTTTTCCCATGTCCCTGATACTCATCACCCGACCAGCCAAAGACACTTCAGCGAAAGCTTCTTTATGCTCCTCACTATATCCGAATTTGATATCGACGCTGGTATGGGTTACCGGAAATTCCGGAGCCGGATAAGGATCGATACCTAATTTCTTCAGTTCAGCCAGCTTATCCCTGCGAATTAGTTCTTGTTCAGATAAATGTTGCGTAGACATGGCGCAAAGGTAATTAATCGGAATTATCCGGCCCAGGCTGGCTCTTACATTAAATTAATATATAAACGCAAAAAGTTTTTCCGACCTTGCAATCCCATGCGCCATATAGTTTACTTGATTAATCCCATTTCAGGCACAGGGGGGAAAGCTTCACTCAAGACCCTGATCTCCCGTTCAACCGAGGAACAGCGGATTCACTACAGCATAGTGGAAACCCATCCGACCGGGGATTACCATTTCCTAAGGGAAAAAATAAAACTGGAATATGTAACCGATGTCGTGGTGGTTGCCGGAGACGGTACTGTACGGCAGGTGGCCAAAGCTCTTCAAGGCATTCCTGTGCCCGTTAACCTGGGCATCATTCCCAGAGGCTCGGGGAATGGACTGGCTTTTGCAGCCGGTATTCCAAAAGATCCCAGAAAAGCGTTGGACATCATTTTTACCAATAGATATAAGTACATAGACGCCTTTTACGTAAACGAGCAGTTCTGCTGCATGCTTTCCGGACTGGGTTTTGACGCCCAGGTAGCCCATGATTTTGCGCGCTCTGGTACAAGGGGATTACCGACCTATGCAAAGATTTCCTTCCGCAATTTCTTTGCCGCCAAAACCTATCCTTTTGAAGTCTATATTAATGGGCAGCAGTTCAATACAGATGCCTATTTTATCAGCATTGCCAACAGCAATCAATTCGGCAACCATTTTACGATTGCACCCGAAGCCTCTCTGGGAGACGGCATGCTGGACATTGTCATCGTTCAGGACATGAGCAAATGGCGGTTGGTAGGCTCCATTTTGCGTCAGATCCGCAATGGCAAGGTGCAGAGACACTACGGTCTTAGCGACTCCTCTAAGGATATTTTATATTTCCAAGCCAAATCCCTGGTCATACGCAATCCTAAGTTGGCGCCCTTGCATATTGACGGGGACCCCTGGCCAGGTAATGATACCTTCACCATTCAGGTAATTCCAAAAGCCATAAGGTTGTTACAAGCCAACCAGGGTTGAGCCCAACGCCCACGACCGCTAGTGGGCCGTCAACAGCTTACTCAATCCATGGAGAGACTGAATAAATTCAGGGCTTTGCAAAGAAGATATGATGCTTAACTTCTCCCTTGCCGTCAGGTGAAAATTCAATGGTGCGTAGGAATTACCCTGAGAGGGGACATAAGAAAAAGTCACTTTCCGGAAGGGGAAATGAAAAGCCTGCGCACTGAAGCTGGTCAGTTCGTCCTGGGCATAATCCTGAAACTTGGGCCAATTATTCTGTAGGGTTAAAAATGGTCTGGTAAAAAACTGGGTAAAATCCTGGCCAGGCAGGTCGTCCGCCCAGTCGGTCCCCCTGCGGTCACGGATCTCTATGAAGATCACGCCGGCGGTGTTCTCTTTTATCCAGGTATCAAACACCTGCAAAAAACGAATGGTCGTTTCCTGGCCATAGTTGTCTCTGAGACCAGCATCCATCACATCAATAACAGGTTCTGAAGGGAGCCATACGTTCGGTAATACATAGGGGAAAGTGGCGCCTACCCTTAAAGTACTCAGCAGGCGCACGTTCATGGGATTTTGCTTCTTAAAAAAGGCAGAGAAGTCAATAGCATCCGGATCAGCATACAACCCGGCAACGCTATCGGGAACAGATTGCATCAGGTAACTGATGGGTTGGGTACAAAACATCATCTTTCTTCCATCCCTGGAGATGGTGCCATTGTAGATGATCAGTGGTAAAGTGGCGTTGGCTTCCTCCTGGGCGTAATCGCCCAGTTTTCCGCCCAAAACCTGGCCGGTATTCCTGTCCAGTTGTTCTTCGAACGCATAACCCCTGTCCTTTACATAGGTATAAGGATTTACCATAAAGGACTGGGCCGGCGCCAGCATATCCCTGGTGACAAACGAAGAGAACAAGGGGTTGAGCAGGTCTTTGGAAATATTATCTACATATTGGGGATCTCCCAGATTGATGTTTTCACCTCTTTGTTGAAGCCGGTACAATTCCCTGAAATAAGTAGCGCCCAACATTCCACCGGAAGCGCCCGTGAGCAGGAAGGTTTTCTTCATCAGGGTACCTTTCATGAGGCTATCCAGTTTTTGAAGTACACCCATGGTAAAGGTGGCTGAACGGGTACCCCCTCCGCTGACGTTGAGGACAAACAAGGTGGGCTTATCTACACCTTGCCTGGCCTTCCAACGATTGAGCACGCCTATGGTCTGAATTTCATCAGCCCCCTGAAGCTCCGGCGTACACAAGGCCTTGATACTTTCTCTTGTATAGCTGGGCCTGGGTTGGTCATGCGTATAATCCAAACCATATAGTTTATTCCGGGTGTCCAGCACATTGTATTCAAACAGCATATTCAAACCCAGGAGCAGGACCAGGGCAACGGGTAAAGACCAACTACCCATCCAGTATACAAAAGCAGCAGAAGCCGCAATCAATAAAGAAAACAGAATAAGTACACTACAGGCAGCCGGTATCTGTAGGTAGGGATTGTCCATGAAATAGCCAATGCTCATCAGCATCAGAAAAGCCAGTAAGATGCAAAGGATGGCCGCGAAGTGATGGCGTTTGAATACCCGCTCCAGGAAAACTTCACTATAGTGGCTAACGTCTCTGGGAACCTTCAGGCGGAACAAAGAGGTAAAATACCAGTCTACCGGGCCAAATTCTCCCTTGTTATTTCCGGGAGGTTGTCTCCAGGTCCTGATTTGTTTTAAAAAACGCTCTGCGCCAGACCCAGCGGGTCCCAAGGTCCGGACGATGGTGCGGTTGGCTCCAAAAAAGTAAGTAAAGCTAATGGCCAGTACTAGGACCAAGCCTATGAGATAGCCACCCATCATATAGCCTATTTGCACCGTAGACATCAGCTCCTTATGACGTTCGAAGGTGTAAGCCCGGATAAAGAAAAAGACCAGGAAGAATAAGGGCAGTAAGGCATTATTGAGGCAGTATTTCAAAAAGGGATGGCTGGTAGTAGCCAGGAATTTAAAATACCGGGCGAAAAGGATAAAGGTGGTGATGTTCCAGCTCATGATGTAGATGCCCAATCCGCCTCCTACAAAAAGGGCACTGATGATATCTACCTGCCCCCTGTATTCAGGAGCCAAGAAAAGGGTATCCGCCCCAAAGCTACTCATGAACTGAGACGACACGGCGCTTCCGACAATCCACCAGAATATCAGTAGAACCTGGTACTTCCGGAAGTGAAGCAAGAATAGTTGTACGGGTAGGGATCGGTAAAATCCGGACCAAAAAGGCTTATGAAAAATCAGCATGGCCTAACAAATATCAGGCTTTTCCTGTATGTTTCCCACTGACCAGATAGCTAATATAAAGTAGCGATAAAGCTAAGAACATGCCCACCAATTGATGAAGCTGGGCCAACCATTCAAAGGTGCCCCAATGTTCTGCAATGATATAGGGACTGGTAAGTACAGCCAGAATACCCAGGAGTACCTGGGTCCCCACCAGGGCAAGGGGGATCCAATAGGTTTTAGCCGCCAGGAGGGTAAGGGAACCTTCCTTTTTACGCTGATATAGCTTCCAGGAGAATATGGCAATGATCACCAGTACCAGATAAGCTAGTCCCCGGTGTATGAAGTGAATGGTCAGTTTGTTGTACACTAGGTTTCTGGTCCAGGGAGATTCCCGAAAGAAGCTATCCGGCACAAAAGATCCGTTTATAGAAGGCCAGGTGGGGGCGGCGGTAGCCGCTTTATTACCTGCCATCAATCCTCCAAAGGCCAGTTGTACAAAAACCAGTATCAGCAGTGCCTTGGCCCAGTTAAGCATTTGCTTATCTGTACGGCGCTGGTCGTCAGGTACCAGGAGTTGCAATCCAAACCAAAGCGTATATCCTATCAACACCATGGCGCTCAGGAAGTGGGCAGTGAGCTTTACTGGATTAACATACACGGAATCACCCACAAATCCGCTGAGTACCATAATCCAGCCCACAAGGCCCTGCATCCCGCCCAACACAAAAAGGATGACCAAGGGGATGATCATATCCTGACGGATTCTATTTTGGGCCAGAAATATAATAAAGGGGATGAGGAATACAAATCCAATGGCTCGGGCCCAAAGCCGGTGAAACCACTCCCAAAAGAAGATGAACTTAAAATCCGAAAGGGTGAAATCTGAATTAATCAACCTGAATTGAGGCGTCTGTTGGTACTTATGGAATTCAGTCAACCATTGCTGATTTCCAATAGGAGGCAGGACTCCGGTTACGACGTCCCAATCTGTGATGGAAAGTCCGGAACCTGTCAGGCGGGTTATGCCGCCCAGCATAACCTGAATGATCAGCATGCCCACCCCCACCATAATCCAGATGGCGACGGGCCTGGAAGAAGGAAGCGTTTTCATAAACAGCGCAAAGGTAGGTGATACACCAGCCGTGCGGATCATTATTTTATTGGCTTTTTTTATTTTTTCTTCGGGCCACAAATCTGAATTTTGTGCCGTGCTCAGGGCTTACATGTACAAAAGGAAAATCGAGGCCGGCTGTGATGAAGCCGGCAGGGGATGCCTGGCAGGCCCGGTATTTGCCGCTGCGGTCATCCTTCCCAAAGATTTTTCCCACCCCCTGCTCAACGATTCTAAGCAAGTACCGGAGGGTGTCCGGGACGAACTCCGGATATATATAGAAGAAAATGCCCTGGCCTACGCTGTATCCAGCGTTGATAATGAAGAAATAGACCGGATCAACATCCTCAAAGCATCCTTCAAAGCCATGCACCAGGCATTGGATCAGCTCCCGATCCGACCCGAATTGCTCCTGATAGACGGTAACCGGTTTACACCATATCCGGAGGTCAGGCATCATTGCATCATCAAAGGTGATTCCATCTTTGCCGCCATTGCAGCCGCCAGCATCCTGGCTAAAACCTATAGGGATGCACATATGAAAGAATTACATAACCTCCACCCTGAGTATGGGTGGAGCCAGAATAAAGCCTATGGCACCGAGTCCCACAGGTCTGCCATAGCCCTCCATGGATTAACGCCCTATCACCGGAAAACGTTCACTAGCAAACCTCCCGAAGGGACCCTATTTGAGGAGAGATAAACCCATGGCACCCCGAAGTTCGTCCTTACCCCAGACCTACGTTGCCCTGGGATCGGATCAGCGTCCATGACCTAGGTTGCCGGGGCTGGGTCAGCGTTCATGCCCCACGTTGCCCTGGGGTAGGGGCTCCCCCGCGATAACATTATAATATCATAAACTTTTGGCTTTGCATTTCCCCCTCCGGCTGAATTAACGTACCTTTGCGGCTTCGTTTGGCCCCTTTTTTGAATTTATTAGGCAATCAGCCCTCAAATTCTGGATAGCTGGCCTGTTAATCAATATATTATGCAAATTCGCAACATCGCCATCATTGCACACGTTGAC
>CAJCIQ010000111.1 GCA_903970475.1 Beijerinckiaceae bacterium
TCATGACCCCATATACTCCCATACTCACTACGCCAAAAACATAAAGGATACCGATGTTCACGTCTGCAATCTGCAACGGCACGTCCCTACCAGCAATATGCAAATGACTAGCCCAGGGAACTACCGCCGAAGTCATCATGGCGGTCAACATCGCCAGACAGGGGCCTAACAAGAAAAGAATCTTGTTGGAAGAAGCAGGGAAGATCTCTTCCTTCATAAAGAGCTTCAATCCATCAGCCAGCGGCTGAAGCAAGCCCAAAGGGCCTGCCCTGTTGGGCCCAATGCGGTCCTGTATCCAGGCGGCTACCTTGCGCTCCCACCAGGTGGAATACATGGCAACACCCAGGGAAATGGAGATGATGATAACAATCAGTATCACTTTCTCCAGCAGAAATATCCAGTCTATCGCTAACAGGTGCATATTGTACGTCTCTTTATTTGTTCTCTATTCCGTTGAAATTGTCAGAGTGAGCAGGGCCAGGCAATCTGGACAGGTCTATTTCAGGTCTGTTTACCTCACTCACTGAGTGAATATCCATGAGCAGTCTTGGGTTTCGTCCCATGACTTCAGGTTCAATTTCTGTCGGTTTGTGCATGCCTACGTAGTGGTTCGCTGAAATAACCGAGTGCCTGTCTACTTTTGTAGGTCCTTCAATCACCCAATCAGCAGCCTTCTTCTTTTCAAAGCGACATTCGTTACAAATCCAGTCTTCCACTTCACCCCACTGATCTTTTCGGGCCGTCACCCGGAATACTTCATCGCCCCGGAACCACAATTGAACCTTACCGGAGCACTTGGGACAATCCCTGTGTGCATCTACAGGCTTGAGGAACCAAACCCTGTTTTTAAACCGGAAGGTTTTATCGGTTAAGGCCCCCACAGGACATACGTCGATGACGTTGCCTATGAAGTCATGATCCAATGATTTAGAGATATAAGTCGCAATTTCTGCGTGCTCTCCCCTATCCAGAATGCCATGTACGCGTTGGTTGGTGAGCTGATCAGCCGTGAATACGCAGCGGAAACACATGATACAACGGGTCATGTGGAGCTGGATATAAGGACCCAGGTCGTGCTTTTCAAAGGTACGCCTGGGGAACTCGTAGCGGGTTCCGGGAGCACCGTTATCATAGCTCAGGTCCTGTAGTTTACATTCACCAGCCTGGTCACAAATGGGGCAATCCAGTGGGTGATTGATGAGCAAGAATTCCACTATCCCCTTACGGGCGTCAATCACCTTTTCAGAAGTAATGTTCTTCACCACCATTCCATCCATCACATTGGTGCGGCAGGATGCTACCAGTTTGGGCATAGGTCTGGGATCCGCAGTGGATCCAGCTGCTACTTCTACCAGACAGGTACGGCACTTACCGCCACTTCCTTTCAGCTTGCTGTAATAACACATGGCAGGGGGAGCGACATCTC
This sequence comes from Beijerinckiaceae bacterium, assembly GCA_903970475.1. GTDB lineage: Bacteria > Bacteroidota > Bacteroidia > Chitinophagales > Chitinophagaceae > Dinghuibacter. The sequence continues at coordinate 1,427 of CAJCIQ010000111.1, forward strand.
CACCTATCTGCCTGGCAGCATTTAGAATGGATGTGCCCGGTTCAACCTCTACGGTGATATTGTCTATCGTGACCTTAATCAGTTTCTTTTCTTCGCTCATAACTTTCTATTTGCGGTTATGCGGTTACCGGTACCTGAAGGGGATCAGCATAATGGGCCAGCCCGTAGTTACGGGTCTGGGATTCCTCAGGGTGATCCACGTGCCATTGGAACTCATCCCTGAAGTGGCGGATGGCCGCAGCCACTGGCCAGGCCGCTGCATCCCCCAGGGGACAAATGGTATTGCCTTCGATCTTACGCTGGATATCCCAGAGCAGATCAATATCGCTGCTTTTTCCCTTTCCGGTTTCTATGTTACGGAGGATACGGTGCATCCAACCAGTACCCTCCCTACAGGGTGAACACTGCCCGCAACTTTCATGTTGATAGAACCTGGCCAGGGTCATGGTATGCCTGACCACGCATTGATCTTCATCCAGCACAATAAAACCACCCGACCCCATCATGGTACCAGTAGCAAAACCGCCATCGGACAGACTTTCATAGTTCATCATCCTGGTATCACCCTTAGCCGTTTTCAACAGCAGGTTGGCGGGCAGAATGGGAACGGAAGATCCACCCGGAATACAGGCTTTGAGCCGCTTTCCATTGGGAATCCCTCCACAGTACTCGTCGGAGTAGATGAACTCTTCCACGGAGATGGTCATATCTATTTCATACACCCCTGGCTTGTTGATATTGCCACAGGCCGATATCAGTTTGGTCCCGGTGGACTTCCCCATACCGATCTTGACATATTCTTCACCACCCATATTGATGATGGGAACCACCGCTGCCAGTGATTCTACATTGTTCACCACCGTGGGTCTATCCCAGGCGCCCTTCACCGCAGGGAAGGGCGGTTTGATACGGGGGTTTCCCCTTTTACCTTCCAGTGATTCGATCAAGGCAGTTTCTTCACCGCAGATATAAGCCCCCGCACCCCTATGTACATAAATCTCACAATCAAAACCACTGCCCTGGATATTTTTACCCAGCCAGCCATTTTGTTTGGCTTCGGCTATAGCCTGCTCCAGGATATCAGCGACCCAGGCATATTCACCCCGGATATAGATATAAGTTGAAGCAGAACCCAGTGCATAAGAAGAGACGATCAAACCTTCTATCAACAGGTGAGGAATGAACTCCATTAAATACCGGTCCTTAAAGGTCCCGGGCTCAGATTCATCCGCGTTACAAACCAAGTGACGCGGAATCCCTTCCGGTTTGGCAATGAAACTCCATTTCATGCCCGTAGGGAAACCTGCGCCCCCACGACCTCTCAAGCCGCTCTTTTTAACTTCATCCACGACCTGTTCCGGGCTCATGGTATTCAGGGCCTTCTCTACACTACGGTACCCGCCTTCCCGGCGATAGGTATCGTAATACCGGATTCCCTCCACGTGTGCCTTTTCCAATAACAGTTTGCGTCCCATATCTTTATTGTGCTACTACAGTTTAAAACGTACTCCGCCGTTCACCATTCCCAGGAATCCCCATCCGGCTTCCAGGAACACAGAAACCTTTTTGCCGCCTATCCTGGCACCTATAGGTGTTACCTGATAGGCAAAACCACCGTCGGTTGTTGAGTGATCCGGCGTCAGGGATGAAGTATTATCTGTCAAAGTCGAAGTCACCCCATAATGGCCACCCGCCAGGTTTCCATATAAGTGCAGGCCACCAAAGCTTGCCCAGTTCCATTCTACTTTAGCCATAGCGCTCCAGTATTTGTTGGAAGTCTTGACATAACCAACAACATTACCACCAGGAGTAACATCGGTAAAAGAGTTCTTTACAAAAACGTCTTCATAGGTACCAACCACGCCCACCCGGATTTTCCAAACCTTGGCAGAGATCCCTGCGTGAAAGGCGCCTGTGCTGGTTACAATATATTGTCCCTGGGTACCGTCGGTAAAGAAATCACTCCTTTGCTTAGCCTGACCACTCAGGATTGGAGGCGTAAATCCACCATACCCAATGTCCAGTGCAAATCCGGATACAGGACTCAAACTCTGCGCGCTGACCATGCTGGCCATACCTCCCACAAACAGTAAAATCAATATTACTTTTTTCATATGCATGTTTAAATTGCTCCGTTGTTGTTTGTTTGCCCTACTGCTGTTTTGCTTCTGCAATGATCTGATCGACCTTTTCTCTGGTCAGGTGCTCCCGATAGGTCTTACCGAGTTGCATCATTGGTGCATACCCACAAGCACCTAAGCACTCCGTAGGTTTAAGGGTAAACAAACCATCAGGGGTGGTTTCTCCTGGTTTGATACCCAGTTTTTCAGTGATATAAGCGATGATGTCATCGCTTCCGTTAAGCATGCAGGGCCCTGTTTGGCAAACCTCCAACAGGAATTTTCCAACGGGCTTGAGATTGAACATGGAATAGAAAGTTGCCACCTCGTATACCTCGATGGGCTCCAGTTGCAAAAGACCGGCCACGTAATCCATTACCGGAGCATCCAGCCAACCGCCAAATGTATCCTGAGCAATGTGCAGCACGGGGATCAAAGCGCTCTTCTGTTTCCCCTCCGGGTAACGGGCAACGATTTCTTTAACCTTATTGAGCTTTTCTTCTGAAAACTGTATCATTTCTAGTTGTCATTTGTCGCGGGCTTGCACCCACGCATATATTTATGCATCCATTTCACCTGCGATCAGGTTCAGGCTGCTCATGGTAATTACTGCATCACTCAGAAGGCCGTCTTTGGTCAGCTCTGGATAAGCCTGGTAATAAATGAAACAAGGCCTGCGGAAATGCAACCTGAAAGGAGCCCTTCCTCCATCACTGATCAGGTAGAATCCCAACTCCCCATTGCCGCCTTCCACGGAATGATAGACCTCACCTTTAGGCATATCGGTTTCTCCCATCACAATTTTGAAGTGCCAGATCAGGGCCTCCATCTTCGTGTATACGTCCTCCTTTTTAGGCAGGTAATATTCGGGAACATTGGCATGGAATACTTCGGCATCGGCGCCCTTCATCTCCTGTATCTTCCGGTAGGCCTGACGGACAATGCTGACGGACTCCCACATCTCTTTTTCCCTGACCAACCAACGATCGTAGTTGTCACCGGTAGAGCCTACTGGAATCTCAAATGAAAAGTCTTCGTATGAACTATAAGGGGTATGTACGCGGACATCATAATCCACACCCGCCGCCCGGAGGTTAGGGCCGGTAAATCCATAATTCAAGGCCCTTTCAGCGCTGATGCCACCGGTGCCTTGGGTCCTTTCCATGAATATGCGGTTGCGCAGGAAAAGGTTTTCAAATTCCTTGAGCACGGCCGGGTATTCTGCAAGGAATTTCTCCAGTTTGGTGAAAGCAGTGTTGGTGAAATTTCTTTCAAAACCGCCAATCCTTCCAATATTAGTGGTCAGCCTGCTTCCACAGACTTCCTCATAAATTTCATAAATCAACTCCCGGTACTGCATCACATACAGGAAACCCGTGAAAGCACCAGCATCAACCCCCACAATGGAATTACAGATCAGGTGGTCTGAAATACGGGCCAATTCCATGATGATCACCCGCAGATAGTCTACCCTTTTAGGGGTCTTAATCCCCAGCAATTTTTCGCAAGTCAATTGCCAACCTATGTTGTTGATGGGAGACGAGCAATAATTCAACCGGTCTGTCAACGGCTGGATCTGGTAGAGCGGCCGACGTTCAGCTATTTTCTCGAATGCCCTGTGGATATACCCCACCGTTGATTCCGCTGAAACGATCCTTTCCCCATCCAGTTCCAATATATTCTGAAATACGCCATGCGTAGCCGGGTGGGTAGGTCCCATATTCAGGGTAGTCGTAGTCTTTTCAATCGACCCGTCCGGCAACTTTACGTGATGGTGCTGTTCTGACATAATGCTGATTATACTAATTACCTATGTGACCACCCCGACCAAACATTTCGTCATCCTTATCGATACGCGTCTGGTCTTCGAGCGGATATTCTTTACGCAAGGGGAAATAATCCATTTCTTCCACGTTGAGGATACGTTTCAGATTAGGGTGTCCCACAAAGTTTATCCCAAAAAAGTCATAAGATTCTCTTTCCATCCAACCCGCTGCTGAAAACAAAGCCGTCGCCGTAAACACATCGGGCTGTTGGATATCGGTGAATACCTTAAACCTCAGTCTTATATTGTCTTCCAGGTTGTGCATATGATACACCACTGCCAGTTCTTCTCCTTTACGATCAGGGTAATGAACAGCAGTGAGGTCAGTCAGAAACCGGAATTTCAAAGTCTCGTCGTCGTTTAAGAATTGCATGACCTTTAGATTCAGGTCCTTTGGAGCTACGAAAGTCAACATACCATAAGGCTGTTCAAACCCGGTGAGTTGATCTCCAAATCGCTCAGTGAGCTTACATTGAATGATATCGTTCGTTAGGGGCATTGTCGTTATTTTGGGATAGCCGGTGTCCTATTGGATACCGTAGCTTTCCATCAATTCCTTATATCGTTCTCCATTACGGCGGCGTACGGACTCACGGTTGTGCACCAATTCCTGGACTTTCATGAATCCGTCAATAATGGCCTCCGGCCTGGGGGGGCAGCCTGGAACGTACACATCCACGGGAATGATCTGATCTATCCCCTGGAGTACAGAGTAGGTATCAAATATGCCACCGGAGGAGGCACAGGCGCCTACGGCCATTACCCAGCGGGGTTCAGCCATCTGGAGATACACTTCCTTCAACACAGGCCCCATCTTCTTAGCGATGGTTCCCATCACCATGAGCAGGTCACACTGACGGGGTGAAAAGCCTACCCTTTCCGCACCGAAGCGTGCAAAATCATAGGTAGAAGCCATCGTGGCCATGAACTCAATTCCACAGCAGGAAGTAGCAAAGGGCAAAGGCCACATGGAATTACTCCGGCCCAGACCAACGACCTTATCCAGGGAGGTGGTGAAAAACCCTTCGCCCATATATCCTTCAGGGCCTTCCTTGACCAGCTTTACATCTGCTTCAGCGTGTACATTAAATCTTACAGGGCGTGCCATGATATCATGTTTTTAAGGGGGGGACTAGTCTTCCCAGGACAATGCACCCTTTTTAATAATATAAATGAATCCCACCAGGAAAAATCCGACAAATCCTAAGACTGCCAGAAATCCTTCCCATCCCAAAGCACGGAAATTCACCGCATATGGATAAAAGAAAATCACTTCGACGTCGAAGAGCACAAACAAAATAGCAACCAGGAAATACTTGATCGCCATTGGTTGGCGGGCATTTCCCACAGCATCGATACCGCTCTCAAAGTTTTTCAGCTTGTCTTCTGTCTTCCTTTTGGGCCCCAGTAAGTGTGTACCGGTCATCATAAGGACGACAATGCCTATGGCTACCAGTAATTGAAGGACAATTGGCAGATAATTAATTGAGCTGTTCACATCGGCAGTTGCAACGCTTTTAACGGCCTGCAGCAGAAGAACATCCATTTCAGTAGGATTAATTTGTGACAAAAATAAGACAGTAGGAGGGAAAAACAATTGCCAAAACTTAAAAAGAAAATCGCTAACTACGAAAAAGGGGGGCCATAGCCCCCCTTTTTAACATATTACGTTTATACTTTTATTTTCCCGTTTTACCGGCACCGCTTCCACCAGCAGCCTGCTTGGCGAAATATTTGTCCAGCTTACCTTTGAGGTTCCTGAACGAATCGTTGTTCGGATCGAGTTCCAAAAACTTGTTCGTATACTCCAGGGTAGTCTTGTAGTCCTTCTTTACCGTCAGGTAATACTGAATCATGTATTGGTAGCCAATTTTAACCTGGCCCAGAAAGTTGGCTGAATCCTTGGAAGCATTGGCCAGCTTGGTCATTTGCTCGAAGTAAGGAATAGCCAGACCTTGTTGCATGGTAGTATCCAGGGACCAGTTAGCCCTGGCTCTCCAGTAATTGCCATAAACAGCGTAGTCTGGGAATCGCTGATTGTACAGACCAAATACACTATCAGCCTTTTTATAATACTGATTGGAAATGCCCGTCTTTGCGCTATCCCAGGCCCTCAGGGTATCAGCAGCACTGAATAATGCCTGACCCCAGTTATAGAGTTCATTGGCCCCTGCGTCCTTGTTGGTGATATAGGCTTGACCTACCCAGTAAGCCTTCTGAGCGGGATCCCTCAGTGAGTCAGAGAGGTTGGCTGCCAGTTGTATGTACAAGCTTTTGTTCTCCTGAACAGTATCAATAGCGATGGCCTTGCGGATGAAGTTGAAAATGGAATCTTTAGCGTATCCGCCATGGTAATAGATCAATGCCGCTTCCCTATAGTTCCTGGAAGTCAAGCTATCATCAGGATGAGCCAGATAGGCATCGATATTGGTTTTAGCGTTGGCAAAGTCACCCAGGGGAGCATAGCTGTACGCCATTAGTTTGTAGTAGTGCGGCTTGTAATAGTCAGGTGTGTTGGGTAACAATGCTTTTGCCTTAGCTATAGCACCCTGGAAATCCTGGCTGGCAAAAAGGATATCAGCCGTAGCCTGATCTACCAGGGGACTGGGATCAGCGTGCTGGGTATACAGCGCCAGGTATTCCTTACATTTCTCAGGATCGAAGTGGAAATAATAGTGAATGTATAAGCGGTAGTAAGCCGGCGCATAATTGGGGTCGGCCGCTATCGCCGCTTCGTACTCAGGAACGTATTGGCTGGGGTTCTTTTGAGATTCGTAAATCTGCCCGATGCCATAATGTGCCGCTGCGTATTTAGGATCGGCCTGCAAGGCATTGTTATAGTTGGTAACGGCGTTACCACCGTCAATTAATTTGGCATATGCGTCACCCAGGCTTACATAGAGCGCAGCCTCTACGTGCTTCTTTTCTTTTTCCATTGCCTGGTTGAGTTTCTCGACAGCATAGTTTCCGTCACCGGACCACACATCGATGTTAGCCCTGGCAACCGCTAACAAAATACCAGCATCTTTAGATTTGCTGATGTTGATGGCGGTTTCAAAACGGTTACGGGCATCCGCAGTTTGATTTTCTTTCAAGCCAATTTCTCCCATACCTACCAACAGCCAGGGGTCATTACCGTTAGCTTGCAAAGCCTTTTGATACAGATCCTTTGCTCCGGCAGAATCCTTCAGTCCTAGTTCAGCCTGTCCCAGCCAGTAGGTTGTCTCTCCATCATTCGGTTTGGCAGCCAACGCCTTTGAAAAGGCATCTTTTGCACTCTGATACCGTTGATAATACAGGAATCGCTTGCCGTCATCCACACTTTGGGCAAAGGCGGCCTTGCCCAAAACCAGCGTTGCCACTACTAAGCTGACTCTCATTTTCATTGTGAATTGCGTTTTAAGTGAATATACAATTTTTATTATATCTGATAAAGTTACTGGACTTTGGCGCTTCTAATATTAAATGGCAAAATTGCGGGCACAAGATAGGCTCTTCTGAATATCAATTGTCCCCTTTGGTATTTTAAAAAGTCTGCAAACCCTGTTCCCAACCCATCGTAATTCTCCTTCATTATATAATATAATCCTCGCCTAAAAGAATAACGATTTGTTAAAATTTGCTCCTGGGTCGGGTACAGATAGGGTTGATCGGGACAAAGGGCACATTGAATGGAGGCGATTCTTACTTTGGCTCGGTAAGCTGCCTGCACACTATCTTCCGGATTACCAATCCAATTAACACCTACATAACCTATAGCGTCCGGATGACTTGCCACATAGTCAATCACTCCAGTAGAATTAGCGGCTGCAAAAACATGACCAGCACCAAATCCTGCCCCCCTTAGAATCGAGTCAAGCGCATACCTTACGGTGGAGGTAGCCGTTAATCCATCGAATACGGACGTATATACTTTCCCTTGTGGACTGGGTTTACCCTGCAGTATACCCGATAATTGATCCACTGTAAAACCTGTATCAGGAGCCTGATTGTTGACAATGATAGCCACAGCATCGTAGGCCAGTATGTCAAAAGAAGGGGAATACTGCAGCCTGCCCTGATAATATTGCACCTCCTTATAAGTTAATCCCCTGGTCACAAATACCATGCGGATGCTGTCATTGGAGAGGTCCTTTAAGCAGGCTGCTTCTGGTTTATAAGAAGCAACAATGTTCGCTTTGGGGTTGGAAGCCCTGAAAACCTTCAATTCTTCCTCCATGACAGGACGAAAAGATTCGTCTGCACTTATACGGATTGTTCCAGAATTTCTGGTATCGCTGGGTAGTCCCTTTCCGGTCTCCGATTCGTTACATCCCAGGGATAAAGCAATGAGTACCAGGCAGCCCCAACTATATATTCGATTCATTCAATACTTTTTAAGGATGCCCCGGTAAATGCGCCATCCCCCATAAATGAAACTAAGGATACCCAATGCAATGGCTATGGGTTGGGAGATCAAGTCCACCTGGACTCCAAAATGTTTGCCGAAAATAAGTAGGAAGGCGACCCCTACGTAAATTATTCCCATAGCTATGTGAGTGGTGGAACGTACTCTCTCAGAGAGTTTCGCCCTGCTATCCTGTGTGTCCTGCGTATCCATAATCCTATTGTCAGAGTTGGGCAAGATAAGTAAAAATTGAACAACCGTCGGCGGGCCTCCTAGATTTAATGTGGCCCACCAACGGTTTTAAGCGATTCGATCTAGTTTCGCGCAAAGATGACGGGTAGGGTAAAATACACGGGTACAGCCCTTCCATTTTGTATACCCGGTTTCCACTTTGGCATATGCTTCACCACCCGGAGCACCTCTTCATCAAAAACAGCTCCACCGGTTTGCAGAACAGCACAGGCGCTGATGGTCCCATCCTTATCTACTACAAAACAGACCACAACCCTTTTCTGAGCCCCTTCCTCCAGTTCGTCCGGAGTTTCCATGTTGCGCATCAGGTACTTTCGGAGCGCGTCCTCCCCTCCCGGGAACATGGGCATTTGTTCCACACTCCTGAATGGCTCCCCATTTCCCACCTCCGTCTCCGTTGCTTTTGCTGTGCCTGAACCTGAGCCAGTAGTCCCAACCGCCCCAGGCACTCCCGTACCAGGGGAAGTCGTTGCTCCAATAGTTGTATTTGCCAAGGTTTCTTGAGGGGGGATCATTTTCGCCGGATCTGGTACATCAACCAGTTTGAGGGCCGTTACTGCAATGGTGGGCGGCGCAGGAGCCAATTGCGGCTGTGCAGGATGCAAAATGGCCGGTCGCACAATCGGATGTTCAATGGGCTTTTTTTCCTCCGGGGGTGGCTGCAAATCCACGATGGTCGGATGCATCGGCGCTATGGGGTCGAAGATCGGCGCGATCGGAGGATGCGCGCTTTTCCATTCCAATCCTGCACCCAGAAGCAACACGCCCCCCAGCATAAATGCCATACTTTTTTTGAGCCTTGCCGGATACTCTCTTCTCAGGAGGTAAGCTCCATAAGATTTGTTGCGGTTGGCAAAAAGGACGTCCAGCACATCCTCTTTGGACATGTAGTGGTTGAGCATTTCCATATGGTTTTAGTGATGAAGTATGTCTCCACTATCTAAGATGACGAAACAGGAATTTTCCATACGGATTTTCACACATAAGGAAAACTTTAACAACTATTAGGCGTGGTAGCTTAACTTCGCGCCCATGCCCTTGCGGCCAAACAGGACCTTAAATTAGTTGTATGCCTAAGCCATCCCTCCCTTCAGGGACAAGAGATTTTGGACCGGAGACAGTCAGAAAGCGGAATTATATCCTCAATACCATCAGAGGCGTGTTCGAATTGTATGGATTCCAACCATTGGAAACACCGGCTATGGAGAACCTGGAAACACTGATGGGTAAATACGGAGAAGAAGGCGATAAATTAATTTTCAAAATCCTGAACAACGGGCTTGACTTGCCCGAGAAAGAGGCATCCGCCCGGGAAGCATTTGAGCTGGTCCTTAAAGGGAAGAACACCAAAGAACTGACCGAACGCGCCCTCAAATACGACCTCACCATTCCCTTTGCGCGTTATGTGGCCATGAACCATGGGCAATTGACCTTCCCGTTCAGGCGATATCAAATTCAGCCCGTATGGAGAGCTGACCGGCCACAAAAAGGCAGATACAGGGAGTTCACCCAATGTGATGTGGACGTAGTGGGCAGTTACAGCTTACTCAATGAGGTAGAGCTTGCCGGTGTATATCATTCGGTATTGACCAGATTGGGCCTTTATGGGTATGAGTTAAGGGTAAACAGCCGTAAGATCCTGGCAGCGCTCGCTGAGGTTTGCGGAGGGGCAGAAAAACTCACCGAGATCACAGTGGCTATCGATAAACTGGATAAAATAGGTTTAGAGAAAGTGAAAGAGGAGCTCTCCTCCAGAGGGTTGACAGCCCAGCAAATAGAAACTATTGCCCAATATCTGGCTATTGAAGGAACCAACGCAGAAAAGATCCATCAGGCCTCAGCCTTAATTGGCAGCACAGAACTGGGAAAGAAAGGCCTGGAAGAAATATCCTTCCTGATGGATCACCTCTATTCAAGCGCCGGAAACATTCCAGGTAATGCCCCGGCGCCTATTGGAGCAGGACCCAACCTCGTCGTAGATTTTACCCTGGCCAGAGGATTGAATTATTATACCGGATTGATTTTTGAAGTCAAGGCACCCCCCACCGTTACCATGGGTAGTATTGGCGGCGGCGGCAGGTATGATGACCTCACCGGTACTTTTGGGGTACCCAATGTTCCTGGTGTAGGTATCAGTTTTGGGGTAGACAGGATTTATGATGTATTGGAAGAATTGAAACTATTTCCCGATAACGTCTATACGGGTACACAGGTGCTGTTTTTCAACATGGGTATTCAGGAAAGCAAAACCGCTTTATCCCTATTGCAGCAGCTCCGGGGTATTGGCGTACGCTCTGAGATCTATCATGAACAAGCCAAAATGGATAAGCAATTCAAGTACGCTGAAAAACGGAATATTCCCTTCGTAGTAATTATTGGTTCTTCCGAGCTGGAACAAAATACCTGTGTCATTAAAAACCTGGACAAAGGAGAACAGCAAACCGTCAGCCAGGAAACCCTGGTAAGGTTTCCGTTCTAGCACCGGCCCAGCCAGCCCCCTGGCTGGTGCCGTCTAGGGTGCGTAGATCTGTTTCAAATGGTGCTCGACGTGCGCCACATAATCAGAGAACACCCAGCCCAGGTTTCTCAGGACCCCATCCTCATATCCGGGATAAACCGGAAGACTGAGCTGATGCTCACTCAGGCCTTCTATGATAAAGATGATCTGACGATTGAGGCTTTCCCAAAGGCCTATGAGATGGGGTAAGGGTAAATCCTGGTATCGGTTCAGCTTCACCAGTCCTACCTGATTATAAGGACGAATCACAAATGGAGAATGGGTTAGCGGAATAGCCGTGAACCGTACCAGGTTATGGATGGCCGAATCCACCAGATGACCCAATATTTCCTTCTTAGACCAGGTGTCAGTTGTCGCCTTATACAATAACTTCTCCTCAGGCAATCCCTGAAAGTAAGCAGGCAGTACCGCCATATGTCCTTTCAGATAGCCGACAGCGGCTTGTGGTTCCTCCCCTTCAGTAAATCCACTTTTCATCCAATGAGTGGTGGCCATATTTGTTGATATTTTAGGTACTGGCGCTTCGCGCCAAAAACATATGCTTACGAATGCACACCCTCTACAACAATAGCAGCTCCCTGACCAACCCCTACACACATAGTAGCCAATCCATACCTGGACTTTCTCCTGCCCATTTCATGCACCAGGGTGGTGGTTATCCTTGCCCCACTGCAACCCAAAGGATGCCCAATGGCAATGGCGCCCCCATTGACATTCACCTTTGCCGGATCCAGGCCCAGGTCTCCCATACAAGCCAGGGATTGAACCGCGAACGCCTCATTCAATTCCACTAGGTCCAAGGCCCCTACAGATAATCCACTCCTTTCCAGGGCTTTTCTGGTCGCGGGCACCGGACCAATACCCATGATGGCTGGATCTACTCCGGCTATGGCTGAGGATATAATCCTGGCCAAAGGTTTCAGTCCCAACCGCTTTACAGCCGATTCACTGGCCAGTAATACAGCAGATGCGCCGTCATTGATGCCTGAAGCATTGCCCGCAGTTACCGTACCACCTTTGGCAAAGGCAGGTTTTAACCCAGCCAGTTTTTCCAGGGAAGTTGCCCTGGGCGGTTCGTCTTTGGAAACGATGACCTGTTCCTGCTTGTTGGGGCTGATGGCAACAGGAATGATCTCCCTTTCCCATTTACCTGCCGCTAAGGCAAGCGCGTACTTCTCTTGACTGGACAAAGCAAACCGATCTTGCTCCTCCCTGCCAATGCCCCAGCGAACCGCAACGTTTTCAGCGGTTTCTCCCATAGAATATGGATAGTACAAGGCGGCTAATTGAGGATTGGTAAACCTCCAGCCTATGGTAGAATCGTAGATCTCCGTTTTTCTGGACCAAGCGCCCTCACTTTTGGGCATAACCAGGGGAGCCCTGGTCATGCTTTCCACCCCACCGGCAATATACAGGTCCCCTTCCCCACAGCGAATAGCCCTGGAGGCATCCATAATCGCCTGCAAACCAGAGGCGCAAAGCCGATTTACGGTATTACCGCCTACCGTTACCGGAAGACCGGCCAATAGCGCAGCCATCCTGGCCACGTCCCTATTGTCTTCCCCGGCTTGGTTGGTTGCTCCGGCAATGACATCCTCTATTTCCGAAGGGTCTATGGTTGGATTTCTGGTCAATAACGACTTAATAACCAAGGCCAGCAAATCGTCTGGCCGGCAAGTGCTCAGGATCCCCCCATAGCGCCCCATGGGCGTTCTGACGGCATCTATGATATAGGCTGTTTCCATGAAATGATGTAGCTCTCTGAATTGATAAGCCCTCATATGAGGATACCAAAAATAGGAAGTTTTAGGTTCCTGGCTAATTCCGTCAATTTAAGGTACCTTTGCACCCATGTTGGATACGGTGAAAAAACGGAACATAAGGCATTTAAGTCTGCAAGAACTGGAAGGCTATTTCGCTGAAATGGGACAGCCTAAATTCAGGGCAAAGCAGGTTTACGAATGGTTATGGCAGAAAAAAGCCCGTACGTTCAACGACATGACCAACCTCAGCCTTACCCTCCGGGCCGGACTGAGTGAGGCTTTTTCCCTACCGGCATTGCGTGTGGATGCTTCTCAGTTCAGCAGTGACGGCACCGTCAAATCCCGATTCAAAACCCATGATGGACATTTGGTAGAAGGTGTATTAATCCCTACCGAAGAAAGACAGACCGCCTGTGTGAGCTCTCAGATCGGATGCTCCCTGAGCTGTAAATTTTGTGCGACCGGTTATATGGGTAGGAAGAGGAACCTGGATTACGATGAGATCTATGACGAAGTAGTGCTCCTCAACCAGCAAGCCGAAGCCACCTATGGAAAGAAGTTGAGCAATATAGTCTTCATGGGCATGGGTGAACCCTTGCTGAACTATAGGAATGTGCTGGCAGCCATTGAGCGAATAGGTGCTCCGGATGGCTTGGGCATGAGCCCTCGTCGCATTACCGTCTCTACAGCAGGTGTGGCTAAAATGATCAAACAATTGGGTGACGACAAGGTTCGCTTTAAGCTGGCCTTATCCCTTCATGCGCCTAATGATCAGAAGCGCAGTGAAATCATGCCTATCAATGAGACCAACAACCTCAAAGCCCTGATCGAAGCTTTAAACTACTTCTATAAGGAAACGGGCAATGAAATCACCCTGGAGTATATTCTGTTCAACAACTTCAATGATTCCCTCAAAGACGCGGAGGAACTCGTTAAAGTGTATCGCCAGATCCCCGCTGACCTGGTGAACATCATTGAATATAACCCCATCGAAGCAGCCCGTTTCACCAAACCCCCAGAAGCCACTATTGAACAGTTTATGGATTACCTGAGCGCCAATCGTGTTAACGCACGCCTGCGCAAAAGCCGGGGAAAAGACATAGACGCCGCCTGCGGACAACTGGCCAACAAGGCCTCCTAATACGTAAAGGATCCTCACCACTGTGAAGATCCACTTCATTCCTGTTGTAAAACAGTAAACTTCATTTGTATGCCGAAAAACGCTTTCGACAAGTTCACAAAGACTAAGAGTAACGCCGCCAAAAAGGAAGATTTCCGCAAAGCCAAAAGGGAAATCAAAAAAGAAATCCATGAAGGCATGGCCCGCACCAAAGCCCTGAAGGCCGAAAAAGTGGCAGCTAAGGCCGCCAAGGTCTCAGCCAAAATGCCAAAGGGCGGATATCCAGGAGCCCCCGGCCGCCGTGCTGATGCCCCTGCCCGTCCCTCCGTAGACACCCGTCCAGCTCGCCCTGCCGACAATAAAGGCCCACGCGATGCTCGTCCAGCCCAGGGCTCCCGTCCCAGTGGTGATCGACCCAACACACGATTTACCGACAATAAAGGCCCACGTGCCGCCCGTCAGGACCGTCCCGTACAAGGCGGTCCACGACCCATAACCCCCGCAGTTAAAGGCAATCCCGATCGCCCTTTAAGCCCAGCCAAGAACAAGGACGGTAGCCTACGCGTGGAACCGCGTACCGGCAATGATCGTCCCTCTGGCAATAAGCGCCCCTCTGGCAATGATCGCCCTACCGGCAATAAGCGGCGCACAGGTAACGAACCGCCCGCCCGTAAAACGGCCACAGCCAAACCAGTAGCAGGAAAGCCTCGGGCAGATGCTACCCCACCCAAATCTTCATCGGGCGCAAAGTCTCATGCCAAGCCAGAAGACCAGATGCCCCTCAACAAATACGTCGCACACAGCGGCCTTTGCTCCCGTAGGGAAGCCGCCGATTGGATTACAGAAGGGCAGGTTAAAGTCAATGGTGTACAGGTAACCGAACCAGGATTCAAAGTAGGAGAAGGAGATGATGTAAAAGTGAATGGCAAGAAGATTGTTCCCTCCAAGAACCTTGTTTATATCCTGCTCAATAAACCCAAAGACTATATCACCACCAGCAGCGATCCCGAAGGAAGGAAAACCGTCTTAGACCTGGTACGCCACGCTACGGATGAACGCATATTCCCGATTGGACGCCTGGATAGAAATACAACAGGTGTGCTGTTGCTGACCAATGATGGAGAGCTGACCCAGAAATTGTCTCATCCAACCTTCGAGGTTAAAAAGATCTATGAGGTTCGCCTGGACAAGGAATTGAGCAAAAAGGATTTCGAAGCCATCCTACATGGGGTAGCCCTGGAAGATGGGGTTATCCTACCAGACAGTCTGGCTTATGCCGATTCAAAAGATAAAACCATCATTGGAATAGAAATCCATAGTGGAAAGAACCGCATCGTACGCCGCATATTTGAGCACCTGGGATACGAGGTGAAGAACCTCGATAGGGTGATGTATGCAGGACTCACCAAAAAGAACGTGGACCGGGGCCGCTGGCGTTACCTGAGTGATAAAGAAGTGCGTATCCTGAAGTTTCTCAATGCTTCCTACGCATCCAAAAAAGCAACCATTAAAGAATCCAAAGTAAAGTAGCAGTGCGCAACCCTTCCGTCGAAATACTGGTGGATACAGACCATTTTGTAGCCATTAATAAGCCCTCGGGTATGCTCAGTATCCCTGACAGGGAAAATACAGAGCCATCCTTGAAATTTATGCTGGAACAGGCCTATGGCAAAATATTTACGGTACATAGGTTAGATAGGGACACCAGTGGAGTCATCATCTTCGCAAAAGATGAAGTCACCCACCAATATCTTTCGAAATTATTTGAAGGCAGGCAAGTTCAGAAACAATACATGGGCTATGTGCATGGACAACCCACCAGCCCTTCAGGCCATATGGATGGCGCCATCATGGAGAGCCCTGTCAAAAAAGGCACCATGATCGTTCATGCAAAAGGAAAGCCCTCCTCTACCGATTATCATGTACTGGAATCATTCGGCATCCTTTCTTTAGTTTCATTTGACATTCATACCGGACGCACCCACCAAATCCGTGTGCATAGCAAGGACCTGGGGCATCCCATAGCCGTAGATCCCCTCTATGGGGATGGGCAACCCATCCTGCTTTCTTCCATAAAACGCAAGTTTAAATTGTCCAAGAAAGAAGAGGAAGAGAGGCCCATCTTGAATCGGCTGGCCCTGCATGCTTATAGCCTTAAGTTCACAGACCCGGAAGGGAAAATCTGGGAAATAGCAGCGCCCATGCCTAAGGACATGAGCGCTCTGCTCCAGCAGCTAAGAAAGTGGAAAAGCTAGGTCACCATTGATCCGAAACGGTCCGGTCAACCGGCTAAACCTTCCCTACAAATCCTACGGCCACCGTATTGTTGGAGTACTCATCGATGAGGATGAAAGCGCCATTGGCCGGATTGACATCATAGGCATCCGGGAAAAACGGTTTGGCGGATTTCAATTGGATGGTTCCAATATCATTGAGCTTGAAAGATTTTTTATCCGGAGCAGGCAAAAAGGTTTGGATGTCCAGGATCTCCTGGATGCTCAACACTTTTACTTTAATGGTCTGCGCTCCGTGCTGCAACAGAAAAGTTTTCCCCTCCTGCATGCTTGATTCATCCAACCAGGCAATCCTGGCGGTGATCTGGTTGGTCTGAGGAAAGGGGCATTCTCCCTTTTTCACCAACATATTTCCCCTGCTGACGTCCACATCTTCGGTCAGCGTAAGCGTAACACTTTCTCCGGCGAAGGCAGAAGAGACCACCGTCTCTCCCTTATATATGGCTCCAATAGCAGCGCTTTTAAGGGAAGGCAACACCACCACTTCATCTCCCACGGACCATTTGCCACTGGAAATTTTACCGGCGTATCCCCTGAAGTCATGGTAAGCATCCTGCTGAGGACGGACTACATATTGCACCGGGAATCGGGTAGGTAGTTCCCCTTTTCCCTTTCTGGGTTCCAAGGATTCCAACACGTCCAGCAATGTAGGCCCATTATACCAGGGCATGCGATCCGAAGGTGTAACCACATTATCCCCGTCTTTAGCCGCCATGGGAATAAAGTGAAGTGTCACTTTCTCCATTTTTAATTGGATGGCCAATTGCGAGACTTCCTGGCGTATGCGTTCGTAGGCTTCCTGTTCGAAGTCAACCAGGTCCATCTTATTGATGCTGACGATCACTTCCTTCATCTGAAGCAGATAAGCTATATAGAGGTGTCTCCTGGTCTGCTCTACTACTCCATTTCTGGCGTCAACCAATACGATGGAAACAGCGGCGTTGGAAGCGCCCGTTATCATATTGCGCGTATATTCCACGTGGCCCGGGGTATCGGCAATAATGTATTTTCGCGTCGGTGTTGAAAAGTAAATATGCGCTACATCAATGGTAATGCCCTGTTCCCTTTCGGCTATAAGGCCATCGGTAAGCAAGGAAAGGTCCATGAAACCTAAGCCTTTCCGTTGGCTGGCCGAATCAATGGCTTCCAGTCTGTCCTGAGCGATGGACCGTGTATCGTATAACAACCGGCCTATCAACGTGCTCTTTCCATCATCCACACTACCAGCGGTAGCTATTTTCAGTACTTCCATGTTCAGATCAGTTTAAAAATATCCGACTTGTTTGCGTTTCTCCATGGCTGCTTCTGAACGTTTATCGTCCATGCGCGCCCCTCTTTCTGAAATCGTGGCTTCCAGTATTTCAGAGATGATGTCGTCCACATTATCCGCATGAGAAAGGACTGCTGCCGTACAAGTCATATCGCCTACGGTCCTGAATCTTACCGTTGCCTGAAACGGAATCTCATCCGGCGTAGTCTGAAGGAAACTGGAATGAGGCCAGTAGAAGCCATCCCTTTCAATGATATTGCGCTCGTGAGAGAAATATAAGGAAGGAAGGGCAAGATTTTCTTCCCTGATGTAGTTCCATACGTCGAGTTCCGTCCAATTGGATATGGGAAAAACACGTACGTTCTCTCCCACATGGATCCTGCCATTGAGCATATCAAACAGTTCTGGTCTCTGCCTTTTGGAATCCCATCCTCCAAACTCATCCCTTACAGAAAAGATGCGTTCTTTGGCCCTGGCCTTTTCTTCATCCCTACGGGCCCCTCCAATACAAGCATCAAACTTGAACTCCTCGATGGCATCCAACAGCGTCACTGTCTGGAGCATATTCCGGCTGGCAAACTTTCCCGTTTCTTCTTTGGCTTTGCCCTGGTCAATGGAGTCCTGTACGTAACGCACGATTAACCGCGCTCCAGTCTGGTCCACCAGCCAATCGCGAAAGTCAATGGTCTCCTTGAAGTTGTGTCCCGTATCTACGTGTAACAGCGGAAAGGGAATGGAAGCAGGAAAAAATGCCTTTCGGGCGAGGTGTACCAAGGTAATGGAGTCCTTACCCCCGGAAAACAATAATGCAGGGCGCTCAAACTGAGCTGCCACTTCTCTAAGTATATAGATGGCCTCTTCTTCAAGGGCCCTGGGAAAAATTCGGGTCTGGTTCATAATCCTTTGCTATTACTTTATACCATGTAATCCACATTCCTTATGGGAAGATTCCCACCACCAGCGACCGGCCCTGGGATCTTCACCAGGTTCGATCGCGCGTGTACACGGTGCGCAGCCAATGGAGATGAATCCTTTGTCGTGCAGGGAGTTATACGGCACGTGGTAGGTATGAATGTAGTGATTCACCTCATCCAAGCTCCAATGTAAAAGGGGATTTAATTTATAGAGTTGTTTATCTGTGTCCCATTCGGCCACTTCCATCAATCCACGGTTGGCAGATTGATCAGCCCTTATGCCGGTAATCCAGGCACGGGCACCTTCCAGCGCCCTGGTGAGGGGGTGGACTTTCCGGATAGCACAACAGGATTTCCTGTTTTCCACAGAATCATAGAATCCGTTAATGCCCTTGGTACGCACCAGGTCTTCTACCTCCAGGGCATCCGGGTAATATACTTCAATTGGGGTCTTATACCGGGCCTGCGTTTTATCCAATAACTCATAGGTTTCATAAAACAACCGGCCTGTATCCAGGGTAAATATTCTTACCGGAACTTGACTACGTGCAATCATATCCGTCAACACCTGGTCCTCCTGTCCTAAGGAAGAGGATAGGCAGGCTGCGCCGGGGAATAAGTCTGCCACATAATGTAGCAACTCTTCCACCGTATGCGTGGCCGCATAGGCGTTGATATCGTTTAAGTACTTCATTGTCAAACTATCTCTAGACAGCTAATCGTCAGAACCTTATCCGGAGCGTGCGCGCATCCGTTTTGGGCCGGTGGCTCTATACCTAATTATTTACGAGGGCTGCGGCCTCGTTTGGGGTTATTTATTAGGTTGGGGCGTATACCTTAAGTAAGGTTTTACCACTTTTAGACCTTTAGGGAATTTTTTCTGGGCATCTTCTGTGGAAACAGCAGGCACCACAATCACATCCTGGCCTTCCTGCCAATCAGCTGGGGTAGCTACCTGATAGCCAGCCGTCAACTGCAAAGAATCTATTACCCTCAGCACTTCAACGAAATTCCGTCCGGTGCTGGCTGGATAGGTAATAATGAGCTTTACGAGCTTATCGGGGCCAATGATGAATAAGGATCTTACCGTAGCCGTTGCAGAGGCATTAGGATGGATCATATCATAGAGGTCGGCCACCTTTCGGTCCTGGTCGGCTATGATGGGGAAATTGACTGTGGTGGATTGGGTCTCGTTGATATCATTTACCCAACTTTGGTGTTTATCCAGCGGGTCTACACTCACTGCCAGCACCTTCACGTTTCTGCGTGCAAATTCATCCTTAAGCTGGGCTGTACGACCTAATTCTGTAGTACAAACCGGAGTAAAATCTGCCGGATGGGAGAACAACACCCCCCAGCCAGTACCCAAATATTCATATAGATCGATCTCACCTTCTGTGGTGGAAGCCTTGAAATTGGGCGCAACATCCCCTAAACGTAAGCTCATAGCATTCTGATTTGAGAAACTAAAGTACACATAATCCACCATAATGGTAGACTAAAAGGGGAAAAAATTTATCCGCCTCTGTGGCTTTATCCTCCCAGGTATATATCCAACAGCCCCTCAGGTAATTCGACGTACACCGTTTTATTTTTCTTATCTACCTTCTTTAGGGTTTCCGCATGAAGAGGGATCAATACTTCCTTGTTTTGTATGGTAAGCTTAGCCAATACTTGCATGGGCTGTTCAATCACTTCCTCAATTTCCCCAAGTTCCTCGGTCCCGTTGAAAAGGGTATATCCCAGCATGGAGATCGGTGTGGACTTCGACGCCAGTCTCGTGAAGTCTTCCTCCTGTAGCCAGATTTCCTTTTGATTCAGCGAACGGGCCGCTTCTTTGGTGTCCACCCCTTCCAGCTTGAGGTAGACCTCTGAAGGCCCCTTTGCCTTTGCCTCCTCTACAAAATAAGGCAGGAAGCTATCCTTCCTGTTTTCCACGAAGATCACCTCCAGGGTTTTAAATCCGGAGCTTTTCCCTAAACTATGCTCCAGGATCAATTCCCCTTTCAGGCCAAAAGAGGCCACAATCTTACCTATATGAAAATATTGCTGACTCATTATTAACGGTAGTGCCCGATTGGCCATCATCAGATGTTATTGCGAATCTAGCTAAATTCTCAAAGTCCGATTCGCAATAAAAAAAGTAGAGCCCCCAATGAAGGGGGCTCTGTATGGGAATTTTCCTTATTCGCTAAGATTATTCTCCACCTTTAGGCTCACTGTGACCACCACCCTGGGGGGCATCATGGTTTACTGGGCGGGGAGCACGCCTAACTACTGGCTGACTCCTCTTTTGATACCTTTGACCTTTGTGCTCATCGTGCCTGATCCGGATCTTCCCTTCATGTTCTTCATGCCATTTCTGGAACTTAGTCATGGCAGTTGCCTCATCAAACAAGCCCAGCTTCACACCGCGAAGCAGGTGTTTGAGGTACAATACACCCTTAAAAGAAAGGATTTTACGAACAGTGTCGGTAGGCTGTGCACCTTTGTGCAGCCAATCGAGCGCCCTTTGGCGATCCAATTGAATGGATGCAGGCACAGTCAGTGGGTTGTAGGTTCCCAGTTTCTGAATAAATTTCCCGTCTCTCGGAGCGCGGGCATCTGCTACTACAATGAAGTAGAAGGGTCTCTTCTTGGACCCGTGACGCTGAAGTCTGATTTTAACTGGCATCTTAAATAGAAATTTAAATGCGTGAATGAATAAATGTTTTTTCTAGGGATTGCAAAGGTAATATAAACGGAAATTATTTTCAATGGCCACCCTGCAAATTTTTATTACCGATTTTTAACGTTTAACGAGGCATGCCCATCTTACCCATAGGCATCTTGTTCATCATTTTCATCATCTGTTTCATCTGATCAAACTGCTTCATAAACTGATGAACCTCTGCTAATTCCTTTCCTGATCCTTTGGCTATACGCTTGCGGCGGCTAATGTCAATCACGTCTGGGTTAGCCCTTTCAAAAGGGGTCATGGAATTGATCATCGCCTCTATACCTTTAAAGGCATCATCGCTGATATCCAAATCTTTAACAGCCTTACCAACCCCAGGGATCATTCCCAACAGGTCTTTCAAATTCCCCATTTTTTTAATCTGTTCCAACTGCTGTTTGAAGTCGGCAAAATCAAATTGATTCTTCCGGATCTTCTTTTCCAGTTTAGCTGCCTGGTCGGCATCAAACTGCTCCTGGGCTTTTTCCACCAGGGTAGTGATGTCACCCATGCCCAGAATACGCTGAGCCATACGCTCAGGATAAAACACGTCCAGGGTATCCAGTTTTTCCCCGCTGCTTACGAATTTAATGGGCTTATTGACCATGTACTGGATGGACAAAGCCGCCCCACCCCTGGTATCACCATCAAGTTTGGTCAGCACTACTCCATTGAAATCCAGCCGTTCATTAAAAGTCTTGGCCGTATTCACCGCGTCCTGACCCGTCATGGAATCCACCACAAACAGGATTTCCTGTGGTTGTACAGCCGCTTTGATATTGGCCACCTCCGTCATCATCACTTCGTCCACAGCTAAACGACCAGCCGTGTCGATTATGACCACATTCTTATTCTTAGCCTTGGCTTCCTGTATGGCGTTTTTGGCAATTTGTACCGCGTCTTTATTCTCAGGCTCACTGTATACGTCTACGCCGATCTGTGCACCCAATACTTGTAACTGGTCAATAGCCGCAGGCCGGTATATATCGGCCGCCACCAATAGGGGGGATCTCCCCTTTTTCCCTTTCAGATAAGAGGCCAGCTTACCACTGAAGGTGGTTTTACCGGAACCTTGCAAACCTGCTACCAGTATGACCGTAGGACTCCCTTTGAGCGAAAGCTCAGCGGCATCTCCGCCCATAAGGGCCACGAGTTCATCCTTAACGATTTTGACCATTAACTGCCCTGGAGAAATGGCATTGATTACCTTTTCCCCCATGGCTTTGTCCTTCACCCTATCGGTGAATTCCTTGGCGATTTTATAGTTGACGTCTGCATCAACCAACGCCTTCCTTATTTCCTTCACGGTGGCGGCCACATTCAGATCGGTGATCCTACCTTGACCTTTGACCTGCTTAAAGGCGGTCTCCAACCGTTCACTAAGACTTTCAAACATACTGTTGAATAAGTTACTTTGAGCCTGGAATGGATAAAAGAGCCGCCTCTGAAACAGAGACGGCTCTTTTATATTGCGCGCAAATATAAGGCTTTTTGAGCGAGGGCTAAGCGCCCAGGTAATTTCGGAGAAGACGGCAACGGCTATTTGACCGCAACTTATTGATTGCCTTGTCTTTAATTTGTCTAACGCGTTCCCTGGTCAGATTGAATTTTTCCCCTATGTCTTCCAGACTCATGGGATGATCCACCCCAATGCCAAAAAAGTAGCGAATCACTTCTTTCTGGCGGTCTGTAAGGGTTTGAAGAGACCTGGAAATTTCGGTCTTTAATGACTCATCGTGTTCAATGGCCGCGTCGGCAGCCTCTGCATTTGGATTCTCCAATACGTCGATCAGGGTATTGTCTTCCCCTTCGGCGAATGGCGCATCCATACTCACATGCCTGGCCGCAACCCCTAAGGTGGCTGCAACTTCATCCGTATCCATTTCCAGTACTTCTGCTAATTCTTCCGGAGAGGGCTCTCTTTCGTACTCTTGTTCGAGGCTGGAAAACGCTTTATTGATGCGGTTGGTCAAACCTACCTTATTGAGTGGGAGCCGAACGATACGGCTTTGTTCAGCCAATGCCTGTAAGATACTCTGACGAATCCACCATACAGCATAAGATATAAATTTGAACCCTCTGGTTTCATCGAACCGCTGGGCGGCTTTAATCAGTCCTAAATTTCCTTCGTTAATCAGATCAGATAGTGAAAGTCCCTGATTTTGATACTGTTTGGCGACAGAAACCACAAACCTCAAATTAGCTTTGGTAAGCCTTTCCAGTGCTAACTGGTCCCCTTGCTTGATCCTGACTGCCAGTTTCACTTCATCCTCGGGAGCAAGTAGTTCAACCTTGCCGATCTCTTGCAGGTACTTCTCGAGACTCTGGGACTCGCGATTGGTGATGGATTTAGTGATCTTGAGTTGACGCATGCTCATATTATAGGGTGTTTTGGCTCGTTTTGGAAGGAGAACTGCAAGAATTGGAAGGACGGGTCACATGCTCATTACTCGGCTGGTATACTCAATAAATGGTCAATTACAGTAAGCTTTTCCATAGAAAAGTTAAATAGATTTATAATACAAGCCAAAAAAATATTAGGCCAGTAGAATTACTCCGTTCTTTCACTTACCCGAATAGGGTAAGAACCATACGTAACAGTGCACACAAATACTTTCAAAAAAATTTTGAAGTGATTATTTATTTGCTATTATTGCAAACCACGAATCACGGGATTAACTTATGAAGGAATGAGTAAAAAGGTACAATACACACTGGAATATCCAGTAAGGTGTTCCCCCACCATCTTATATGAATTTCTCTCAACACCTGCCGGCCTCCAGGAATGGTTTGCAGATAAGGTAGATGAACGCGAAGGGACTTTTAGCTTTTCTTGGAACGGAACTGTAGAAAAAGCGCAGGTTATCGAAACCGAACTTGACAAATTTATACGCTTTCACTGGCTCACCGCCCCCACGGATGAATACTTTGAATTTCGCATAGAAAAGTCCGAAGTCACCAACTTAACCATCTTGGTTATCAGAGACTTTGCAGATAAGAAGGAAGTAAAGGACCAAAGCCAGCTTTGGGAATATCAAGTCAAAGATTTGTTCCACCGACTGGGTAACTAAGCCCTTGCGACTACCTGGGTACTCCCCTAGCGCAGCCCCACGATTGCTTGCTATTTTTCTCGCTAGGATGCAACGCCATTACACCGGCTATTTTCCTAAGATCTGGATGATTTCTCCAAAATATCTACCCAGCAAGACATCTGCATTGTCCCATTGATCCAGCGGAACTACTCCTGTCCATTTGAAAAAAGGCTTTTCCTTATAGGTCCTCCGCTCCTGTGCAGTGAGCGATGACACCCGCTTGTATATACCGCCTTCTATGCTGTGGTCCCACTCATCGGCTCCGTCATAGAGGAACCCTTCACTTCCCCAACCCCGGTCCATTTCCCCTAAAAGCTTAGGCAGGTAAGCTTCCTGGTAACGTCCTTTGAGGTGAAGTATCAAACTGAAGTAATGCCCCCACCAGAAAAAGCTCCTCAGGGCAAATACGTCTGATTTGCCAAATAGGGCGGGAAAATCCAGGATCAGATAAGGCAGTTCCCGGTAGTTCTCCCCTTTGGAGAGTTTGGGGGCCAGGTTATTCCATTCAGGGATAGATCCTGCATGGGCGTCCAATGCCAGTCTATATCGATCGGACACGTTACCTAGTAAATGAGCCGCCTTATTCATTATGGAACGTTTGGTTAAAATCATTCCCGGGTCTCTGACCAAGGCGGTTTCCTCTAACGAAAGACTTATTTTTGCTGGCTGCATGGCTTTAAAGGTACTATAATCAAACACACTAGTTCCGTGATCAAAAAACTCGACAGACTCATCATTAAGGCTTTTATCGGTCCTTTTTTCATCACCTTCATGATTGCCCTGTTTGTACTGGTCATGCAATTTTTCTGGAAGTATATTGATGACCTGGTTGGGAAGGGATTGGATGGATTTACGTTAATGGAGTTAACGGGGTTGGTTACCACGACCTGGGTTCCCATTGCCCTTCCTTTATCCATCTTGCTTTCTTCCATCATGACCTTTGGCAACCTCGGAGAAAGCTTTGAATTGGTCGCTATCAAGTCCGCGGGTATTCCCTTGTTGCGCTTCATGCGCCCCCTCTTATTTATCACGGCTATACTTTGCGTCTGCGCCTTCTGGTTTGCCAACAATGTCATTCCCGTTGCCAACCTGAAAATGGAAACCCTCATTCAGGATATTCAGTTGAAGAAGCCGGCCTTTGACATAAGAGAAGGCGTCTTTTACAATAAAATGCCAGGCTATACCTTAAAAATTGCGAAAAAGGATAAGACAGGTACCAAGATAGATAACGTCCTGATTTTCGAACAAAACAGCATACTCCAGGATAACCTGATTGTAGCCGCCAAAGGAGTTATGACCTTGAGCGCCGACAAACAAAACCTCAACTTTAAACTGGAGAACGGAACTTATTACGAAGAAAAGGGAAGCCGTTACCGCAAAGACAATAACTTCATTCAGCTTGGGTTTAAGGATTATACCAAACATTTTGACCTGAGTTCCTTTGCCATCAATAGGAGCAACGACAGCTTGTATAAAGACAATGCCCAAATGCTCAGCGTAAGGCAGCTGTCAACCGCGATGGATTCGTTAAGAAAAATGAGCACTACCTTTGTCACCAACAGCAATCAGGGGGTCAATAATATATTCCGTATCCATAAAATCGGAGACAGTACCTGGAAAACAGTAGAGGGCCGTCATACGCAAGTAAAGCCCTTTGACAAGGTCATCCCTGATTCTCTGAAGCAATCCATCAACCAAAGCGCCAACTCTTCTTTGATTGTGCTGAGAAACCAGGTAGACGTTAACCAATTGGAATATGCAGCCCAACAGCTGAATATCCGGTTTCACCAGGTTGAATTCCACCGGAAATTTGCCTTGAGTGCAGCCTGCCTGGTATTATTTCTCATTGGCGCCCCCCTGGGCTCCATCATCCGTAAAGGCGGTCTGGGATTGCCCCTGGTCTTTGCGGTTGTGTTCTTCGTCATTTTCCACCTCCTCAATACATTCGGAGAGAAATTCGCCAAGAGCCAGGTCCTGAGCCCCTTTATGGGTATGTGGTTGTCCGTCTTCAGCATGTTGCCTATAGGTATTTTCCTTACCTACAAAGCCATGCAGGACTCCCAATTATTTAATAAAGAGTTTTATAACCGTACGCTCAAAAACGTCCGTAAATACTTGTCCATGTTGCAACTTAAAAAAGCGGCGGCTCCGGCTCAGGCTTAAGTCGTTTTCAACCACGGTCGGGCCGGTCATCAATCGAATATTTGGGCGATTCATGGAATTATATTCTGAATAATTATAACTTAGCTGTATAATATTCGAATCGCTATGGCTTTCCCCTTAGATGCTATAGACCTCCAGATCCTCACTTTATTACAGCCCGATGCCCGTTTATCCAATGCGGCCCTGGCCAAAGAATTGGGCATGGCCCCCTCTGCTGTATTGGAAAGGGTAAGGAAACTGGAATCAAAGGGAATCATACAGGCCTACCATACCCAGGTAAATCCTGCGGCCATAGACCAGAAATTACTGGCCTACATTTTCATCAAAACCTCCACGTCTCCTGGGGACACGCAGCCTTCCCAGCAACTTAGTCAAATCCCTGAAATTCAGGAACTGCACATTATTGCCGGTGAAGATTGCCTGCTGGCAAAGGTTCGGGCATCCGACTCCCTGTCTCTGATGACTATTATGCGGGAAAAAATCGGAAAAGTTCCAGGCGTACTATCCACCAAAACGACCATCGTACTACAGACCATCAAAGAACAAAATCACTTAGTCATACCCCCCTCATTATGAGTACCATTGCCCATCAACCCCCAGCAGCCCGCACCTGGCTACCCATGGCCGCCTATATAGCCGTTTGTATCCTTTGGGGCTCCACTTATACAGCCATAGCTGCCGGCGTTAAAACGATCTCTCCCGTATTGCTGGCTGGACTCAGGTTTACCGTAGCTGGAGCCATTCTTTTTACCTGGCGCCTGTCAAGCGGGGAAGCCTTCCCCAAATGGAAGACCATCCGGCAAAGCGCCTTCATAGGTATCCTGTTGCTGGCATTGGGAAACACAGGTCTGGCCTGGGCAGAACAGTATGTGAACAGCGGCCTGGCAGCCATTATTTTAGCGGCACTTCCATTGTGGATCGTCATCCTTGATGCCTCACATTGGAAGGAATCCTTTTCATCTACGAAAATAGTAGGTGGGCTACTGTTGGGCTTTGCCGGTGTCGTATTCCTGATCACCGCCGGAGGTACCTCCGTCAATTTCTCCCTCAAAAACCAGCAACAGCTCCTGAGCCTGATCGCACTGACCTTCGGCTCTATGGCCTGGGCCCTGGGTTCGATCTACTCAAAAAAGCAGCAATCAGAAGGATCCACCTTCATGAAAGCGGCCTTGCAAATGCTGATTGCCGGGTTGTTGCTGATGCTGACCTGCTTGTTGAACGGAAACTTACTACACATATCCTGGGGTTCCATCAGTATGCAATCCTGGGCAGGACTGGCTTATCTGATCACCTTTGGATCCCTGGTGGGTTACCTCAGTTTTATTTATGTACTCAGCGTCTGGCCGGCAGCCAGGGTGGGCACCTATGCTTATGTAAACCCCATCGTGGCCGTATTCCTGGGCTGGGCCTTTGTAGGGGAACCCCTGAGCGGAGGACAGTTTATCGGCTTGGGCATCATCCTGGGGGGCGTCATCCTGGTGAACAGCCAACGCTTTGGATCCACGAAAAATAAATAGAACTATCTTCGCACCCTGCGCCTGGCAGGAAACCCTAAATCATTCTTATATGCAAGCCTGGAAAGACTATCAGGAAAAAAATAAAGACCGCTTTCTCAATGAATTGATTGCTTTGCTGCGCATTCCCTCTGTGAGTGCACGTAGTGAGCATAAACCCGATATGCTTGCGTGTGCAGAAGCAGTTAAAGATGCTTTGATCAGGGCCGGAGTAGATAAAACCGAAATATTTGCTACCGAAGGACATCCCATCGTGTACGGAGAAAAGATCATCGATCCTAAAAAGCCTACTGTCCTGGTATACGGACACTATGATGTACAGCCCCCTGATCCACTGGAGCTATGGCACAGCGGTCCTTTCGATCCCGTTATCCAGGACGGAAAGGTTTATGCCAGGGGTAGTGCCGACGACAAAGGCCAGGTATTTATGCATATAGCAGCCTTCCAGACCATGGTTCAGACCAATACCTTGACTTGTAATGTAAAGTTTATCATAGAAGGAGAGGAAGAAATAGGGTCCCCCAATCTGGGCAAATTTGTCAAGGGGCATACGGATCTCTTGCATGCTGATGTCATACTGATCAGCGATACCTCCATGCTGAGTTTGGAAACACCTTCCATAGACGTGGGATTGAGGGGACTATCCTATATAGAAGTGGAAGTAACCGGCCCCAACAGGGACCTCCACAGCGGCGTCTATGGTGGTGCGGTAGCCAATCCGATAACCATCCTGGCCCAGATGATTGCTTCCCTGCACGATAGCAATAATCACATCACCATTCCAGGATTCTACAAAGACGTTCAGGAATTGTCTAAAGAGGAAAGGGCCGAGCTGGCTAAAGCGCCTTTCAATGAACAGGAATATAAAAAGGACCTGGGTATAAAAGAACTTTGGGGAGAAGCGGGATACAGCACCAACGAGAGAACCGGCATACGCCCAACCCTGGAAGTCAATGGCATATGGGGTGGATATACGGGAGAAGGCGCCAAAACGGTCCTCCCCTCGAAAGCTTATGCCAAAATCTCCTGCCGATTGGTTCCCAACCAGACCAGTGCGTCGATCACGGAACTAGTGATTAACCACCTGAAGAAAATAGCCCCTTCCTATGTCAGCGTTGAAGCGCACGAACATCATGGAGGAGACCCCTACGTAACGCCTATTGATTCTATTCCTTTCAAGGCAGCTTCCAAAGCCATGGAAACCACCTTTGGCAAAGTCCCTATTCCTATGCGGGGCGGAGGCAGTATTCCCATCACGGCCTTATTTGAAAAGAGCCTGGGCGTTAAGGTGGTCATGCTGGGTTTTGGATTGGACAGCGATAACCTGCATTCCCCCAATGAAAAATATGACCTGGCTAATTTTTATAAAGGGATAGAAACCATTCCATATTTCCATAAATACTTCGCAGAAATGCATGGAAAAGGATAAACTAAGGATAGACAAATACCTTTGGGCCATCCGCATCTTTAAGACCAGGAGCCAGGCTTCCGCCGCCATTGATAATGGCAGGGTGAAGCTCCAGGGCAGCACCGTCAAGGCCTCCCGAATCATAGCCATAGGGGACGAATATGACATAAGAACCGAAGGCAGAAAATGGGTGATCAAGGTCACGGGCTTCCTACACCAGCGTATGCAATTTGCCGAAGCTGTCAAGTATTATGAAGACCTGACGCCCGAAGAAGAATTAGAAAGGCTCAAACAGTTTCAACCAGCCACCTTCCATACGGGCAAACGCCTTAGCAAGATTGGTCGTCCCACCAAAAAGAACAGGAGGGATATTGAAGGTTTTATGGAAGGGGACGAGGAATAGCCAAACCCCTCGGCATGGCCACTATATGTTTACATTATGCGAATAGACATCATCAGCGTACTTCCGGAGTTATTGGAAAGCCCCCTGGAACATTCCATCATGAAAAGGGCCAGGGATAAAGGGCTATTGGAAGTACATACCCATGCACTAAGGAAATGGGCCGTCAATAAGTATGGTCAGGTGGACGATTATCAATTTGGAGGAGGAGCAGGCATGGTCATGATGCCAGAACCCTTGGTAAGCGCCATAGAAGAGCTGTCTGCAACCGTTACCTATGATGAGGTCATTTACCTGACGCCGGATGGACAGCAACTCAATCAAGGTATTGCCAACCAACTTTCCCTGAAAAAAAACCTGCTCATGATCTGCGGCCACTATAAAGGCATCGATGAGCGGGTCAGGGAACATTTTGTCACCAAGGAGATATCTATTGGCGATTATGTCCTCAGCGGTGGAGAGCTGGCCGCTGCCGTACTGGTGGATGCCATTGGCCGTATATTACCGGGGGTACTCAATGATGAGACCTCCGCCCTGTTTGATTCCTTCCAGGACGACCTCCTGGCTCCTCCTGTATATACCAGGCCTGCTGAGTACCGGGGATGGAAAGTCCCAGAGGTATTACTCAGCGGGGATCCCAAAAAGGTAGATGAATGGAGGCATGATCAATCCCTGAAACGAACCAAAGAAAGAAGGCCGGACCTTCTGGATGAGGATTAAGTCCTCCAGAAACGCCGGCCCTCAGGTCTAGAAACCTGGCCTTAAAAACCCCGGTCACCGTGTCCAGGGCCTGGCAGACATTCAACCCCTGGGCTTACACGGTTGGCGCCCTTTGGCGCCAGCGCGGTTATCCACCCTGGAGACTAGGGTTTGGTAAATACAGTAGGATCAATGCTTTGATTGGGCACCACCTTCGTTATTTTAGAAACGATATCTCCCTGGGGCGTACCACTGATGGTGGTCGTATTAGGGAATACATAACCTTCCGGGGTCTTGGCATAGTCAGAAAAAACGATATCGAGTGTACCGGCCTGACCTTGTACATTGTAATCAACGGAAGCCTTATCGATGTAATAAGTGCTCTTGTCGATATAGTAGGTCTGGTCCCCGTCTCCGGTCCTGGTTAATTTTATTTTGAAGCAATCAGCTCCATTTACCTTATCAGAACCTACCAGCGTGGCAGTATACCCACTTTGGGCATAGTTCAGGAAGGGACCCCTGGGATCAATACGACTGGCGTATGGTTTGATCTGATCTTTGGTCATGGGTTGAGGATCTGTGCTTCCAGCAAGGGGATTTACCATCCAACCCGTATCCTTTGTAATGACCTGAACAATGTTTTGGCCCATTACGGCTACTTCTGCACGCATCCCCTTACCGCTAAGGATCCAGGTCTTGCTGTTCATGTCTTGCTGCCCTGCGATGGAAGTGGTGCTTTCCTGATACAAAGAGGCTAGCGAATTGAGCTTATCTCTGCCGCCCAGCGCATCAATGTCTTTATTAATAATGTCATTCACTGTTTGTGCGAATGCTCCTGTGCTGAATAAGCTGATAGATGCAGCAAGGATGAAACTTCTGGTAATTTGCATATTTAGGGATTTTGAAACTCTTTTTGATCAATAGGCTGATTGTATACCACTTTTGTGATTACCGTTTGAAGATCCCCCTGATCCACATTCATGGTATAGGAGGAGGCATAGGTTATTCCTTCGGGTGATTTTTTAAATTCTGTAAATATCAGGTCCCTGGGGGCGGATCCTCCATTGAGGTACATGGGTATGGTGCACTTGTCAATATAATAGGTCATTGCGTCTATATAGTAGTAGCTTTCCGGAACACCATTCTTGGAAAGTTTTATTTTATAGGTATCCTTACCATTCAATTTTTCAGTTCCCAATAAAGTGGCGGTGTAGCCCCTGTCCTGGTAGTTCAAAAGCGGGCTGCCCAATACCAGGCGATTATCACTGTACTTCATTGCATCGGCGGGGAGGGGTTGGGGATCCGGAGCCCCCTGCAGGGGATTGACGGCCCAACCAGAATCCTTACGTAACACTGTTACAATCATCGTGCCGTTGAAGTCTAGTTCCATCCGGTTAGCACTATTGTTAACGATCCAGTATTTGGTAGGGAGATCGTTTCCCATAATAGAGGAGGTGCCTTCCTCATAAAGGGATGTTAAAGCGATGAGCTTTTCTTTCCCACCCATGGCGTCCAGGTGTTTAGTGATGATATCGTCAACACTTTGAGAAAAAGCCCTGCCGCCCAACAAGAGAATAGTAAAGAAGGCTATTAACCATTTACTGATCTGCATAAAGGATAGGTTTAATCATTAAATTCCATACAATATTAAAAAACATTCTATCATTTCGCCTATACCTGTGCTTAAATATTAATGGAGGCTTAACTTCACCACATGAAACAAGACCTCAGCATACGGGGACGGCTGGTCGATATTCCTGGAAAACGCATATATCGGGCAGACCTGACCATTTCCGGGGGAAAAATCTCCACAATTGAGCCATTATCCGAAGCGGGTGATGATCATGAACCTTTTATCTGTCAGGGCTTTATAGATGCCCATGTGCATATAGAAAGCGCTATGCTGGTTCCCTCAGAATTCGCCAAACTCGCCGTAGTCCACGGCACCATAGCCACCGTTTCTGACCCTCACGAAATGGCTAATGTGTGTGGAATGGAGGGGGTAAAGTATATGGTCGCCGACGGGAAACAGGTTCCCTTTCATTTCTTTTTTGGCGCCCCGTCCTGTGTACCGGCTACTTCTTTTGAAACAGCAGGGGCTACCCTTTCGCCCAAAGACGTAGCCGACTTGCTCAATGATCCGGACATCTATTACTTAAGCGAAATGATGAATTTCCCGGGCGTCCTTCACGAGGATGCTGAAGTAATGGAGAAAATAGCCGCGGCCCAAAAAGCCGGTAAACCCATAGACGGACATGCCCCCGGACTAAGGGGTGCCCAGGCTAAGGCCTATATCGATGCCGGTATTTCCACAGATCATGAATGTTTCACCCCAGAGGAGGCACTCGATAAGTTAAACCATGGTATGAAGATCCTCATCAGGGAGGGAAGTGCTGCCAAAAACTTCAATGCCTTAATTGGACTCCTGACAGATCACCCGGAACAAATGATGTTTTGCAGTGACGATAAACACCCGGATAGCCTGGTGGAAGGACATATCAATACCCTTTGTGCCCGGGCCATCAAAGCAGGCATTCCCTTGTTTCCTATTCTTCAGGCCGCGTGCGTCAATCCCATCAAGCATTATAAGTTACCCGTCGGACAGTTAAAGGCAGGAGATTCCGCAGATTTTATCTTATTGGAAGACCTTACCGATTTCAAAGTCAGGGAGACCTACATCAAAGGGGAGTCGGTAGCCAGGGACGGAAAATCGTTTATACAATCCGTGCCCCTTCATCCCATTAATCATTTTGTAAGAAAGTTCATATCGCTACAGGATTTACGCATGCCCTTAAACAAATGGGGAGGAGCAGAACCTGAAAACTTTGAACTGGTAAGGGTTATAGAAGCACTGGATGGACAACTGATCACATCCCGGCTGGAAGTCCCCATTACCGATTTCCTCATAAAGGATGGTTGCCTCCAAAGCAATCCGGAGATCGATCTCCTGAAAATGGTGGTCATCAACCGATATTCGGAAAATGCCCCCGTTGCCAAATGCTTCGTGCGGAATTTTGGCCTCAAAGACGCAGCCATCGCCAGTTCCGTAGCGCATGACAGCCACAATATCATTGCCGTAGGTACCAGCGATGACCTCCTTCAAAGCGCCATCATGAATATCTTACAGGAAAAAGGTGGTATCAGTTGCGTAACGCCCGAAGCGGAACGCGTATTGCCGCTGCCCATTGCCGGACTGATGAGCGCGGGAAATGGCTATGACATAGCAGAAAAATACACCGCCCTGGATACCATGGCCAAAGAAGCCGGCTCTACCTTGTCTGCTCCCTTTATGACTTTGTCCTTCATGGCGCTGTTGGTGATCCCCCATCTTAAGCTCAGCGATAAAGGTTTATTTGATGTAGATTCCTTTTCACTTGTATAACCATCCCTTATGACCGCCTCACTAAAGCAGCGATGCCCCTGGTCAGAGAAAGACGATCTGTACAGGAAATACCACGATGAAGAATGGGGAAATCCCATCCATGATGACCAGAAACTTTTCGAATTCCTTTGCCTGGAAGGAGCTCAGGCGGGTCTGAGTTGGTATACGGTCCTTTCCAAAAGAGAAAACTACGCCAAAGCCTTTGATCATTGGGACCCCTTGAAAATTGCCCGGTATACGGAAGCGAAAAAAGAAAAACTAATGGCCGATCCGGGCATCATCCGTAACCGGCTGAAAATAGAAGCCGCTATCACCAATGCCAAGGTCTTTTTAGCGGTTCAGAAAGAATGGGGAAGTTTTGATAAATATATCTGGCAATTTGTAGGTCATCAACCTAAAATCAACCACTGGAAATCCTTATCAGAAGTACCCTCCAGCACACCTCAATCGGATGCCATGAGTAAGGACCTGAAGAAAAAGGGATTTAAGTTTATCGGCACCACCATTTGTTATGCCTTTATGCAGGCAACGGGTATGGTTGATGATCATGTGGCATCTTGCTATAAGCGAAGCCAAACAAAAGCCGGCCACTAGGCGCTACCGTATCTGTACCACCTCCCTTTGCCTTGGCTCCTTCATTTTTGCTGGAATATGTTTGAGGATTTCCTCCTGAAGTACGTCCACCAATTTACGCTTTACATAATGACGGTGAATGGCCACGCTGACCTCCCGAACGGGGGCAGGGTCCTTGAAATGCCTGACCATCTTTTGTTGACGGGCACTGAGATCCTGGGCCGCCAGCTCCGGCAAAATTGTAATACCCGCATTGGCCTCCACCATACGGACCAGGGTTTCTATACTACCCGCCTCGTAATGGAAATTTTCGTGGTCACGCACCTGTTTGCGCAGCTCGCATAAATTCAGGATCTGAGATCGCATACAATGCCCTTCCTCCATAAGCCATAGGTGCTTTACGTCTATATCTTCCGCCAGCACATATTTCTTTTCAAATACGGGTTCGCTCTTGGCCGCATACACCATGAACTCCTCGTAAAACATGGGGATCTCCGTAAGCTGCGCGTCTCCAAGGGGAGTAACCAATATACCTACGTCCAATACCCCGCTTTTCAACTGCTCCATAATGGTCTCTGTCCTTACCTCCGTAATGGCCAACCGTACCAATGGGTATTTTTTCAAAAAGGATTTTACAAACAAGGGCAGCAGATAAGGGGCCAGGGTAGGGATGATACCAACTTTAAGCTCTCCGGCCACCGATCCCTTTTTTTCCGCGACCAGCTCTTTGAGGAGAGCCGATTCTTTTAGGATGATCCTGGCTTGTTCAACAATGGGCTTGCCTATTTCGGTGGTCACTACAGGCTGCTTACTCCGGTCAAATATTTTAGCCCCTAGTTCTTCTTCCAATTTGTGGATCATCATGCTGAGCGTTGGTTGGGTAACAAAACACTTTTCTGCTGCTGTAGCAAAATGCCGATAGGTATCTACCGCAACGATGTATTCCAGTTGTTGAAAATTCATACCTTATATAGGTTTATCCCTCCTGTCCGTTCCAAAGTGCGCCCCCGATACTGGCCCTGAGGGCCCCTGTTACTGTAGGCAACGTGTTTTCTTCCTCCCTTAACCTAAGCACCCCCATAAAGGCCATAATCAGCGCCTCTTTGAAATCAGCAACCAAAGGTTCGGCGACCAATACTTCTATGCCCTGAGGCTCCAGGAGCGCAGCAATCCTTTCCATCAGAAAAGCATTATGCGCCCCTCCACCTGTTACCAGCATCTTTCCGGGAGGTTTGCCATCTAAGGCCCTGGCCAATTGCCGGGCGATATGTTCGGTATAAGTCCTGAGTCCACTTTCTACAGAACAACCTGAGTTCTTTATGAGCTCCCAAACCACTGCTGTCCCAAACTGATTGGGCAGGGATTTCGGTGGGGGAAGCAGGTAATAATCCAGCGCATCCAGGGCGTTCAACAGGGGATTAACCACATTACCCGTCCTGGCCAAGAGGCCATCCTGGTCAAAAGCCTGTCCCTTTCGCCCGGCCAGTAAGTTCAGCACCCGATTAGCCGGACAAACGTCAAAAGCCTGGTAAATGCCTTCAACGGTACTCGTAACATTGGCAATGCCACCCAAATTCAGGAAATATTCATAACCATGAAACAACCATTTTTCACCAATGGGCACTATGGGCGCTCCCTGTCCGCCCAGGGCCATATCCAGGGCCCTGAGATCAGTCACCACCTGAAGCCCCGTCTGGGCAGCGATGGACGCCCCACTTCCCAGTTGAGCACTAACCCCCTGGTGGGGCATATGAAACACGGTATGCCCGTGGGATGCAATCAATTGTATTTGAAAATCCAGGTTTCTTTCCTGGATAAACTTGTTTACTTCCTGCCCAATGTAGACCCCAAACGCATGATGTAACAGCAGGTATTCCCGGGCACTTAGGTCAGGAGCCGCATCCAGTCTGCTTATCCATTCGGAAGTATGGGGTATGGTTACCGCATCCACCAGGGTATATAGCCATTTCCCCTGACTGGAATGAAGATGTACATAGGCCAGATCCAATCCATCCATCGAAGACCCACTCATAATTCCCAACGCCCGGTATATCATAATTTTATAGTTTTGTCGCTAAAGCTGCAATTTCGGACATCCTTTTCATTTATGGCTATAGTCAATTTAAGCGAGAAACATTCCTTACTGAGTAATTGGGTTGCTGAGT
>CAJCIQ010000112.1 GCA_903970475.1 Beijerinckiaceae bacterium
ATAAGCCCTCAGGTCTCCGAAATGGGTAATGGAATAATTATCCCAGAGCAATCCGTAGTTCCTGGAAGAGAGCACCACCGGTACAGCAACAGAAGTGTTCTGTTGTATCAGAGCTACGCTCCTGCCCTGGTAATCCATAAAGCCATTCTGCTGTTGGCCTAATCCATACAAGGACTCATCCGGATGGGTTTGAAAGGTGGTGCTCAGGCTCCAGGCATTTTCTGCCTTATTTTCCCTAAAGGGTGCAATATCTCTGGCGGCTTCCTTTAATAAAGCATGACCTTGGTTATCAAAGAAGCTGATCCGGCCAGTTGACAGGGAAACCAACACGTTGAGGGAGTCGGTGGAAAAGGTGAGCGCACTGTCTGTCTGGTGAACTTCATAGTGGGGAGTCGGTGCCGTTTGGGTTACCAGTATCAGTGAGTTAGGCGGTTGGGTCTGATCGGTTGGATAGGCTGTGACGTGTACGATACGGGGGCTTATGGCCTGAAGGACGATCACATGTGGGTACAGAGGTAAGGGATGGGCTATATGAATGACAATGCCGTCGGGATTTTTTTCAAGGCCAGGACCACTGCTGTTGGGGCCATCAGCACGGTGGCGTTTTTCAGGTTTTGCGTTGACGCGGGCTAGGCCGTCATGATCGCCAGGCTTTCCTGCCAAGGTTGGAATCGGGAGTAAACAAACTAATCCTACCCATAGCGCAAACCATGGCTGTAGAGGCAACAATCCTTTTCGCATAACGTGCATCCGGCGCAGTAGGTGATGGCCGGTCCGCTAAAAGTAGGCGGAACTCCATTCATGGACGTAGGGTAATTGATGCTAATTGGGGGTATAGATGTTAAATCAAAGGGCTTTTTTCTTGTAGGCGGAAGGCTTGATACCAAATTCCTTAATAAAATACTTGGCGAAGTATTTAGGATCATTGAACCCGACTTCATAGGCAATCTCGGCCACGGTTAGTTGACTTTTGGCCAAGAGATCGGCCGCTCTTTTGAGGCGGATGTGCCGGATAAAATCCAAAGGCGCCTTCCCCGTGAGGGAAGACAGTTTTTTATAAAGGGTCACCCTGCTGAAGTGCAGGGCCCTGCTCATATCCTCCACGGAAAAATCCGGGTCTGAAATATGTTGTTCCACAATGGCGATGGCCTGGGCTATAAATTGTTCATCTAAAGGCGTGATACTGATGGAACTTGGGTTGATTTCCGCCTGTTTCTGAAACAACTTATGCATGGCTTTGCGCTGGGCCAGCAGGTTACGGATTTTAGCCTGGAGCAATTCAAAGTTGAATGGTTTGGTAATGTAATCGTTAGCTCCTGAACTATAGCCTTCCAACTGTTGCTCTTCGGCTGCCCTGGCGGTGAGTAGAATAACCGGTATATGGGAGAGGCGGGGATCGTTTTTTATTTTTTTAGCCAGGGTGATCCCATTCATACCAGGCATCATGATATCGCTCACCACCAAGTCAGGCTGTACGGCTTGAATCTGGGACCAACCTTCGTTCCCATTTGCCGCTTCCATGACCTGGTAAGCATTGCGCAGGTTATCCTTGAGGTAAAAGCGGAAGTCCTCGTTGTCTTCCACAATTAATAGGAGGGGCTTTTTGGATTTACGGGGTTCTTCTTCGCTTTCCTTTTCCCCGGTGTTGACTTCCGGTTCAAACGTATCAGGGCTTTCGGTTACTTCATGTCCGTTGGTACTTCTTCGGACAACTTGCTGGGCCACGGGGTGCACCTCCACTTCGATGATGGGTAGTCTTACCGTAAACGTACTTCCTTTTTCCAATTCACTTGCTACCTCAATGGAGCCCGTATGGAGCTTGACAAATTCTTTAGTTAGGGACAAACCGATGCCCGTTCCCTGATTGATAATATGGCCGGGGAGGTCATGTTGGAAGAAACGCTCGAAAATTTTCTCCTGTTGTTCGCCAGGGATGCCTATACCCGTATCCTTTACCTGGAGTTCCAGGAACCGGCCCTCCACTTTTAGGGCCACCAGCACTTTGCCCCCTTCCGGGGTGAACTTAAAGGCATTGGACAAGAGGTTAAATACAATCTTTTCCAATTTATCCTGGTCGAAAGACGCTTGTGCACTGTCGACGTTGGATTCAAAGTCCAGTTGTATATGTCGCTTCTCGGAAATATCGCTGAATGACTGGGTTAGGTCTTTGATAAAGCGGACCACATTGTCTTTGGTGGGTTGGAGTATGAACTCCTGGACTTCCATTTTTCGGAAATCCAGCAACTGATTGACCAGATTGAGCAGGCGCCTTGCATTGCGGTAAATGAGTTGGAACTGTTTATGCTGGTCGGTCGAACCGGAATGTTTGAGCAATTTTTCCAGGGGCGCAAGGATCAGGCTCAGGGGCGTTCTGAACTCATGGCTGACATTGGTGAAAAAGCGGATTTTCATCATGTCTAGTTCATGCAGATTTTTAGCTTTCTGCCTTTCCTGTTCAATCCTAAAACGCATCCGTGTTCTTTCCACCAGAATATTGCGGGCCAGCCACAAAAGGCCTAATGCCAGTAGTACATAAATAACAAAAGCCCAGGTCGTTCTCCAAAACGGAGGCAGGATATGGATAATCAAGGATGCTTCCCTGTTACCCCCCATTCCCCCGGCCCCAATAGCCCTTACCCTGAAGACATAGGTGCCTGGATCCAAATTGGTGTAAGTGGCGCTGCGCTGACCAGCACCCGTATTAAGCCAATCGTCGTTAAATCCATCTAAGCGGTATGCATAATTTATTTTCTGGTTGATAGAATAATCCAGGTCTGCAAAGGATATGGAAAAAACATTGTCGTTATACCCCAGGAATACTTCTTTGGTCTGTGGCAGGGCGGTAGACAACAACACCTTTCCATTTACCTTTTCCCCGGGGGTAACGCTTCGGTTGAATACTTGTAAATCCGTGAATACCAGTGGAGGAATTTGAGCGCTCCAATCCGGCGCCTCCGGTTTGAATATATTAAAACCATTAGGCCCCCCAAATACCATTTCCCCATCCCGCATCCGAAGGGCCGCATTTTCATTGAATTGGGTAGATTGAAGGCCACTGGATGCATCATAGGTGGTAAACATCAGCCTGGTATCTGCGCCTTTGGTTCCTGGGTAGGGTATGCCATAGCAAAGACCATTGGGCGTGCCTATCCATAGGTTGTGGGCATTGTCTTCGGCTATGGTTTGAATATAATTGTCGGGCAGCCCATCTTGTTTGGTCCAGATTTTTAAGGTCTTTCCAGTTGATTGGTCTAACAGGTTCAGACCATCACCGGTACCCACCCAAACCTGACCCAGTGTATCCGTTTTCAGGGCGATAATGTCGTCATTGCTGAGTCCGTCCTTTTGATTATAGTGCGCCCATTGCCCGTTTTTTTGATTGTACACATCGATGCCTTCATTGGTCCCCACCCATAATCTTCCTGTAGCATCCTGGGTGATCTCAGAAATATAGTTCGTAGAGACGGTAGCAGGAAGATCTCCTTTACGATGATGGATAAAGCGGTGATGGACCTGATCCATCATGTCCAATCCCCCGGCAAGGGTGCCAATCCAAAGTTGCTGATAGCTATCTTCGAAAATCTCCCAAACCCTGTCATCGGTCAGAGAGGAACTATCCAGTTGGTTATGACGGTAATGTACAAACGTTTTTCCGTCGTAGCAATCCAGGCCCCCATAATAGCTTCCTATCCATAAGCGCCCCAGGTGGTCCATACAAAGGCTGATGATGATATTACTGGATAGGCTATTGGGATTATCGGGCTGGTGTGTATAGGTGGTAAACTGACCCGTCTTCCGGTTGAAGTAAATCAAGCCTCCTTCATTGGTACCCACCCACAGGTTTCCATTCGCATCCTCTACAAACCGGTTGACGTCATCACAACTCAAACTATTGGGGTCAAGGGGTCTGTGTTTGTATAATGGAAAGCGCATGCTTCCTGGACAATAGTAACTAATACCTTGTTTATGGGTACCTACCCATATGATGCCCGTATTATCCTTATACATGCAGATAATAGCATTCTGTGCAATGGAATTATCCTCATAATCATTGTGCAACAGGTAACGTACAGATAAATCGGATTTATTCACCAGGTTGATTCCCCCATGATCCGTGCCGATCCAGATGGTACCCTTTTCATCCTGCACCACATCGCCTACGATATCGTTGTTTAAATGAGGTTCCTTTGACTTTCCGGTTTCCAGGTGCCAGATTTTATGATCTGAAGAACGCACATACCAAATTCCCCTGGCCGCAGTTGCGCAATGAACCCAAAGGTCCCCCTGGTTATCGATGAATAACAGGTACCCCGGTCCAGGCCGCAACGGTTCGGTACTGGCAATATCCTTGATCAGACTTATTTGCTGAAATCCAGCCCCTTCTACCTCTTCCAATAATCCACTATGGCGTATGATCCAATAATGACCGTGCCCGTCGTCCCGGAAATCGGCAATGGGATCCAAGTCCACAGAAGGGCCACTGGACGGAGGGAGGATGCGTTCTGCTTTTTGAGAGGATGGGTTATACCGGTATAACCCCAAAGGATGCACGAACCAATAGGCGCCGCTTTTATCTTTAAGGATATTGAGCAATCCTGAAACGGGGACGCCCATTTCCTTGAACACCGCCGTTACGTTTCGCTCAAAGGTTTCGGTGATGGGATCGTATATATTGAAGGAATCATCCCAAAACTGTATCCACAATTTCCCATTGGGGCCCTCCATGAGGTTGTGGGAAGTGTTCTCTCCTATGCTTAATGGGTTGCCGGGGTCATGGCTGAACACCTTGAAATCATGTCCATCATATCTATCCAATCCGGACATAGTAGCAAACCACATAAATCCTTTGGCATCTTTGAATAACCCATTGACCTCATTATGGGATAGTCCATGCCGTATCTCCAGGTGGGTAAATGGATAGGATACCTGTTGGGCTTCGGCCCTAAGGGATAGACAAGCAAAGATAGTAATGGCGAGCAGGCAGTGTTTCATGAGCTTGGGGGCAAGATACGCAATTACGCGCTTTTTTTATGGTCTCGTGGGGCCTTGATTCGTCGCGCGCCTATGGCTTTGAGCCATGCTGTGCCTGTTCCAGGGGATATGCCTATTTAAAAGTGTAAAAAATACACTTTTTCTCCAGTATAACTCATATCCCCTGCTGTAATTATCTAACCAGAAGTTGGTTGGTGACAAGCGTACGTCTGTCTCTGCAATGATTATCTTAACCGTTAAGGTAGCTGCCTATGCAATGACTACATTAACTGGTAATGTGTGTGACTCTGCAATGATTACATGAACAGGTGTGGTGATGGGTAACAAGTGT
The DNA here is from genome assembly GCA_903970475.1 of Beijerinckiaceae bacterium. GTDB lineage: Bacteria > Bacteroidota > Bacteroidia > Chitinophagales > Chitinophagaceae > Dinghuibacter. Next base: position 5,324 of record CAJCIQ010000112.1, read on the forward strand.
TTTCTCATCACACTTTTTACCCGTCACCACACCTGGAACAAGCAAGGAAACCTGAACGTTAAGCCTTTGTTTTTCCCTAAACTAAATGTATTGTCCCCCATTGACGTTAATGTCGACGCCGACGAGATGGCGGGAGGCTTCGGAACCTAGGAAAACGCAGACGGAGGCGACGTCTTCTGGAGAACCTATGCGGCGTATGGGTATGGTGGCAGTGATCTTTTCCATATTGTCCCCTTCACTCAACCAGTTGATGGTCATAGGTGTCAATATGTTGCCTGGGGACACGGAGTTGACATTGATGTTGTATTGGGCGGCCCATCGGGCCACATTTTTGGTGTAGGCCAGTATGCCCCCAAAAGCTGCGCTGTAGGCGGGAATACTATCCAGTACGCCATGACCGGCAAAGGAAGCCATATTGACGATCTTACCACTTTTCTTTTCTATCATCGTGGGCAAGACTGCCTGGGTGCAGTTGAATACCCCTTTTAAGTGTCCGTTGATCTGACGGTTGAACTCGTTTTCGTCCGTATCCAATTGTCCACCTACCGCTCCGGGGCCGGCTACATTGAAGAGCATATCTACCTGTCCATAGGTGGCCAGGGTTGATGCTACCATCTTGTTGACGTCATCGCGTACGGAAGTATTGGTATGGGTGAAGGCGGCTTCTCCCCCACCTTGTTTAATATGGAATACGACTTCCTTGCCTTTTTCTTCCTGTAGATCGGCTATCACTACTTTTGCGCCTTCACTGATGAGCATTCTGGCGATGGATCTGCCCATGCCGGAGGCGGCTCCTGTGACAATGGCTACCTTGTCTTTCAATTTTAAGTCCATAACGTTGGAATTTTAATATCTGATGTTACTGCTTCTATTTGTTTGATGCGTTCGGGAGTGAAGGATCCAGCTGCCTGAGCCTAGGATGCTGGGTTGCAGGCCTGTACGGCCCATTTGTCTGTATTCCATAGGTTAACATTTATTTGTGTATTGTGCTAAAAGGATAGTATTCAATTATTTTGCCAATCAGGTATCTTTGTTCGAAGCAATCAGATATTATGAAACCGAACTTCCACCTTTCCCACATTCCGGAGCGTACTGAGCAACCCCGTTCAAATGGACTTACCATGGTTACTGACAAGGGATTGAGTGTGGATGGGACAAAAGATTATCTGTCCGTGGCTTATCCTTATGTGGATCTGGCAAAACTGGCTTTTGGGGTATCCTTTGTACTGCCCCACCTCGCTGAAAAAATTGAAGTCTATAAATCCCATCAGATTCCGGTGTATTTCGGGGGGATCCTGTTCGAGGCCTTTGTCATACGCAATCAATTTGCAGATTACCTGGCGCTGCTTAAAGAATACGACATTACCCATGTGGAAGTTTCCGATGGGTCCATTAATATCCCTCATGCGGAAAAATGCGGATACATTGAAAAGTTGTCCAAACAGGCAGTGGTGCTTAGTGAAGTGGGGTCAAAGGATAAAGACAGGGAACATATCACCCCACCCTACAAATGGATTGAACTGATGCAAGCTGAACTTCAGGCAGGTGCCGGTTATTGTATTGCAGAAGCAAGGGAAACCGGCACTGTTGGACTTTACAGAGATTCCGGTGAGGTGAGGGAAGGGTTGGTTCAGGAAATCCTGACGCGTATCCCTGCTGAAAAAATCATTTGGGAAGCTCCCTTGAAAGATCAACAGTTGTACTTTCTGGAGTTATTGGGTTGTAATGCCAACCTGGGCAATATTGCAACCAACGATGTTATCTCCCTGGAAGCAATGCGGGTTGGGTTAAGGGGCGATTCATTTCACTTTTTCCTGGGGTAATTCCTCCTCTACCTGGTGCTTCTTTTTCCAAAACATGACCGCGGCATAAAATGGCTTCTTTTTCTGCTGGGTTACCTTGGCTTCATCATGGTCGTCACCCAATAATATACCCCAGGGTTTGAGGCTATCTACACCGTCGAATATGACCTTGAGGATGGCGACGATGGGGACGGCCAGAAACATACCTGGTATGCCCCAGATCATAGATCCCACAACTACCCCCAGAATGGTGGCCAGCGCATTGATCCTGACTTTAGAGCCTACTACCCTGGGTAGGAGGATATTAGAATCAATGAGGTGCACAGCGATCAGGGCAATGACCAGGGCCAGTACCTGAGAGGGAGAATTGGTGGTAAAACTTATCAAGGCGCTGATGACCAGGGCTGTGGCTATGCCCAGGTAAGGGATGAGGTTGAGCAAGGCAGCGATGACGCCTAATAATAAAGCATATTGAATGCCTATAATGAAAAAGGTGGCGCAATTCAGCACGGCTACAATGGTCATTTCTATCAGTAGGCCGACGATATAGCCCTTGATGACATGACGCATTTTATTAAGGATTTCATGAACCTTATCCTTGTGTTGGGCCAGGAAACTCAGCACCAGAAAGCGGACAACCAATCCCCTGTACAAGAGTAGCAAAAAGGCATAAATGGGAATCAATACGGCATATAATACGGTATTGGATAAGGAGGAAACGGTACTTCCGACTATGCTTCCGGTGGAGGACAAGGTTTGATCTTTAGCCGAATTGACGAGCTGGCGCATGCCCGTGGAAGTCATATGGAAGCGATGCTTGATCCAAATCTGAATATGGTCCAGTTCGTCCGTTAGTTGCTTGAATAGTGCAGGTAGGTTCTTTTGAAAACTAATGATTTGGGAAGAGACAAAGTACAATACCAATACGATGATGACCAAAGAACATAAAAGGGAAATCAGGGCGGCAATACCCCTGGGAATCCCCTTTTTTTCCAGGTAATCGCAAGGTGTTATTAATAACATGGCCAACAGGCATGCAAAAGACAAGGGTATGAAAATACTTTGAGCCTCCCTGAGCAGTATCAAGATAAGGACAATGGCAATCAGGCTTTGGCTTAATTTGGTATAGAAGGGGTCTGTTCTGGTCTCCATCTTGTTTTATTCTACAGGCGAATTGTAAATGTATATAAAATTATTACATTCGTCACGGCTCATTCTAACGAACACGCAAATCTACCGCTATATGAAAAGCAACCCAACCCGCAGACATTTCCTCAAAGAAGCAGGTCTGGCCCTGGCTGCGGCCTCCCTGATGCCAAAGATGACATTGGCCGGGGGCCTGGGTTTGGCGCCCGACACCCTCCTGGTTTTGGGGATCCAGTTGTATACCGTCAGGGACGACATGAAGTCCAATCCCCAGGAAACATTGCATCAATTGGCTGCTATGGGATACCAGCACGTAGAGCATGCCGGTTATGGAAACCGCACGTTTTATGGCCGTTATGATGCGGTCACTTTCAAGAAATTGCTCAATGACCTGGGCATAGATATGCCCAGCGGACATACGGTGCTGCATGCCAAATACTGGGACACCGCAAAGAATGATTTCACGGATGAATGGAAATACACCATTGAAGATGCCGCAACAGTTGGTCAGCAATACGTGATCAGTCCAGGGCTGGATGAGGCTATGAGGAGGGATTCCGATTCATTGAAGCGTTTTTTGGATGTCTTCAATAAATGCGGGGAACTTTGTAAATCCCATGGTATGAAGTTTGGATACCATAACCATGACTTCGAGTTTAAGGAACAGGTCGGCGGAAAACGCCTGTTCGATATCATCCTCCAGCAAACGGATCCTGGACTGGTAGTGCAACAGTTGGATATAGGCAATATGTACCTGGGCGGAGCCCGTCCCCTGGATGTCCTGGCCCAGTACCCGGATCGTTTTGAACTCATGCACGTTAAAGATGTGATCACTGCCCCCGATGGCAAAGGGGAAATGGGGGATGCTTATGAAACGACGGTATTGGGTACCGGCATACTGGGCACCCAAAAGATCGTACAGAAATCCAAAGCAGGCGGCAAGACGACCCAATTTATAATTGAACAGGAATCCTATCAAGGTAGGAGGCCTTTGGAAGACAGCCTTAAGGATTTAATTGCCATGAAGGGTTGGGGATTCTGATTTTTTGGTCGTACCTTATCGGTTCAAATTACCAGCAACCATGACAACCCCTTTCTCCCAACACTTCGTTCTTAAAGGAAGTCATAAACCTTTACCTGACGCTAAACCCGTTACGGGCCTTCAGAAATCAGACATGATGACGGTGACTATGAAGTTAAGACCCTCCAAACCTTTACCTGATTTACTGGATCCCCAAGTGCACAAGGACTTTAAGCCTTTGACCAGGGAAGAGTTTGCCCAGCAATATGGCACTTCCCAATCTGACCTGAACGTCATTGAAGCCTTTGCCAAACATGCAGGATTGACCATCGTCCGGGAAGAACCCCATAAGAGAGCTGTTGCGTTAAAGGGTACGGTGGAGCAGATGGAATCAGCCTTCAAGGTCATGCTGCGCAATTATCAGGACGCCAAAGGGAAAGTATTCAGGGGAAGGAGTGGAGACATCCTGATTCCTACTGAATTGAAAGATATCGTTCAGGGCGTATTCGGATTGGATAACCGGCCGATTGCCACCCCTAAAATCCGAAAATTGCTTAAACCAGCGACCACTCCTTCCACGCTGAATGCTTCGTCTTATAACTACTATCCTACACAGGTAGCCCAATTGTATGGCTTTCCCACAGGTGCTACGGGTAAGAATCAAACCATAGGAATCATTGAATTGGATGGGGGTTATAATCAGGCGGAAATCAATTCGTATTATACGTCCCAGGGATTTACGGCGCCCAAACTTACCGCTGTTTCGGTAGATGGAGGCGCCAATAATCCGGGAACTACAGTCAGTGATAGCGATGGGGAAGTAACGCTGGACATAGAAGTAGCCGGTACGGTGGCTCCTGATGCGGCTATTGCTGTTTACTTTGCCGGAAACACTTCCCAGGCTTTTCAGGATGCGGTTAGCGCGGCGGTACACGATAGTACCAACAATCCTTCTGTTATATCTATTAGTTGGGGCTCTCCGGAAGATCCGACCTATGGATCTTATTATACCTCTTTTGACCAGGAATTGCAGGCGGCGGCTACAATGGGTATAACCATTTGCGTGGCTGCCGGAGATTCCGGTTCTACGGATGGAGAAAACGATGGTAAGCTTCACGTAGATTATCCTTCGAGCAGCCCTTATGCGCTGGGATGCGGGGGCACTACCCTTTCTGCCAATACCCAAACCGATTCCATCAGTTCAGAAATTGTGTGGAACGATAGTGAAGGCGCTACAGGCGGAGGCGTAAGCGACATATTCCCGCTGCCCTCCTATCAGAGCGGCTCTTCGGTGCCGGCTTCTCCCAATACGGGTAAGGTGGGTCGGGGTGTTCCTGACGTGGCTGGTAATGCAGATCCCAGCACTGGTTATACTATTTTGTTGGGTGGGCAATTGCAACCTATAGGGGGCACCAGTGCTGTAGCGCCCTTAATGGCGGGTCTGGTAGCCAGGCTCAATGAACAGTTGGGTAAAAACGCTGGTTTCCTTAACCCCACCCTCTATGCTAACCCCAGTATTTTCAGGGATATTACCCAGGGAAACAATGATACCCTGGGTAATGGAAACAATCAATGGGCTGCTGGACCGGGTTGGGATCCTTGTAGTGGAAATGGGGTGCCTATTGCGAATGTCTGGCTTTCGGTTTTGCAGGGCTAAATATTTCTTATCCCGGCTATAAAGCAAAAGTAACCAATTTGGTTGCTTTTTACAAAAAGCATTCAGACTGCAAGGAAACGTTGGAAAAGTGGTATCACGACGTGTTGTCTAAGTCTTGGCATAAACCTGGGGATGTTACACGAGATTTCAATACTGCCAGGACCATTAAGAATAGCCGGGCAATTTTTAAAATAAATGAGAATGATTATCGACTTATTGTAGAAATCAATTATCAAAAAGGCTGGACCTTGCCGAAATTCTCGGATTTAAAAGTCGGGTATCGGGCATTTTTAATAGGACCAGAAAGTTGAATTTGGGAATGATTAGGAAATTATATCAGGAATTGCACATTCCTTTGGAAACACTAGTGAAAGAGTACTAAATATTTTATCTCAAAGGGTGTTTGTGTGGTCTTTTACACCATCCCCATCACCGCCCGGAGGAAGGCCGTTACGATGGGATGAGGCTGTTCGGGCGTAGAGCTCATTTGGGGAACAAACAGCGTACCCAGGAAAAAAGTATGTGACTGAAGTTGCATAATACGGACTGCGCCATCCGCATCGGCGCCTACCACCTTAAATCCGTGGTCCTCCAGGGCAGAGACATAGGCAGGGTTAAGGCCAAAATTGCAATAATATTTTTCCAGCAAAGATGTTTGACCAGGGATCAAGCGCGTAAATACTTCCAGGGTCTGACCTACCAGAGAACAACTTAGGGGTGTGACAATCAAATTGGAGGCGTAGGGATCCGTTTCCGCGTGGGCTGCATCCGAAATATGGAGGACATTACGGGCAAATTCCAGGACCATATGCTGGAATCCACCGCAAGTTCCCAAAACGGGTACCTCGTTTTCCCTTCCCCAGCGAATGGCTTCCAGGACGTTATCCATAGCGGCGTAGGGGGTTCCGGGAGCGATCAGCAGGCCCTGGTATTGGCTGAGCTGGTCAACAAAAGAAGTCGGGCCAGACCGGTCAGTCCGGATCCAATCTACCTCCATTCCGGCATTCAAACTATCCAGACTTTGAGCCAATGCTAAATTTGTGCCCTTATGGGTAGGATTTTCTTTTTGAAAATCACCGATTATTGCTAGCTTCATCTCGTCAAAGTTAAAAGGATAAACTTTTGCTTGTTCGGTCCATATGAATGTTCTTCAAAGGCTGTCTGCAATCATTCGTCGACTTTACCCTGCTACGCCAAAGAAAGCAGGTAATGAGGTCCCGACGGAGCTCTCTCATCTTCTCAATCCCGAGGAGTATGAGGTTATTTTGTCCCACTCCCTTAAATATCTCTCTACCAATATTGCGCTCAGGCGTTCTTTCCGTATGGATAAAGGGCAACTCACGTTTGTACCCAAAGAGGGGCCTGGAGAAGTGAACCTTCAATTCCATCAATTGGTCAGGCATACCCTTGGATACCCTACCAATCAATGGCCAAAGGCTATTGGAGAATACATTGATCAATTGACCTTGGATAGGTTTCGGTTGGCGCCCCTGCTGGCTTCCTTTGACGAGGCTAAATCCTATCTCACCATCCGGGTGCATAACCGGCAGATGTATACGCCGTTTCCATTGAAGATGGAAAGTTATGTGATCAAAAGCCCCATTCCGGAATTGTACACGGCGCTATCGATAGATCTTCCGGAGCGCTTTCATGTGTTGCAAAAGAAAGAGTTGAAGGACTGGGACATTGATGAGGATGAATTGTTCTGGACAGCTCAGGCCAACCTGAGTGATCAATGGGAGAAAATAGAGATCACCCAGGAAGTGGGAGATGGATTTACGATTATTTCCCTGCATCATCAGGATTATGGAGCGGCCTTTGGAATCGATTTTGCCAACAATTGCGCGGAATGGATTGGTTCAATAGGCGCCATGGTGGCCTATCCTACTAAATCACAGGTGTATATTTTTCCCATGCGCGATACAGTCAGCTTCAACAAAGCCTTTAGCAAACTGGCTGAGTTGACCAATCTGGCTTACAACGATTCCCATCAACCGCTATCAAATAATATCTATTGGTTTCACCGCAATACATTTGAACTGTTTCCCAAAAACATGGAAGAGGATACCCTATCCTATTCCATTCCTTTCAGGTTACTGGCCTATTTAAAGACACCCACTTTCCGGAAACCACAGGGCGCCGAATTAAAGGACTCCATACTTTCCGGCGAATGGGAAGGGTATTTCGAGTTTGGGATGGGCTATTCCAGGCCGCTGATCGGCACCAGGAAAAGCTTCAGCCTGACCCTTAAAGCAAAGGGCAGACAACTGGAAGGATGCTGTATGGACGAAGGTGGTAAGGATGCTGCCGGTGTTTGGGGATTCGTGGATAAAGACCTGATCAGCTTCATTAAAAAACCCGAAGTAGGAGCTGGAGTCATCCATTATACCGGTTTTTTCGAACCGGAAGAAGCCAGCTTTACGGGTACCTGGATCATTGAGGGAGGAGATGGAAGCCTCCAATCAGGTAGCTGGAGTATGGTAAAATTGTAATGGGCGAACGCCTGAAGTTATGACCCACCCAAATAGGTCGTAGGCAATGCCTCTTCGGATCCCACTGATACTTTATATGTCTTGGCGCCTGGAACAGAACTTACACTAGCAAATACTTCTTCATCAACCAGGTGCACGGCTGCACTGTTGTCTGCTGCCAATCCAGGCAAAAGGACTCCCTCGTGAATCAATGCATGCATGGAAGGCCTTCTGTTTGGCTCCCCATCATAGTGCGGACAAAAGCTCCCTTTAATAAAACCAGCGCAGGCAACTCACCCAAGGGCAATGATTTGACGGCTCATGGATTTTTTTGCAGCACGATTTTAGCCTGAGAAAAAGCATACCCTGCATCCAAAATCGCACAAAGCTCAGGCCATTGGTTGGCTGACATGTTGCGCAATTTATAAAGTTTCCTCACGTCTATTTCCAAAATATTACCATCCACCTTAGCCATCGTCGTAAAGCTCCCGCAATCATTATTGACTGTATGGGTTATGTTCGTCAAACCCTTGACCGTATATCCCTCCGGTATGGTAAACGTTATCGTATACAACAGGGTCCTGGGATAGCCAACATTAATAGGCAAGGTGCGTACCCGTTCGTCTTTTTTGATCTTGGGCTGGTTTCCGATCAGGGAGGGCAGCGCAATCAGGATATCATCCCCTGCGGTAGCCGTAAGCCCGTTTAACTGGAAAGATTCCGTGTATTTGAGTATGCGGTGTTTATAGCTCCTGCCGTCATCCACGATCTTGAAGTCGTTGTATTTCTCTACGGTGGCATTGTACTCGTCTTCAGCCTCTTCTTTCATCATTTTGGGCTTATCTTCCTTCCATTCTTTTTTTGCTTGTGCAAAGTCACCCATGGCCTTGTCGGCGACGTTCTCATTTAGGCTCTCAAACATACCCGCTCCGTCATAGTTGCGGAAGTCCGTTTCCATAAAAGGCGTAAGGGCCAATATGTCTTCCGATAGCTCATCCTTTACCAACCCTTTGGCCTGAACGGTTTTGTCTACTGTAAGCCGGTCCACCCCATTTGGATCCAGCAGGACATTAACTTTTGTATAAAGCATGTTGTCGGCCGTATCGGTCAGCGGCAATACCTCCGACTGGGATCTGGAGGGCTCGCCTTTCATTTGCCTGTAATTGAAACTAAGGGCTGTATTTCCAATCAGGTAGGTTTGCAGGTCCTCTGGATTGCCATGTTCTTTAGGATTGATATAGTATTTGTTTTTGTACTTCACTACCCAGGCCAGATCCTGGGTGAAAGCGACCTTATCCAGGTCGCACATGGAATTATAAGTGCTTACCACGATGTCGTGGTCAATTTTTTTGCGGGCAAGCAGGCCGGAGAAAACTTTGGCAAAGGCGTAATCGCTCCAGGTATTGTAAAGCATATGCGCGCGTACACTGTAATAGGCCTTTTGTACAAATTGATCATCTGGTTGGTCCACCGTTCCCCGCTTCTTCATGGCTTTGTAGATCACCTCAATGACCTCCGGAATGCTCATGGACAAACCTGCGGCATAGTCTCCTGTGTTTTGCACCTTCCCTGTGGCAAACCAGAAAGCCTTGGCTTTGTCGGTCAGGTCAGCTACCGTGATGTCATTTTTCATATCCTCCGGGGACTTAAACCAGACCAGGTCATGGCTGCGGTTTCGGGCGTACACGACCTGAAACTTCACGGAAGGATATTCGCGGTATTCATCTACATAACGGGCATTCTGCAATTTGTCCCGGTCATCGTCTACCCAACGATAGACTTTGTTGCCTTTGGAGGTGGTCGTTTCAGAAAAGCTGGGCGCTCCTTTGAGGGATTTGTAGGTGACAAAATAATTGTCATCTTCCGTGGTTACCTCAATAATCTGCCGGGAAACAGGCAATGAGCGGTTGCAGAGGTAGTATACCGGTTCAAATTCCTCGTATTGGGGGTTATTGAGGAAGTTCTGGGGATTATAGTGCCGGTACTCATATTCTATGATATCGCCTTCTTCGAGATCGGGCACCGCAATTTTAAAGTAGGTAGGCCTGTAGGTAGAAGAAATAGCAGGTTCCGTATAACTCTTGAAAGTCGAGGGCACATTCCTTACGTCTTCTATACGTACGGCATCTTCCAGATCAACCGGTATTTCCGTACCATCCTTTTTGATGACCCGGGCCGCAAAAGCATCTCCATCCGTGGTTTGCCTGAAATAGAGCAGGGAATATTTTTCCAGGCCGTATTTGTCCTTGAGCAGGATCTTCCTGCGTTCGGTTTCCTCCACCAGTATATGGGTGGGATCGTTCATATTGGCCATATAGATGGATGCCCCAAAAGTTACTGGGGCAAAGATGACTCCCCATATGTTGCGGCCAATCCTTTTGCCTACGCTCAACCCCTTTTTGTCGAAACTGAAGCTCGTTTTGGAGCATAGGATGACGGCACTTTCCTCATTCCATTTGGTGGTCGTATTGGATGTATGAAAATCAGCGTCAGATTCTAGTAGTAAGGAGTCCTTACTTAAATTCTTTTTGTTCAGCTCCAGTTCTTTATCGGTAATCCTATCCTGGGCATGGACGGCGGGTGCTATCAGCAGCACTGCGGCCAGGGTACAGGCCGGAAGGGCTTTATATATAGTAGAGAAGGCCATGGATAGTAGCTTTAGAGGTGGACGGAAATGTTGTTGCGGTTAAAGGTTTTAACTTTGTCCAGGAAGTCTTTCCAATTGGAGAAGTCCGTTGGTTTGATGACCGGGGAACCAAACTGGGTTTCTTTGGTCAGCAGGATGGTATGACCTACCAAATGGTAGGTGGCATGAATGGAATCGCTCTGGAAAGAGGCATCAAAGGGTTTGGGAAGCCATCTGGTTTTGGCGCCCACAGGCAACTCCAGTGCAATACTGTCCTTTGACAGCATCAGGTTGCCGATGTCTATGGGTGTCTGTCTTTCTTCCCCAGGAATAAACTGGGTAATGGAGCTGGGAAAGAAGTCTATACCCGTATAACAAGTGCTGTCTACCTGGGTAACCTGGTTGGAGATACTGATATCCCCCTGAATAACGATGGGTATGTCCCTATCCTTAAAATCGGACGTCGTTACCCCATAAACCTCGGTATTGGCATTGTTCAGGGCCACCATACGGTCTATGAAGTCTTTGCGTTTATCCGTAGGGATGTTATGGTATATGTAGTGGAAGAAATTTTTCGATTCCCCGCTAAATGTCAGCATCACGTGACCCGTGATGGAGTCTCCCTGGAGTTTCAGGTTGGCGTGGGTAAGCACCAGGTTATCCTCCACTTTGGCGGCAGGGACGGTTTCAAGTTTGTAACTGTCTCCGTATTCTACCAGGACGCTTTTCCCTTGAATCCTATAGGCGTTGACGCCCATGGGAGCATACTTTTCCGTTCCGTCCAGGAAATAGGTCTGGCCCTTTAAGTACAACACGCAAATGGCGTGGTTGGCCACGCACATGGATTGAATGGTGGCAAAGTCGTAAGGAATGTCTTTAGTGCCAATCCAGGCGAAATGGGCATCATAACCCGCCAGTTTCAGCATTTCAGTCATCAGGTTGGCCATTCCCTTACAGTCTCCATATTTATTCTTATACACATCCTGCACAGTCATAGGCACAAAACCCGCATATCCGTTTTCAAAGGCGATATAACGGATATTATCCTGCACCCAGTAGTAGATGGCTTTGATCTTTTCTTCATCGGTGGCCTTAGCGGCCGTCAATTGCTTGACTTGGGTCTGTAGGCTGTTGGGCGTATTATTACATTTTTTATAGAGGTAATCCATCCAGGCATAGAGGTCGGCCAGGGTTTTAAATCCGTTATAGGATTTTTGGTTGACGGTATAACTCCTGACGGTAAGGACCAGGTGAGGCAGGAAATAAGGCCAGGCCAGGGAAGACGCTTCTTGTGTTACACCGGGTAAGTCTTCTGCCGTATAGGTATAGGTAGTCTGTGTTTTTTCCTTTTTGACGTCTTTTTTGATTTTATAGCCCTGGAAGTTTTCTTCCTGTATATCCAGGGTAAGCCAGGATGGCACAACAAAGCTGATGCTGTTTTTCTTTACCGGGTAGCTCTCGTTAAAGTATACCCGGGTCAGGTATTTGGCATCGGAATACTGGTAATCGTAAACGAAACGGCAGCGCTGCCCTTCTCCATCGGCTTTGAATCCGTATAACTCCCCATAACTATCGTCGAAATATACATCGTCTCCAGTCAGGGAAACCTTATAAGGGCTATAGCGCTGGGACCTGAACCCATTGCCATAAAAGATCTGAAAATCATATTTGCTGACCTTCATGAACTGGTTGTAGGGCAGCATATACGTCATCAGGGCTTTGGGCTGAATAGAAGCCATTTCCACCTTTCCCTCTTCCGAAGCCGTCACTACCGGCGTTCCCTGAATGCCTTTGGCCGTGGAAAAGTGGATGACTTTCTCAATAGCGAAAGCCCCGTATTTCGCTTTTTTACTCAGTTTTTTAAGGGTAGCCGCCTGGACGGCGCCTTCCGCATCGGGGGTTTGCAGTTGAGCGAAGGTTACACTCTGGGTAAGCAAGAGGGTTAAACAACCCAGCAAAAACGTTCTCATGGGTTTATTTTAAAAATCAAATACTCGTCTAGCTATATTCATTCTGAATCCGAACTGATACCAGAGCGTGCTGGATTTAGGCATGGTCTCCACGTTATAAGTACGGTGATTGACGGTAAACTCCAGGAAGGTATTATTTAGGATTTCATATGCGGCATTCAGGCTAAGGGTAAGGCTATGCACCTGCAAACCGGTACCTATATGCCATCCATTGTCGAAAGGACGTGTATTATAGGTGTCAAAGAGGTTGTTCCCATAGTTGACGCCTCCGGAGTCCAGCCCCTGGAGGTATTGAATGGCCTTGCCGGCCAGGTATAACCTGGGAATGGGTTGATAGTTTACCAACAGGTCAAATTCCCTGATATTTGCACCCAGGGGGTGAGCCAGGGGCTGATTGTAAGCAGTATAGTTGGTGGTAGAATCAAAGTTGGTGTATACAAAAGGACGGATCAGGTTCATTTCTCCCTGGAGATCCAGGTTATGTACGCCAAAAGCATTGATGTATTTCACACCACCTTGCAGGGCTTGTTTGTTGGCCCAGTTTCCACCGCCGTAGTTGGAAAGGTCATTGGCCCTGAACTCATCGAACAGGATGTTGCCGTACAACTGCACATGACGGCCTATATTGGATTTGGCATCGATGGCAATATTACATTTACCCGCCGCACCAAGGTTCCCTTCAATGCCTCTGTAGAAAATGATAGGATTGGTATAGGACAACTGGAATCCATAGTTCCCGTTTTCCATGACGTTTTCATAGAGACCCAGGTTAAACCATTTGAATATCTGGGCGCTTAGGTGGTGCATCGACAAGTAATTCTGTGGTTTGGGATCCCTTCCTACCTGGGGCACTGATTGCATGGTCTGGGCAAGGATCATTTCATAGTCCAGTTTCCAGATGCGCAGGTTCAATCGAAGGAAAAGGTAAGGGGCCGAAAAATCGCTCAGGTCCAGGCTGCGAAAACCATTGCCTATGAATAAGCGGTCGTAGGCATATTGTACGTGAACGTACTTGGCTAAAGTAAAACTGATGCCTCCTCTGAAATCAAAGTAGTCATAACCGTTCCTGCTGATGTCTTTATAGAAGGCTGCCCCTGGTACAGCATTGTGGGCAGTAACGTACTGCTGTACGTATAAAGGATCCACTTCCTGGTTATCAGAAATATAAGTATAGAAGCCTATTTTATTGGCAACGCTACCCCTGAAAAGTAATCCCCTCGTATTTTGATAGGTATTCCCTACCCCGTCGTTACTATGCCCGTACTGTAGGTTGAGCACAGGATCTACCCTCAGGTTGAAATCTTTGACGTCTACTGCATAAAGGTGAGCAGTGGTTTCGTAAAAAGCATGTAAAATGGGATGCTTGACCCGGAATGAATCCTGATGGTGGTTGGTCCATTCATAATTATCCATAAGGAACATGCGGATATTATAACGGTCTACCTTGGATAATTGAAAAGGAAGGGTCCCCGCTTTATCCAGGGAGTCTATATATTCCACCCGCTCCGTCATAGACTGGCGATTGAGGGGTTTAACGGTAGAAAAACTAAAGGTGGAATCGTGCTGCAACTTGATGTCGAGCTGATTCATGAGGGTGTAATCCTTGGTGTTCAGGGTTAGGTTATCGGATTGACAAATCCCTGCAACAGGGCCGGACAACAGCAGTAATAAAACGAACCAGGTGCGCAGCGACAACATAATAAGAGGTTACGTTAGGTAATGGATAGCGCCAAAAATACACTTTATTGTTTGAGGAAAGAAAGCGTTTTTTGAATGCCATCTCCACCCACCAGGCGCAAAAAGTACATGCCCGAAACCAATCTGCTTACGTTGATGGTTTCAGCCGAACCAGGATGTATTATCACCTGACGATACATTCGTTTCCCATCTGTAGCATATATTTCTGTGGTTAACTGGTCTAAGCCTGTAGGAATGACCAGATTTAACGTAGTAGGTACCGGGTTAGGATAGATCAGGTAAGCGGGTGCCACGTCCCCCATGCTTAGGGATATGATCCAGGAATTGGTGGCCCATCCATTGTAATCCACCTGGTGGAGGCGGTAATAGTTGACTTTTCCCATCACCGGGTTGGGGTCAGTGTAGTTATAGGTCTGGCTGAGTTCCGTTGTTCCCATACCGGGCACCTGGCCTATATCTTCAAAGTTTTGCCCGTCTATGCTGCGCTGGACGGCAAAGTAATGGTCATTGACCTCTCCATCGGTTACCCAGGTCAGTTGATTACCATCTTTGGTGGTCATTCCGTTAAAGGATGCCAGGGTCACCGGCAGGGGTATGATCTGGGCAAAGGTGATGTAACCCCCATTCGGAATGGCGCTGGTATTAAGGGTAATGGTGCCGGCACTCATCGCAGTAGCCGAAACGATGTTGGTAAAAGCAGAGTCGGTGGCCACCAGGAAATAGGTAGCGGTACTACCGTCATCCTGAGTAATGGTCACTTTCTGGTCACCCCAGTTGGGTTTCTGGATTTGCCAGTTCCTGACCATGGCATAATAGGAATTAACACCAAAACTAACGGTACGGGAAAATGCCGTAGCGGCATTGTTGTCTCCCCACATAAAAAAGCTCTTGTCGTTGGGGATGGCCGTCGTGTTAGCAGACACGGGGGTCGTAATGGCCGTCCCCAGGGAGACCGTAATCTGAAAACCAGGATTGACACTACGGGAAACCGTTTGGTCTAGGCTTGTGTTTTTATCTTCTCCTATGGCGGCAATATTATTGTTGTATTTGGGGAGCGAGGCCACATTCCAGGTAACGGTTCCGGCAGAGTTCACATAGTTGGTAGCGGTGGTTTGATCCAGGGTCATCCCGTACTTTACGGCCAGATAAGAAGTTACCTTGAGCTGATTGGCTGCACTTAAAGCAGTCGGGAACTGTATAATCTCCGCTATATTTCCATTGAACCCGCCCGCCCCATTATTCCAGGCCTCAGCGCCTACAGCGCCGTAATCATAGTAAAAATAGTATCCAAAGAAGTCGAAATATTGGTAATAGACGGCATTGGTATTAAGGGTAAAATTGGTGGACCCGGAAGCCAGGGTGCCATTTTGAAACAGGGCCAGCGCACTGTTATTTCCGCCTGCATAGGTATTGGTCATCATGGTGGGAACAGCGGTAGACCAAAAGCCGGTAGCGGAGGTGACATTATCATTATACCCGGAAACCCAACCTGAGCTTGCACTGGTGCCTACCGAATATCCTTGTCCTGTTGGGTTGGAACCATAGGAATAAATGTATTGATTCCCTGTAACACTACTGGGCTTAGCGACTACAAAAACAGTCCTGGCAGCGTTGCCGCTGGATAAGCCCGTATTGTTTAATAAATTCATGTAGTCAGCCCCGTTAAAATACACGACAGGGTTATAGTTGATGTCGTTTGTTGCATTGTCATAATAAATGGGTGAAGTGCCATTATTACCATATATATCGTTACCGGAAGCAGAGGCATCGTTCCAGTTATTGGTGGTAATTCCATTCCCATTAGCGTTGGCCTGGCTTCCATATAACCATAAAATAGAACCGGTGACATTACCGGGGTTTTGAGCAGAAACAATGGAGGGATGAAGTAGACACAAAAAGCCAATCGACGCAAAAACGCGCAAGGATGCAGGGGAGATTTGTTTCTTCACGGGTATGGATTGGTTATAACGGATTTTTTCTCACCCACTGAAAGGATGGCTTCAGCGGTAATGATTGCACCTCAAAATTCCGATTTTCCCTGATAACTTAACGATAATGAATGGTTAACGCTTTAGCTTTTTGATTAAGACTTTACGGGTTCCCATCCTTTTTCATAGGTTCTTCCCCAAAGTTGAGCGGAGCCAGGGTCGTTTAAAATATGCCCATTTGTGGGATCGGTATGCAATACCCCTGTGTTTCGTTGGGCAATATTGGCCAATTGGCAAAGCAGTACACTTTTGTACCCTTCAGAAACCGGTTGGGTCAATTGGTTTTCTCCTCTTATGGCGCCTACGAAGTTTTGAAAATGGTACATGTCCAGGTTCCCGTTAGCACTAACCGGATTGTTGGGATCGGGGGCTACTTCAGACTTTACTTCTTTGACCAGCTTATTTTTGAGATCGAAGATTTTATAATCACCTCCACCCAGGTTGACCAGGGTACCCTGGTCTCCATAAATGATGAATCCCCTCCCCGTCCCTTCTACGGGATAGTTATTACAGCTCCGGCCTTCCCAGGTAATGGCCTTCGTGTCTCCAAATTCAAAGGTGGCTACCTGGGTATCCGGGGTCTGCCAATCGTCACTGAAAGCATAACGGCCTCCTGAGCTGGTGACTTTGGTTGGATAGTCTACACCCAGAAACCAACGGCAACAATCCACCTCATGGGTGCCGTTGTTGCAGGCTTCTCCAGTGCCCCAATGCCAGAACCAGTGCCAGTTGTAATGAACCAGGTTATCCTGGTAAGGTTTACGGGGAGCAGGCCCTTGCCAAAGCTCGAAATCAAGTGTGGAAGGAACAGGAACTTGATTTCCCTTTCCGATGGAGGTTCTGTTATTGGTATACCAGGCTTTGGCAAAATAAGTTTTACCGATGATGCCACCCCTCACTAAGGAAACGGCCTCTATAAGGGTAGGAAAAGAACGGCGCTGACTGCCCATTTGTACCAGTTTCCCGGTTTTGGCAGCGGCCTCGACCAACCATTCCCCTTCCTGGGGATTGTGACAACAAGGTTTCTCCACATAGATATGTTTGCCTGCTGCGGTTCCCAGCATAGCCGCCGGTGCATGCCAATGATCCGGGGCGGCAATGATCAGGGCGTCTAGGTCTGATCTTTTGACCAGCTCCCTTACGTCCCTGACCAATTGGGGTTTACGGGACGCTTCTTTGAGGGCCTCAAAACCAATGGCTATGGCCTTTTCTTCCACGTCACAGATATAGGCTACCTCCACATTGGGTAGTTGGGAAAAACATTTAGCTAAATACGATCCCCGACTATGTACACCCATCACCCCAACGATTACTTTATTGGAGGGGGCATTTTTACCAAATACGGGAAAATTAAGTAAGGTTACGCCTGCGGAGGCCAAGGAAGTGTCTTTGAGAAAGGTTCTACGGTCCATAGCATATCGTTAGGAGGGTAAATGTAGGGGAAAAGCAGTTGTAATCCACGTCGATTTACAGCTTTGAAAAATATCGGTGGAAAAACAACATCTGGTACTGCACACTATTGCTCCAATATTCCCAGGAATGTCCCCCGGGCCGGGTTATAAAGTCGTGAGGTATATTCCTTTCCAGGAGCAGGTTGTGCAGGTTAACATTGACCTTATAAAAGAAGTCATCCGTGCCGCAATCAATGATCAGTGCCAGCGATTGGGGTGTAAGCAGGTAAGTCAGGTTGATGACGGAATGGCTTTCCCAATTCTCGGGATGTGCTGCATAGGAACCCAGTTGTTGGTCCAGTTCCCAATTATTGGGAAACGGCCTGAGATCTACTCCTCCACTCATGCTACCAGCTGCTCCATAGGTTTCCTGATGCCGGAAGGATAAATAGAGCGCTCCGTGTCCACCCATACTTAGTCCGGTGATGGCTCTGCCTGTACGGTTGGCTATGGTTTTATAGTGTCCGTCGGTATAAGCTACCAATTCTTTAGCCACAAAAGTCTCATACCTGGAATTGCTGTCTATGGGAGAATCGAAATACCAGGAATCAAAGCGTCCATCCGGGCAAACGATGATCAGGTGATAAGCATCGGCCAGTTCCTTAATGGCAGGGACTTTGGTTACCCAGCCCGCATAGTTGTCACTGTATCCATGCAATAGGTAGACGACAGGGAATTGGTTGCCCTGGTCATATCCATCAGGCGTAATGACGACCGTTTTAATGGATTTGTGCATGGAGGAGCTGTAGA
Organism: Beijerinckiaceae bacterium; assembly: GCA_903970475.1. Lineage (GTDB taxonomy): Bacteria > Bacteroidota > Bacteroidia > Chitinophagales > Chitinophagaceae > Dinghuibacter. The sequence continues at coordinate 23,904 of CAJCIQ010000112.1, forward strand.
CTTCGGCGGTATCGACCTTGGCAGCATGGGCAGCCGCGCCGGCGAAGCTCAGATATAGTAAGAAAAGGGCGGTATTAAGGCATCCGCAGGCGCTTACGGATTTCCTCATAAGGACACCCCCCTTTTCCATACGATGAAATCATCTTGTCCATGCCGTACCGCACTGACTAAGGTTTCCCCACTGGCAACGGAAATGACATAATCCAATATGCGCTCCCCGGCCTGGCGTATGGTTTCGGTACCTTCGATGATGGTACCAGTATCAATGTCTATGATATCCCTCATTTTGTTGAATAAGGTGGAATTGCTGGAAAGCTTTACTACCGGAACGATGGGGTTCCCGGTGGGCGTACCCAGTCCGGTTGTAAAGAGTATGATGTTGGCGCCTGCTGCTACCTCAGCAGTGGTAGATTCTACGTCATTACCAGGGGTACACAGCAGATTAAGACCAGGTTTGCTGACCTTTTCCGGATAGTCCAGTACATCAGCTACCGGAGAGCTGCCTCCTTTCTTTGCTGCACCCGCACTTTTGATGGCATCGGTAATCAATCCATCTTTGATGTTGCCTGGGGAAGGATTCATGTCAAATCCTGAACCTACCGATTTTGCCCTGGCGTTGTAGGTACGCATCAGGGTGCCGAAGCGTTCGGCCAGGTCGGTGCTCAGGCAGCGATCACTGAGGTTTTGTTCTACACCGCAAAGCTCCGGAAACTCACTCAAAATGACGGAACCGCCCATGGCCACCAGTAAATCAGAAGTATATCCTATGGCCGGATTGGCAGAGATACCCGAAAATCCGTCTGAACCGCCGCACTCCAATCCAATACAAAGTTTATCCAGACCAGCCGGCTTGCGCCTTTCCTGGTTGGCTATCATAAGCCCTGCAAAGGTTTTGCGGATAGCTTCACTGAGTAAGGTAGATTCCTTGCCTATCTTTTGTTGTTCCAGGATGAACATCGGCTTATTAAAGTGAGGACTCCTTTTGGCAATTTCTTCCTCCAGCAGACTCACCTGGGCATTCTGGCAACCCAGACTTAAGACTGTTGCTCCGGCTACATTGGGATGGGTTATATAACCTGCCAATAACCCACAAAGGGCCCGGGCATCATCCCTGGTACCTCCGCAACCCCCGTCATGGGTCAGGAATTTAATCCCGTCTACATGGGGAAACAATTGGTGGGCTTGGCCCTGGGTCCCGTAATCTGCTTGCAGGTCGGCTCCTAGAATGTCCTCCACGTCCTTGCCCGCTTTGTATAGGTCAATCAACTGTTGGGCTTGGTGTTGGTAAACCCGGTTGCGTCCATACCCCAGGTCTTCTACCAGGGCTTGCTGCAAAACTTGCAGGTTGCGGTTCTCACAAAAGACCATGGGAATGACTACCCAGTAATTGGCTGTACCCACACTTCCATCGGTGCGGTGGTATCCGTTGAAGGTTCTGTTTTGAAAAGCCGTGGTATCTGGCTGCACCCAATCGGTATGCCGGGCTCCTACATGGAAATCACCGGCTGCGTGATGGACGTTACGGGTATTGATCCATCTGCCTTTGCCAATGGGCTCCGTTGCTTTTCCCACCAATACACCGTACATATGGACAGGATCACCGGGCTCCAGGTCTACGGTAGAGAATTTATGTTTAGCCGGAACTTCCTCTGTCAGGTAATAAGTCACCCCATCCAGGTCTACCGTTTCTCCTTTTTGCAGGGTTACGAGTGCCACCCCCACATTATCTGATGGGTGTACTTTCAAAACGCGTTGCTTCATGATATGCCTCCTTTTTCTCTGAGCGAAATCAATTGTTCGTGTACTTCATGTTCAAAACCTTTGAGCTGGGTAAGATCAGCACTCCAAAGGTTTTGGTCTTGCAATATGGATTTAACCACCAGGGCCGGATCTTCTTGTTTCCAATAGTCGTTATAAAGCCCTGCGTTGTCGTCATTAATAGGATAGTGTATGCCCCTGCTTTCTCCATAGTACTTACCATCCTCCACCTTAAGGGGGCGCATGAATAAAATATGCCCGGCAAATCCCATGGCCATGGCCTGAGGAACGCTGTCTTTCTGCGCATAGTGCCTGAGCAACACAGGTATGACCCGGAGCTTTAATTTACTGGAATATTGCAGGGTGATATTGATCCAGCGATGGTCCAGGTAGGGATTACGAAACCGGTCCAGGACTTTATGCCCAAATTGATGGGCAATACCTTCCGAAAGGTTGGCAGGGATGGAATGCGCTATTTCGTCCATCATCACCGTTTGGATGAAATCAGAAAAAGCCTCATTTTCCATGGTATCCCTGACCGTATCAAATCCACTCAGGAAAGCCAATCCACAGGCAATGGTATGGGTACCATTGAGCATCCGCAGCTTTAACTCCTTAAATTCCTCGATGTTGGGCGCAATGATCACGCCTGAATCCCCTTGAGCAAAAGAAAGGATGGGCCCCAGCAATTCCTTACTTCCTTCTATGGCCCAGAGTCTATATGACTCACAAATCAGCAGCAGGTCATCTTCGTAACCCAGGTATTTTTGGATCTGATCAAGGGTTGCTGCATCTGGCCTGCCAGGTACGATGCGATCCACCAAAGAATTACACCAATGATTACCAGTAACCATCCAGGTCTCAAAATCATCACCCAGCTGGTTAAACCTGGCCAAAGCCAGGCATATGCTTCTTAGTTTGGTTGCATTGTCGCTGATCAGTTCTGTGGGGATGATGACCAATCCGCCATCCATACTTCCATTACAGGCCTGATACCGGGCGTATAGAAAAGCCAGCAGTTTACCAGGATAAGAACTGGGTGGTGTATCATGAATACTTTCTTCCACCAGTTGTATACCTACTTCTGTGGTATTGGAAATGACGATGCGGATGTTTTGGGCCTTGGCCAGGTCCAGGATCTCCCTCCAGGATTCTGTTGCCGTCAGCACACGGCTGATGGCAGAACTGATTCTGTTTTCGGTGACCCTGTGGCCATGTTCTATACCACGGACACAGAGTGTATAAAGGTTATCCTGTCGTTGAAAGGCGGCTCCGTCTCCGCCCGCTGTAGATTTGACGACAACGACCCTGCCATTAAACAGGCCATGTTGGTTGGCCTGGTCTATAAAATAATCCGGAAGGCCCCTGAGCAACACGCCTGTACCGAACTGTAGGACCTTTTCGGGAAGCCGCAGGGAAGCCGCATTGGGCTTTTTGACTCCACCATCCGGGACTTCATCTAATTCTGCAATGGACAGTTTCATTATTTGGGTAATTACATTGTTTAGGTTATTATAGTTCTACCATGGCTTTGATGACACCTTTTGCGGGGTCCAGCCAACCTTTAAATTCCTTTCCTACTTCATCAAACGACACCCGGTGCGTAATAAAGGTGAGGGGATCTACCAATCCAGACCGCATGCTGTGCATTACGTGCTCAAAATCTTCTTTGGTGGCGTTGCGGCTACTCATTAGGGTTGTCTCCCTTTTATGAAACTCCGGATGGGAAAAACTAAAGGCTGCTTTTTGTAAGCCTATAAGCACATAACGTCCTCCGTGAGCCAGGTAGGACAAGCCATGTTGAATGGCGCCCAGGTTACCCGTACAATCGATGACGACGGTAGGCATTTGACCGGCAGTGATATGGCGCAAATCATCGGCTGTCGCTACTTCACTGATCGACATGATCGTATGCATAACCCCCAATCGCTCCCTGCAAAAATCCAAACGGTGTTGATTGACGTCCAGGGTTATGACTTTAGCACCTGCGATGGAAGCAAAAGCCATGGTCCCTAATCCAATGGGACCAGCGCCCATGACCAATACATATTCCCCAGGTTGTACACCTGCCCTGCGCACTCCATGGGCGCCAATGGCCAGGGGCTCCACCAAAGCCAGTGCTTCATGAGACAATCTGCCACCGGGTATCAAAGCGGAATCCGGTACGGACAGGTATTCCACCATGCCTCCATCTATATGTACCCCACAAACCTGAATGCTGCTGCAACAATTGGGCTTGCCGTGCAAGCAGGCCACGCAATGGCCGCAGGAATAATAAGGCATGATGGTATAGGCTTCCCCAGTACCACCCACCAGATCACCTGATAATTCATGGCCCAGAATGCGGGGATAATGGAAAAAGGGCTGGGTCCCTTGGAAGGCATGGAGGTCCGTTCCGCAGATGCCTACCTTTCGTATTTTCAGGATAGACCTGCCCAGTTCAGGTTGGGGCTCCGGTACCTCCTTGTATTCCAGTTTGCCTGGTGTACTACATATGAGTGCGCGCATAGTCTTTAACGCTTGGGGTGCCGCCGTCAGCGGCCACCCGGGTTATGCATTTGCCAGGGCCCTGTCCAGGTGCACATACCCTCCATCAACATGGAGCAATTGGCCCGTCGTATGGGAGGATTTTTCCGAGAGCAGGAAGGCGGTTGCATTTGCGATTTCCAATGAAGTGGTCATCCGGCCGCCCAGGGGGATCCTGGCTGTGATTTCTTTTAATTTTTCTTCAGGTGCAGAAAGGGTGGCGATCCATTTTTCATATTGGGGCGTCCAACATTCGGCCACCACAATCCCGTTTACCCGTATACCATATTTGAGCAATTCCACGGCCCATTCCCTGGTCAGGGCATTTCGCCCGCCATTGGAAGCTGCATATGCAGATGTATTACCCTGACCCGTTTCTGCCGTTTTGGACGTAATGTTGACAATAGCCCCTTTCGACTTTATTAAGGCGGGCAGGGAATGGTGCACGATGAGGTAATAATGGACCAGGTTTCTATGCAGGGAAGCCATGAACCCATCGTAATTACCATGCTCCAACCCTACGCCATCGTTTTGTCCGGCATTGTTGACGATACCGTCAATATGACCGAAACAGCGGACCACGCTTTTGACGGCAGCCTCGCAAGCCTCAGGATCGGATAGTTCAGCGGTCACATAGTCGGCTTTTTTTCCTGCTTTAATTAATTCATCGACCAGCGCACGGTTGTCCTCTTCATGGCGACCAATGATGATGGGGATGGCCCCTTCTTCGGCCAGTATCCGGGAAATGCCTTCTCCTATTCCTTTTGCGCCCCCGGTAACGATGATGATCTTTTCGGAAAGTTGTAAATCCATAAGTTATTGTATATGATAAAATGCGGCTGCGTTCCCTCCAAATATGGAAGATTTTTCCTCAGGAGAAAATGCAGTAAAATAATCGTTTGCAATCCGTATGGTTTCCTCATAGGACGCTGCCAACAAACATACGGGCCAGTCTGATCCATACAGGAGCCTTTTAGGTCCGAACGCCTCCACGACTGTATCCAGGAAAGGTCGGAAATCTTCCTTCTTCCATCCCTGCCAATCGGCTTCGGTTACCATACCCGAGACTTTACACCATACGTTGGGGCACTCACCCAGGACCTTCAGGTGCTGGGACCAGACGGGCAGGGAGCCAGGGGTGCCGGCCGCGTACCCTTTTATATCCGGCTTGGCCATATGGTCGAGCACAAAAGCCTGATTGGGGAACTTGCGCGCCAGCTCCAGGGCATAGGGCAACTGGTCGGCATAAATCAGTATATCGTAGGTGAAGTGATAGCGGTTGAGTAATTCAATACCCCGCATGAAGTCAGGCCTCAGCATCAGGTCCCTTTGTGCTTCTCCCTGTAGTACGTGCCTGAATCCCTTCAGCATAGGAAAGGCAGCATAATGTGCAAGCTGGTCCTCCACATCAGGGGCCCTCAGATCCACCCATCCAACCACCCCTTTGATAAAGGCATGGCTTCCCGCCAGCTCCAGTAAAAAAGCGTTTTCTTCCCTTGACTGATCAGCCTGCACGGCTATGCATCCATCGATGGCCTGTTCTTCCAGCCAGTGATGCAGGTCTGAAGGCAAATAGTCCTTGCGCAGCATACCCATGTCTTCGGTGATCCATTGATCCCTAAGGGGTTGATATTTCCAAAAGTGCTGATGAGCGTCTATTCGGGGCATAGGGAAAAAATTGATTCCATCAGGACCCACTTCTGACCGGGTTCAGCCCAGGGTAAGGGCTGCTGGAAATTCCACATCAGGGTTTCCCACTGGCGGACAGCCGGGTTATCCTTATCCATGGCATCCTTCACGTCAAAGCTGAAGTCATCAGTGGTTTCCATGATCATCATTAACCGGTTTCCGGTACGGTAAATCTGCATGCCTACTATACCGGAGTTGGTAATGCTGTCTTTAATTTCCGGCCAGATCCTGTCTGGTTCATGCAGGTGTTCATATTCCCGGATGAGCTTAGGGTCGTCTTTTAGATCCAGTGCCAAACAATAGCGTTTCATGTTCAAAGGCGTTTTAGGTGATTAATGCCCCCCGGATAAACGAGGTAGAGGGCCCCCCTGGGCAAAGGATGAACCTGCTCCTTTATAGGCATACCAGGCGACGTATCCGTAGGCAATCAACGGTATAACCATACCGTATGCCAGGCTATGACTCACTTCTGCAATTTTGCCCATTAAGGGAGGGAAAAGCGCACCACCCCCAATGGTCATGACCATGATGGACCCTCCGAATTTAGTAAGCGGTCCCAGATCTCTTACTGCCAGGGCAAAGTTAGTGGGATACATCACGGACATGAAGAAACTGGTCAGGAATATGGCCCATACCCCCATCCACCCAGGAAAAGCTATGGACAGGACCACCAGCCCGAGATTGATCAGACAATAAATTCCCATCAACCGTTGGGGTGTTTGCCGGCGCATAAACCAGGTTGCAGAAAAACGCCCCGCCAGGAACATCACCAAAGTGCCGATCAGGAGCTTTCCCGCAAACTTTTCAGGCGCACCGGTATAGTCCTTTATGTATTGGATAAAAAAACTCCAGGTGCAAACCTGAGCAGCTATATATAAGAACTGGGAGATCAGGCCATTGGTGAAATGTGGAAAGCGCCCTGAAAACAATTCCCGAACAGCCTGTTTGGCCGGTGGTTTGTTTTCCGCTTCATCTTCCTTCTCGTCACGGACCTTGGGAAACTTGTTGACCAGGATCAATATACCCCAGATTAAAGCAAAACCAGCCAGTACCAGGTAAGGCACAACAATGCGAAGGATTTCTGAATGCAGGTAGGCTGCATAAGTCCCTGCCAGCTTCATGCTGGCGATTTTGGCAGGATCATTTTCTACACCTGAAAAAATAAACCTGGTCCCGATATAAGCGCCCAGGATAGACCCTATGGGGTTGAATGCCTGGGAAAAATTCAAGCGCCTTTCCGATGTTTGTTCCCGGCCCAATACCACGATAAACAGGTTCGCCCCCGTTTCCAGGAAGGTTAATCCACAGGCAATGACAAATAAAGCGCCCAGGAATAAGGTATATTTCCCGACTATAGCGGCCGGCCAGAACAGGAAACAACCAAAGGAGAACAGGAAAAGCCCCGTGACCAACCCCGCTTTATAGGAAAACCGACGCATGAACAATGCGGAAGGAAGGGCAATCAGAAAATAGCCCATGTAAAAGGCAAATTGTACCAATGATGCCTGGAACCGGTTGAGTTCAAAGGATTTCATGAACTGAGGAATCAATATGTCATTGAGATTATTGGGAATACCCCAGATCAAAAACAACATGGTAACCAGGGAAAACTGCATCAGGTTAGTGGCCGGAATGAAACCGAAAATCTCCTTTTCAGTGGACAAGACAGACTTAGGCATAGCAATACTTTAGAGCTCCAAAGAAATGCTTTTTATCCATTCCATGGACCCTTGATCTTATCAGATACTTCAGTTTTTTTAACCTGATATTCAAAAAATGATCAATTTTGAGGAATATTCAACCATATGCGCCCGGAATTACTCAAAGTCCCCAAAAAGATAACCGACTCTTTCAGCGTGCGCCAGGACTTCTCCAATCAAGTCAATAACAGATGGCATTACCACCCCGAGCTGGAATTGATCCATTTTCATAAAGGAGGCGGGGCTCAGTTTGTGGGCGATCATATTTCCCGGTTTACGAGTGGGGATATTGTTTTGGTAGGGTCTAACCTTCCCCATTTCTGGAGGTATGACCGTCCGGAGCCTCAAGGCAATCAGCCCTTTTCAACCGTCATTCATTTTAGGGCAGACCTATGGGGTGAGCCTTTTCTGGATTTGCCGGAACTAAGGCTGCTCCGGTTGCTACTGGAAAAGACCAAAAGAGGGGTTCGCATACCAGGGAAAAAAGACCAGCATAGGATCGGCGTCCAGATAGAGAAGATATACGCAGCCGATGGGTTTGACCGTATGATGCAACTACTGCGCACCTTATCCGACATGGCGGCTTGCAAAGACCTGCAACTATTGTCCTCTCTGGGTTTCCAGCCCGATTTATCCGAAGGGGAAAAGGAAAGGATACACGCCATCTACGAGTTTACCTTGCAGCATTTCAGGCAGCCCATTTACCTGGAAGAAGTTTCTTTGTTGGTAAGGATGGTGCCCAATTCCTTTTGCCGTTATTTCAAGTCCAGGACGGGAAAGACCTATTCCCAGTTTGTCACCGAGATCCGGGTGGGGCATGCCTGCAAATTGCTTATCGACAATCATATCAGCATTAAGCAGGTCTGTTTTGAATCAGGTTTCAACAACTTTACCTCCTTTAATCAATCCTTCAAAAAGATCACCGGCAAAGTCCCCCAGGCCTATCAAAAGGCATACGCAGGCGGTTAGGGCTCCTCTACATTCAGCAGCGCTTTCCCGTACAAAGGCTCTCCCCCATCTCCTATCCCCTGAACGATCACGATGTAGGTGCCGGGAAGATCGGAAGTATAGAATCGCACTTTTTGAGCACTGCCTGAACGCGCATGGAGGTTGGGATCCCAATAGAGTACGTTGCGGTAATCCGGCAAGCGGGAAGCTTTCAAGTCTTTACCTCCATAATTAGGGCTATAGAACTCCCGTTTGGCCTCTAATCCATCATAATCCAAGGCAGTCGCATGCACATCCAGGTTATATCCATTGAGGTCGCCTTTGTAGGTGGTCCAGTTGACGATTCCATCAAAAGCGTCCGGCCCCAGGATATAACGACGGGTCAGTACATCCACTTTCCGGATTTTAAAGGGATCGTATTTAAAGAAAGTATCGAGGTTGAAAATGGGTACCCCATCGAGTAAGGTCAGGGGATCATCCAGAAAGGGGGTTTTGTGCTGATCATCATAGGCCCAGATCTCATAATGGTTCCTACGTAATTGGACATTGACCAGTTGAATATATTCCCTCACCACTTCCTCAATGGTGGTGAAACGGGTATAATCATCCAGCTTATAGCTCATATCCGGGTGCAGATAGAAGGGACTGCTATCCATGGCCGGCCAGGTCCATGCCTGACGATCCATGGCCACATAGGCATTCTGGATCTGCATGGACATATTCAAGCTAGAAATGGTTTGCGGGTTGCGGATGGGTAACTCAAAGGGGGTTCTGTGCCTGGATACATAGTCCAGCGAAAAAGGATCGTCTACGTCCACGCGGAACAGGCTGTCTTTTCCCAGATCCGTTTGGACCACGATGTCAGACGAACCATACATGTTGGTGAAGTTCCAGGCCACTCTCCCGGCCGAATCACTTTCAGCGATGGCAAGTTGCGTCCATTTCCCGGGAACAGACAGGTATGCGTCTTTTTCCGTGCCCGCTGGTTTGCCTGTGCGCGTATCCACTACCGTTGCGCTAATGATATGACCTTGATATTCGGGCGCATAAGCAAAATAAGGTTGCTTATCACTCAGTACGGACTCCCATCGGAACCTTCTCCAGCCCAAGGTTAGCATAAGGTCATCCATATGTTCGGGATGATCATAATACCAGGCCGGATCGGAGACGTCGGCTCCGAGATCGGAAGTCAGCCAGAGGTAATTGACAATGTTTTCTTCACTTTCATGTTGTAAGGAATCCAGTCTATATACTGCCATGGATAAATCCGCATTATTTACGCCGGTTTCAATACCAATATCCACCGGATCCCTGGGGTTGAAGTCCGTTTTCAGCGCCTTTACCTGAAAGTCTGTTTGGGCATCAGGTGGTTTAAAGTACAAACGCTCACAGACCGGTTGACGGGCGGCATTAAAAACAGTCAGGTGGGAAATACCTGGCCCCAATAACTTCGGATCTACGAGGAAGGTCGCTTGTCCCCCAGACAGCGTTTGGGACTCAGCCAGTTTCAGGGATCCTCTTGTTTGGGCAAACAGGTATACGGCTCCGCTCAAAGAGGCGGTGGCGTTGACCACTATCCTAAGCCGCCTGTCCGAACTGGTATCCAGGTGCATGACGTATCCTTGGTCATATACTTTAGGCAAAGAGATCGTGATGGGAATAGGAGCCGTGTTGAATAGCTTGGCATACAGGTTATCTCCTGGGGCAGGTGCACGGGTAGACGTAAAATCCATGACTGCCGTGTACGTATGCCCCTTTTCAGGGGTTAGGGAAAAACGCCCTGAACCCACCGCTCCGGGGCTAAAGTTAACCAAAGTATCTCCTTTTTCGTCGAGCACGTGACCCGTGAACTCTAGTGCCCGTCCATAGGCATCCGTGCCCCTGAAGGCAATGGTGGAAGGAAGTCCGGCCACCAGGTTTCCGCCTTCCGGGAATAAGGTTAAAACGGGCTCCGAATCTGCCCGCAAATGTGTGGCCTCTGGCGCTGCTTCCCGGGTATTGACTACCGTTAGGGATTTGGAAAAGAAGTAGGTCGCCGGGCTGTTTTTCATCCAACGCGTATAGGCCCTTAGCATATAGGTACCTGAAGGCAGCGAAAAGGGCAGGTATAAGCTTCCGCTTCCACTACCGCTATCCAGGGCTATTTTAGCCTGAAGTAATGGCTTATTGGCCGTGTCCAGTAGTTCAACATAGGCCACTTTGCTTACCGAAAGGGGTTTATGCGTCAAGCCAGATACAACATAGCACTTGAACCAGCAAAGCTCCCCCGTCAGGTAAAATTCCTTATCCGTATGCACGAATAGCTTTTCATCGAAGTGGGTACTCCGGTAAGCAGTCCATGCGCTTGACAACGTGGGGTCATCAGTCACAGCGGATTGGGCGATAGCGATGTTAGCGGCCGTTGTCAGCCATATTATCGCCAAGGGAATCCAATATTGTATCCTGTTCATGGTCATATGGCTTTAAGGCATGTAAGCGGGTTTGGTAGTGAATCCTCCCCTGGTCTTACAATCAATGCAAGAAGAATAATTAGAGATTATACCCGGATTATTGATTGTACCAAATTTTATTGGTTCATAGGGGCCCGTGTCGTTACCGCTACCATAAGTATCAATATAATATATGGGTTTCTCATTTATCGTGGTGTCCGGGTCCTGGCATTGAAAATTATAGGGCCATCCTACAGGCGAAGCCAGGAAAAACCTTGTCTGGGAAAAGCCGGAAGCATTTACATAGCCAATAACCGGCTGAGTGGGATCGTTCACACAAGCGATATTACCTTTCGGATTGGAAGGCAGGGGATCAAAGATGGACCCCAAGTTCTCCGTATTGGTTTGCATGATTTGCAGATAATAAAAGGCCGAATCACTCAAGGTAAATTGATTGACCAGGATGCTGTATTCCACGCTTAACCGCCAATCTCCCTGTGGCAGGTCATTTATCTGAAACCCTTTGACGATGTCTGAACTTAATTTGGCCGTAGAGTAAATCAGTAAACTGGTGGAGGCAGCAGAATCCCAGCAGGTGTAGATCTCTTCAGAGTCGGTGCGGGGGAAGAAATAAGGATAAATGGGTAAAAAATATAAAAAGGAATATTCAGCCGAATGATATTCCCAGGTTTCTTCATAGTTCCACAAATAGTTACGGGAATTGCCTTTGGTATTGTGGGTATTCACCAAAATATGGGCCCCGGCTCCATCATAGGTTACATTCACGCTGTCAATGGGTGGGCAGGGAATGACGGCGACATATTCGCTCACATATTGGCTTCCGTCCTGGGTATGGATGTCCAGCCTGTATTTTTGGGTACTATCCAGGGGTAACAAACCAAAGTTATAGTTACCTCCTGAAGTGAAAGTGGAGGGAAAAGAAGTCCCATCGCTACATTCCACCGCCACCGTGGCTCCACTTTCATAAACGGTTGTGGCCGTGTCGCTGATGGGAACGGTGCGGGACAAGTTGATGACGGTCGATGCCGGGGCCGTATTGAGGTTTCCCGCCACCACCAGGTAACCCGTAGAAGGGTTATGTATGTTTGGGTTATAAGGTTTGATACAGCCCGCCATTAAAATGAGCCAGGCCACCGCCGGTACGGCACCCACCCATTTTATCGGTATATGTATCCAATTTTTTTGCTGTTTCATGGCTTATACGTTAAGGCATGTAGAAGGGTTTGGTAGTCGTTCCTCCCTTTGTAGTGCAATTGACGCAAGATGTAGAATTAGACACCCATCCGATGGGGAGGCCAGGGATTTCTTCCAGGGGTGTGTATGCTCCGGAGCCATCCACACTTCCATAGGTATTAACCATGTTGCTGGGCGGAAATTTGAATACGGAATCTTTTGCGTCACAACTAAACGAATAGGGCCACCTCGGTGGGGCTGCTGCAAACATACGAACCTGTTGGGTTCCGGAAGCATTCACATACCCTACAACGCTCTGGGTAGGATCTGTGACACAATATATATTCCCTTGAGGATTTGATGGCAACGGATCGAAGATAGAACCCAGGTTCTCTGTATTGGTTTGCATGATCTGGAAATAATAAAAAGCCGAATCGCTCAAGGCATATTGGTTGACCAACATAGCGTATTCTACACTCAACCTTACATCTCCTTCGGGTATCAGGTTCAACTGGAACCCCCTGACGATATCAGCGCTGAGTTTAGCGGTGGAATAAATGAGGATATTCGTGGAAGCATCAGAATCCCAACAGGTATAGACCTGTTCAGCAGGATAGCGCGGTATAATGCCTGAATCGGGTTTGAATATTAAGTAGGAATACTCAGCAGAATGATACTCCCAGGTTTCCTGATAACTCCACATATAGTTACGGGTATTATTGAGTGGGTTATGTGTATTCACCAGCAGGTGCGCCCCTGAACCGTCATAAGTGATATTGACGCTGTCAATGGGGGGACAGGGAATAACGGCCACATACTCACTCAAATACTGGTTTCCATCCGTGGTATGGATGTCTAACCTGTACTTTTTGGTGCTGTCCAACGGAAGCACACCAAAGTTATAATTGCCCCCCGAAGCAAAAGTGGAAGGATAAGAAGTTCCGTCTGAACCTTCCACCGTTACGGTGGCTCCATTTTCATACTGCATGGTGGAGGTATCGCTCAGGGGGATAGAGCGGGACAAGTTTATGACCGTAACGGCCGGTGCCGAATTCAGGTTCCCTGCCACTACCAGGTAGCCCGTCGTCGGGCTAGTTATATTGGCATTATAGGGTTTGATACAACCCGGTAATTGGAGGAGGTAAACGCAACCCGCTACGGCAACCATCCATTTCACCCGACTCCCCATCCATCCTTGTCGCTGTTTCATACTAAAACCGAATATTATAATTGACATAAGGGATTACACTTCCAAATATGGATAATTGATAGCCATTCACTACTCCATTTTGTGATACATAAAACACAGAATAGGGATTTTGCCTGCCTGTCAGGTTATAGACCCCAATGGTAAAAGAGTTATGGGTCCATTGGTGAACCTTGTGGTTACCTTCTATATTCAAACTAAGGTCCATGCGGAAATAGTCTGGAATTCGGTATTGGTTTCTGTCCGAGTACAAGGCCCTGTAAGAACCGGCATAATAGTATTCTCCAATGGGTAGGGTAATGGGACGCCCCGTATTATACACGGTGTTCAAAGACACACTGAAACGATGATTCACCCTATAGTTACCGATCAGGTTGGCGTCATGAGGCTCATCGTAACTGGCAGGATACCATTTCCCATCGTTAACGACCTCTCCAGCCAGGGGATCGTTCATTCTTAACAGGGTCCTGGAATAGGTATAGCTAAACCATCCATTGACCTTACCCGTTGTTTTCTTCACCATAAATTCTACCCCATAGGCCTTTCCCTTCGCATCCATCACGTCTGTTTCAATATGATGGTTCATAATGAGTACCGCTCCATCCTTATAGTCCAGGTAATTGTTGATATTGCGGTAATACACTTCCACTGAGGTTTCTATGGTGTTCTCTTTGAAGTTCCGGTATACACCAATGGAATACTGGTTCCCGGTGGTGGGAAGGATATGGGTGTCCGTTAGCTTCCAGATATCCGTCGGCGCCATAGCTGTGGTATTAGACAGCATATGGATGTACTGACTTTCCGTATTGTAGGAAGCTTTTACAGAAAGTACATCGGAAAGCGCATAACGGGCCGAAATACGGTATTCCGGGTTGGTATAGGTTTTAATGATCTTATTGGTGCCATACGTTTGAGTCCCCGTCATGTCCGGCGCCGAGATAGGCAATCCTGGGGCATACTCGTTGACGGTGGAAGGGCCCAGGTAATTGAACATGGAATAGCGCACCCCTCCTTCTATGGAAAAGTCATTGGTGATTTTATAGTTATCTCCAAAATAGACGGCGCTTTCCAGGGCCTGTTCTGCCTGAAGGGTATCCGGGACAGTCAGCGATTCTGAACCTTTCGGTGTATAGGTACCGGGATGCAGCTTATAATAGATGCTGTTCAGGCCGAATTTAAAGGTATGATGGCTATTGAGGTAGTAGGTGAAATTCGTTTTGAAATTAGATTGATTGATGTTAAAGGTCAGGTCGGAAGCAGCTAATGGATTTTTAGTACTCCATATGCTATACTGATACCGGTCATATCCAACGACAATGTCCATACTCAGCTTATTACTGAATATATGCTTCCATTTCAGGGACGCATTCCTGTTACCATAACTATAGTTGGTGTCACTGTTCAGGTTAAACTTGTCCTGACTCAGGTAGCCCGTCAGGTAAAGCGTATTGTGAGGGTTCAAAGCGCTGGTTATGCCCAGGTTGAGATCATAGAAGGAAGCCTTACTATTTTTATATTGGGCAGGCAAAAGGTTCAATAACCAGTCCGCATAGGTGGTCCGGCCACCGATGATAAAGGAAGTCTTGTTTTTATCCAAGGGGCCTTCCAGGTTGAGGCGGCTGGTCAATAAGCCTATACCCGCAGAACCAGTAATTTGTTTTTTATTTCCCTCCCTGGCGGTAACATCCAACACAGAAGACAAACGACCACCATATTGTACAGGAATACTGCTCTTGTACAATTCTATGTCCTTTACTACTTCAGGATTAAAGGCCGAAAACAGACCGAAGAAGTGGGAAGGATTGTATACCGTACACTCATTAAATAAAATCAGGTTTTGGTCAGCAGAACCACCCCGGACATTTAAGCCCGTACTGGACTCCCCTACCGATTTCACCCCAGGCAACGTGAGCACAACCTTCATGACATCCGGTTCCCCAAATACCGTGGGCACTTGCTTGATGGCCTTGATGTCCAACCGTTGTACGCCCATTTCCAATCCCCTGATGTTAGACACCTTTTCTGCCGAAATCACGACATTCCTCAGTGCAATCACCCTGGTATGCAGGTCTATGTTCAAACGGCCATCCGAGTTGACTACAATTTGCCTGCGGGTATCCTTCATGCCAATGCTCTGTATATAGAGGACATGTCTCCCTTTGGTAGTGGAAATGGCGTAATACCCATTCTGGTCAGAAGCGCTTCCTATACCCTTCTGATCCACCGTGATACTGGCCCCTATGATGGGTTCTCCGGTTTTGGCATCCCTGACGTAACCCACAACGACGGCTTTTGTCCCAACCCCGGCTTTTGACTTATCCCCGATCTCGTTGAGGTGGTTTTGGAGCAAACTTTCTTGCAGTACAGTTGCCTCTCCCTCTGCCGAATCCGCTTCTTCAACCTGGGATAAGGTCCTGCCACTTTGAGTAATGCCGGTATTACCTTTTCCTCCAGGCGAAGTCACACCCGTAGCCAGTCCCTTTTGACCAGGGTAACGTCTTTGGGCAGCGGATTTACTGGCCAGACGGGCACTATCAGAGGCATAGAAGAAGCCTGGGAGTCCTGTATCCAGGGCATAACCCTTGGTGATGAATATGTGTTTTCCTTTATCAGCGGCGTAGTAAAAATCCAAAGGCTCCAGGGCTTGCTTGAGCACAGAACCTAAGGGCTGATGGTCCACGGTTAAGGTAATAGAATCACCTCTGAACAGCGACGTATCATAATAAAAATGGTACCCGCTTTGTGCTTCCATTACCTGAAGAAAACTATCCACAGGCGTCTTCACAAACTGTCCGTTTACCACCGGTTCTTTTGCCGTTTGGGCAAACAAAGTCTGAGGTAACACGTAACCAATCAATATTATTATCCAAAAGGAAGTGCAACGCAGCATGTCGCAGAAGTTTTAACGTTATTGCCCATTATACCAGGCCACTACAGTCGTCAACACCTCATCTTTATTTTTGCCGAATTTGAGTTTGGTATGGCGCAGTTGCGCTTTAACCGCTGATTTTTCACTCTTTAATGCACTCAGCAATTCACCCTTTGTATTGACTGGCAAGAAATGATCGCCCAGCACCAGGTAATAAGAACTATCTGCATAAATATATCTTTCCAGTTTATTAATGGTGGGATTCTCCTGGAGCGTCTTGGTGCTTCTTTTCAGCAGCCGGGCTTTAGGTCCGTTTACCATCACTTCATAAAAGTCGGTATGGACCCTATTGATACTGTCCCTGACAATGCGTATAAAATGGTGATTTCCCAATTGGAACTCCTGCAGGCGCTCATTGATAAATCGCATTTCATATCCACCTTGTAGGTTGTGCATCGCCACCTGATCCTTTACCAGATCATACCAAAGATGGAGGCTATCATAACGCATATGGTTATAGATCACCCAGCCAGGCTGGTCCGAGTTCATTTCAAAATACGGGAACCCGGAAGTCAATCCGATGGTATCCGGCACATACTCACTGCCATTGAATAATCCATTCTCAGGGGTGAATGTTTGATGGAATAACTGAACCGCGTGCTTGATAGCCTGTGCTTCCAAAGCGCTATCCCTGGAGAGATCCTGGGATCGGGAAACGGTGGGCAGTAGGCACAGCAAAATTAGGTAAGAGGGTCGCAACGATGGTTTCTTCATATTTAAACTCTGCGATAGTATTCCAAATATATCGGAAATTCCACGCCTTACAAATGTTTTCTGCCGACACTAGATACGTAAACGCGAATTTTTTGCCAGGAATTGATACCTGATTACCAGCTATCATTAGGGAATTTTATATATGGCAATTTTTCTCAATGAGCGGTGGCAGACTTCTGATGTACCCATAGTTCCTGAAACACCTGGCTACGGTGAAGCAAATCGGAAAAGGTACCTTCATCTACTATCCTGCCCTGGTTCAGGATATACACGTAATCGAATCGACTAAGTAAATGCAGTCTGTGTATAGAAGAAATAACCGCTTTTCCCTGAAATGCCTTAAACAGCTCTTCGTAGATTAAGGCCTCCGTCTTTGGATCCACGCTGGAGGTAGGCTCATCCAGCAAAATGACCGCACTATCTTTGGCTGCCAGTACCCCTCTGGCCAGTGCCAGCCTTTGTTTCTGGCCACCAGATAAGTTTACGCCCTTTTCCCGGATATCTGACAATAGCCCCTCTGGGAGCTGGTGTACCACTGTATCAAAGTGGGCAACTTTACAAACCTCCAGGATTTCTTCATCGCTGAACGGAAGACCCAGTGTAATATTATAGGCAATGGTGTTTTCAAAGATTTCTGGCTCCTGGGGGAACAGCGTTATGGATTCATTCAATATATCCAATGAGGCATCCTGACCATCTATGGTAAATGTCCCGCCCGGCTCCGGAAGATAAAGCCCTCTGAGAAGGGCCAGCAGAGTACTTTTCCCAGAGCCACTTTCACCAATCAGCGCTATTTTTTCTCCCCTGTTGATGCGGATGGATAGTTGGTGCAGGCTTTGGGGTGCATATCCTTCTGAATAATTATTCCTATGGGAAAAAGTCAGCTTATCCAACTTTAATTCCTTCCATTTTGGCGTCAAAGATCCGGGACTATCCGCTCTGTGTTGCTCCTTATAAGCTTTATCGATTAAATTGCTGGTATCTACATTGGTATTGTATTGAATCAGGTCTGTATAGAGCCAGGCCACATTCTGGAATACGCTGGTAAACTGATTGACATAGCCAATCAACATGACCAATCCCCCAATGAGGAATATAGAGCCTGGTGTCCAATGCTGATAGATATAACCCACTACCACTACAGCATACATCAGCGTGATCATCATGTCGGTTACAAACCATTTCCATTCATTGATGACAGCACTCCTTCGGAAAGGTTTGTAGATCAAAGCCACTTTGGACAGAAGGCCCGTCTCCATACTTTTTTCCAACCTCAAAGTAATGACCGTCATGATGTTGGACAGCGTATCAAATAAGGTGGAAGAAACCGTATGTTCCCTTTCGTTGACTTCTTCCAAAGCCTTTACAAAGGGCTTGTCAAAGCGCATGATCATGGATACCGTAAAAACGCCAAGTGCCACGGCAATGCCGCCATATAAGGGCGAGAAAAAAACAATCGCAGCCATAGAAAACAGGCATTTGCAGATCGCTTGCATGAACAAAAACCCCCTGTCGAAGAACTCCCGCAAGGAGTCATAACCTTTCTTAACCCTATTGATCGTGGCCCCGCTATGGTGTTCCTGCTGCCATTTGGCGGGTAGGTGCATCACCTGGTGGTACCTTTCCTGGAGGAAATTCCGGCTCATCCGGAAGGCCAGGCTCCTTTCCATTACCCTGGCCGGCCCATGAAGGCTCCATTCCAGGAATTTAAGCCCAATCACACCGGCTGCATAAAGGAAGGCATAGTGAAGCACCTTGTCCTTATTTTTCTGGATATGGTCGATCGCTTGTCCATACCACCAGGGGCCAATAGCTGCTACGATGTTGGCGCCCAGGAACATGATATAGATGCAGAGGAACAGCTTTTTCTCATGTCGGGCGTATTTCCAGGCAGCGCGGAGCAAGGATATGTATGGATTATTCATCTGATTCTCCCTAATTTACAAAGATAAGCGCCTATATGTACAAAGCTTTTAACCTAAGTCCCATGATCCCCTCCTACGACGTAAGGGCGACCATGGCTTTTTTCCAGAAAGCATTGGGGTTTTACGTCGTAAGGGACGATCAGACCTATGTCATCCTGGCCAAAGATACGGTCATGGTCCATATCCTCAGAGCCGGAAAGGATATTGGGGAAATGGAGTTCTATCTCTCCGTGGACGATGTGGATACCCTTTGGGCCTCCTCCGGAGACTTATGCCGGAGGCGAGGCCTCCCTTTGACAGGGCGTATGGGATGAGGGAGATACATGTGATTGTGCCCCATACCAGGACCTTGATGTTTATCGGGATGTGGATAGGTGATACAGAGACATCAGCAGGGCTACAATAGCAATGGTCAGAATGAGGATCAGCGGAAGCTTTTTTAACATAGGCTCATTTATTAGACATAATCAGGTATAAGTAGTAGCAGGTGCTGTATTCTACTATCAGAAAGACACTGCTGATAATGATCCAATTTATTTTGCGGGGCAGCCTGAAAATCCATTTATTGACTAAATAGAACAAGAAGGAGGCTACCATAAACCCTATAGTGCTCTTGATATCTTTAGAGACCCAACCCTTGACTTCGGCACAGTGTGGACAGGGACCGTTCGGGTCATAAGCTTCCCGGAGGGCATAACCTAACCACTGGAATAAAAGGATTATCCCCGTTACTGCCGTGTAGAGCAAAATAATAAGGATGCGTTTCTTTAGGGAGGTTTTAGCGGTAGGCTGCATTCACGGGGACTACTTTAAGAAAGTTGTATAATGATTCCACAACTCCTCAAACTTCTCTCTGGATATAGGTTTGGCAATAAATTCCTTGTCTTTGTTGATGTCCTCGATGTTCGGGACCGCTTCGGCGCTTAGGATCGTTCCACCGAACTCCATTCCGGCACCCGCTATGCCAAAACTTTCGTCCTTATAAATGTCAATCTTTCTTTTTTCCAATCGCTGGGTATCCAACTCGCTGTATAACCATACCGGTTCGTCCTCAGATTGATGGATCCAGTAAACCTCCATGTATTCACTCATAAACATTAGCTGGGGTATATTTAATAAAATTGCCACTTAAGTTTTACCAGGGCCGTAATATATTGCTTTTTATCTGGAGTAGAATAAGTGTAAACGCCGATTTATCAGGGTTTAAGGCGGCAAGATTTTCAAATTTGATTATCAATGGGATATATTATACCTCAAGATTTCATATATAATATCCCTCATGGAGTTCAGCGCCCATCTGCTTGTATACCTCAATGGCATTGGTGTTCCATTCAGAAACCTGCCATTGAACGCACTTGCAGTCTTCCTTTTGGGCCGTTTCCCGTAGTTTTTCCATTAAACGTTTTCCAATTTTTTGCCCCCTGTATTCAGGCTTCACAAACAAATCGTCCAGGTATATGGATTTTCCTACCCAACTGTAATACACATAGGAATAAGTGGCCATTCCGACCAGGGTGTCATAATCCTTTGCAAGCCAGGCTTCAAAATACCTCGCTTCTTGTTGCATTTGTGCTACAGTGGATTTGACCTTCCCGGGTGTTCCCTGAAATTCAGCAAGTCCTTTGATAAGTTCCAGCATGGCAGGAAAATCGGCAGGAGTGGCGGCGTGGAGGGTTATGGGCATAGACGTGTCTTTGTCTTTTTTAAGGGGCTCCCAATGTAGGATTTAGTTTTGGGTTGACCTAGGGCTACTGGAGCTCCTTTTCCTCGAACTGGTAGAAATGGATTTTCCTGAACAAGGCGATATTCAATAAGCAAATCCATGTCAGGTAAGAAAGGAAGGTGAATTTCTGGAGTAATGGCAGTGCAACTTGTAGACTGGGGATATAGTAAAAGGTATTGTTCACCACAATCAGGACGGTGTTCGCGATGCCCATCCAGAATAAGGACGTCCATTCCAATTTCCGCGCCCCTAAGGTTGTGCCCATGGTCGCGATTAACCCAAACAGACTGGCCGCATTTACCAGTAGATTATGAGGTCCCCTGACCAATAAAATGGTGATCAGCATAGACAGGATACCAGAAATCTGGATGACCCAACGTAAGGGGCCTATTTCCCGCACTTCATCTGAGAAACCTAACCAGAACAGACCCAAAGAAAACGTCAGGAAAATCAGGGCCGCAATAGCTATGGGCCTGGCAGCATTGGGCTGTCCATTGATAGCGGTTTCGCTGAGTAAATTTGACCAGTAATTGTGGAGCCAGCTATATCCTACCGCGTGTGGATGGAAGGTCGACCCCCCCGGATAATAGAAAGTGGCTAATACGTGAAGAATAACGAATCCGGCCACGCCAACAATCGGTGTAAGGTGCCATAGGAATCTAGGTTGCATGTCAGTTGAAAGTTACGATAATTAACTCATTTATAACAAATTTCGGGCCGGGAATGGCCAGGAATTTTACGTATTGGTACGGATAAGTGCAAATCCGTGTTTGAATTTTATATTATTCTGAAATATTATCTGTGGTGACCCTCCATTTACCTCCCGGTCACCGTATAGTACCATACATAGGTCGTACTTGGGCTGAGGGCGTTCGTATTGGCTACTATCGAAAATCCATTTTTGTTGCCACTTAAAAATGTAGCCTGATCTGTTGTCTCCATATTAGCCGTCAGCTGATTGGCCGCGCTGGTTACGGAATATGAATTGTTGGGGTATGCCGTGGAATACGTAAGGGTAACCAAAGTGGCAGATGCGATAAGACCTGTTCCCGTAGTTAAAGTGATCATCCCTCCCTGATTGGTGCCATCAATGGTTACGGTTGCACCTGAACCTATTGCGGCTGATGGGCTCCCCGTTCCTACCCCATTATAGCTCCCTCCTGAGCCTGATCCGCCACTTAGGGCAGATTGGGCAATTTTCCTAACCGAGCTGTCTGCGGCTTCCCATACCAGGAGGGAGTCGCCAGTACTGGGGGTGGGTGACGAACCTAGTTTTAGCAGGTTGGCATAGGTCGATTTATTGAATGTATTTATGTAGAGATTGGTGGACCCATCCTGGTTTTCAAAATTGATATTACCCCCATAAGTTTGATTTATACCGTAACCTGAACCATTATTAAAGGCAACTATATAGCAAATGGGCGAACCCAAAATTCCAACATACCCTAGATTTTCAATGTCAGCGAAGGTGACAAACCCCCGCTCAGTTAAGGTCAGGGATTCCCGACCGTCGAGATTCATAGTGAAGTTCCGTTTTATCATATTATCGGCAATCAGATAATTGATTTGATTTTCAATTAGATGATATCGCTCCATATTGTCCTTAAATTCTTCCCTCAAATCCTGCCAATAAACTGCCTTATTTCTTTTAAACCGTCTTAATATATCATCGCACATAATAGCACGTTCCATCCTGTCCATGTATTGTTATTTGCAAAAAAGGTAATAAAAATCCCTTCTTTTCGGAAGGGATTTTTGTTTTTCAGTCCTTTATCAGGTCGTTGTTTTTTAATCTGGCCGTATTAGCGTTTTTGATCGTATTAGTAAACCGTTCGTTGCTGGCTTGCTCCCTGGTGTTGTAGCGGTAGCCGAACTCCGTGGAATACTTATGTAGATGCTTTGGGGAAACTTGATGGTATATTCCAATGATCCCGCGCTTGAACGGGCTCCAAAAGTTTTCGACGCCGTTACTGGAAAAGGCCCCACTTGCATACTGCCTGCCCGGCGCTGTGATCGACGGCAATATGGAACTAGTTCTCATTTGATTTTCAGGTGATATGGTATACGCACAAGTTATTCACATGGGGTCCTATTTTTTATTTGATGGGGGCGAATTATAAACTGTGCTATCTACCGCACCCGCTTTATAAATCACGTACCGTAGGCTTCCGCTTTCTTTTACAATAGAATCCCCTATCACCAGCATATTATTAAATGCCGTATCAGCCGGTTTCCATTTTCTTCCATCTTTGAAGACGTAGGAGGGATTGGGGTTCCCGGGCATCCTGTCCTTATAGACGATTACATAATGAAGCTCTATGTTTTGTTCATTAATATATTTAGATAATCCATGTTGGTACCCTCTAAAATACCAGATAAGAACGATGAGAAGTAGGAATACTATGGAAAAACTGGATAATTTTTTCATGCTGGTTGCCGTTTTTGCGAAATCATTTGGAATCCCGGAGTGTTGACCAATTTTCAATCTTATCGGTGAGAAGCATCGATAGCGTGACCTTTCGCGTAGTGGTATCGGTTTTGTTTTTCACCTCGTCTATGGTTTTGCCCCCCTTAAGAAAGCCATTGGTCTCCACCAAAGAGGTATCCACTACATAGGTATCTATATCACGGATGAGAAAGATCGAGTCCTGAATGGTCTCATAGTCTGTATACTTGTAGCGGCCGTAGCTTTCATCGGAATCTGGTTGGTCTTCAATACAAAGTCCTTTTTGTATGTCAAATTGGGTATTGAGCAGGATAAGGTAGGCATAGCCAGCGGTGCCGGTGGAAATGGAAACGATACCATAGTAATGGTCTTCATCCAGGGGTGCAATTTTGAGTATGTCCCGGTCTTCAGTAGCACCCACCAAGATATGATCGGCAAATTGCTTCAATATTTTAGCACTGTCAGCCTGGGTTGGGGTTGCTTTATGGGAAATCCCGGAGGATTGTTTGATATGGCAGGCGGCCATAAACAGGAGACTAAAGACGGCATGGGAAATGGCGGTTATCGGTTTCACGGGAATGGGGCTGGAGGTAAGATAGCATATTCCGCGGATTTACTTACTTTTGGCCCCACTTAATGCAGAATTTCATGAAGCGTGTCTCACTATTCCT
>CAJCIQ010000113.1 GCA_903970475.1 Beijerinckiaceae bacterium
ATCAAAAACAAACCAGTAAAGCCCATTACCAACTTTTTCCCAATCGAAGAGGTGAATAAATGTTTCCAGGTCATATCAGGGTAATTATTTTGACAAATTTTTTACAAACCTACGTACGAAGGTCCAGCGAGACAAAAAAAATATGGGGGACTTGCCTAAGGTTGAAAGCGTTCAACCGGAAAGGCAGTATGGACGAAAAAAAGTCCATCAAATACGGAAGGCCAATATATATGGAATGTAATATAATCGAATAGTGATCCATCCCTCGCAATGGGGGTCTTTTCCGAAAAAGGACGATAGTCAACAAAACTATAGGCATATCCGTTTTGAGAAAGTGTAGCTTCTACACTACCTTCAGAACGACGGGGGATCTCTTGGATATGTCCGTCTCCAAAATCCATAAACTGGCCTTTGGCCCCGGTAAAGCCAACGGCATAAGCCTGGTTGCCAAAATAGGTATGAATCCAGCTACCCATGGGCACTCGTCTATACTGGGTATCGGTGCGCGACGCACTCATGAAGCTTAAATCTTTGGAAATATGGACATTATGAGCCCAAACGATGATCTTTTTCCCTGGATAGGCTGCCTGAGCCAGCCAGATCAGATTGGCTCCCATCTGGCCATCCCTTACGGAATCTGGGTTATGGATCTCCATCCGCCAATAACGGATGGCCTGCGAAGCAATACTGCTGACTACCTGTCCCCAGAACCCTGGGGCATCTGTCAGTGCACCCTTCACAGGACGTCCAAACTTCCCTGCATCTGGCCGACCAACCTTGAGCGCATCCGCCTTCCCCGCACCTTCGCCCATCAGGGCCGTCTCCAACTTTTGCTGTTCCTGGAAAAATCGCTGCTTCTCCTCGGCTCCTGGCTGGTAGGATGGGCCTGAAAACGTATGTTGGGCCATATCTTTAAATGATTCAAAATTGCTATCCACCAACCCCGGGGCATATCCTTTCAAAAAAGCTTCAAAATCAGCGAACAGTTGTTCCTTGGATAATTTGCCCGTATGTTGGCTTTCAAAACCTGTCAGGATTAAAGGATCTGCACCCGTAGCCTGAGCTTGTATATAAGTAAAAAGGGGAATCATTTGCATGCTGGTGGCATACATATAAAACATGGAACCAATCGCTTCTTTGGATAAGGAAGCACCGCTACGTACATTCTCCCAAATCCGGGCGCAATCGTAGAGTCCACTTTCAAAGGCCAATACCTCAAATCCTTTTTTTTCGTGTAAATATTTAATCAATCGGGTTTTGGCTTCGAAAGTTGAGCCCTCTCCATGCGTTTGCTCTCCCAATAACACCATACGGGCACTCCCTATAGCCGCCCCAAATGCTTCCAGGTCGGAATAATCCGTGTCCTGAGGGTCTATAGAACGAATGGGAACAGCCGCTCCGGCCAGCCCGGTAATGCCGCCGGTCAACCCGGTTGTGCCGCCGGCGGCCACGGGACCCGGATCAGCACTGGCCACCATTGTTGTACTTACCTGAAGCGCGCCTATACTATCATACAAGGTCCTGAAACAATTCCAGGGCGTTTCTGTAGGATTTGAAGGACCCATATTGGGGCCCATGGATGGAAGGGGTTCACCATAGTATCCTTTGAGGAACATCCAGGTGGGAGACCATACCGTTTCCGTCATACCTAAAAAACGACCCCTCATCTCATCACTGGACTGGGCCCTGAACCTCAGCATGTCTTTTAACTGGAGTACAGCCAGGTCAGGTTTCCTCCAGGGACATGTCATGACATGAAATCCTTTCATGGCAAAATACACGGCGGTATAGTCTGCCCTATCGTAATGCCAGTCGCAAATGGTCACGTCCTTAGGAATCAGGTCTATGGCCCTGTAGGTATCATTATAACTACCTTCCCACATGCCCAATCCGGTCGTTCGTCCATCCAAAAGCCGGTCTCCCCATATCCAAAGAGACCTACCTTTTAAAGTCAAGTGATCAGACAAGGTGCGGACTTCTCCTGCAAACAACTCCGCTTTGTCCAATCCTTTACAACGAGGGCAATCAGGCTCTCCCAGGTAAAACACCTCATCCATACCTGCATGAAAGGCATCCGCTCCAAAGGCGTCACATATTTCGTCGATTACATCAAAGACAACTTTATGCACATCCGGATGAAGCGGGCAATAGCTTTTGCAATAAAGGTTATCTGCATTAGGCCATACATAAACCTGGGGCATATGTACTTGGGGCGTTTCATCGAATTGGGGATAAGCCGCCAGAAGTTTGCCAATATGGTTTCTGTCCGACTGGTGTCCTAACATATTGATCTGAGGAATGATCCTTATACCGTTTTCCCTGCAAGCCTGCACAATTTCACCCACATCCTTTTTACTCAAAGGGAAGCTATCGATCAGTTCCGGATGAGATTGAAACATATAGTGATAATCCACCCTCAAAATCAAGGTGTTTACATGGCGGGTAGCCAATTCATTCCGGATAAATACCAAAAAAGAATCCAGCCCGGAGGGCCGGGGAGCGGCTATACAAAATCCCCTGACAGGCAGCAGGCTGTCCAAGGGACTACCACCTGCGAAGGCCACACGTTCATCCGCAAGGCCCACTCCCCCGAAAGCCGGGTTTTTACCGGCCGCAGTGGATATGTATCCCAGCAAAAGCAGCGCAACGATTAAAGTTCTCATATGGGAGCTAGGTTTATTAAAAGTGCCCCCGAACAGGAAAGTGTAATGAGCGGACCAGGATGGTGACATCGCCGCCCAAATACACAGGCAGCGCACGTCACAGCGAGGATCATCCTAAAACGAGGCCCCCGCCCTAATCCGCCGAAATCCGTCTCAGCATAAAGTTATCTATAGCCGTGAACAGGTGCATGGGCTGGACCGTTCTCCAGTTGGGATAATCTATCAGCTCCACATAATTGGTCAGGTGGGCCTTACGGAAGTCCTGTTGGGTATGCAGCGGCATGTCCAGGATAACGACCCATCCACCCTCATCACTAACCTGTTCATACCATTCCTCGTAGTAGGAGTCATCGCTGCTATGGAAGTTCAGCACGTTGTCCGCAATCAGGATAAATTTGGTGATACCTGCGTCAAACAAAATATCAGTAACCTCTCTGCGAAGGGTCATGATGTCGTTTTCAATGGCATCATTCCACTCTCCAATCAATTCTATGATGACAAAGTTGAGGGTATAATCAACATATAATATTTTCATGTAGAGCGTGCGGGAGCCGAATTCATCCCATTGGGGATGGATAAAATAGTTATAGACGGTTTGGCTGAACTCAAACTCACTATACTCCCTCCCAAAAAAGGGAGATTGTGGATCTTCCTCCGCCGTGTACAAATGCCGCCAATTGAAAAAAGGTTCGATATCGTGCATAGGTGATTCTCTAAGCAAACAAATATCCGAAAAAACTTTTTTCTCCCCTATCCCTGGCTCTGTAAAAATTCAGTCAATGCCTGTACGGATGGAAGCATGGTTTTCTTTCTAACCGGCCTGTTGTACAAATCCTGGATCCCCTTTGGCATGGGCAATTTTTTATGCAGGACTTTCTCTATGGTAGGCCCGAACTTAACGGGGTGGGCTGTACTAAGCATTATCCCTTTGGCACCCGGATGTCTGTCCCGGTAATGCTTCCAGGCAGCATAACCGACCGCCGTATGTGGATCGGCCATATAACCGTATTGTTCGTAAAGTTCCTTTATGGCCTTTACCGTTTCCTGGTCATCGAGGCTCACCGAAGAAACCATGTTACTTACGGAAGAAGACTTCTTTTCAAACATTTCCAATATCCTCCCAAAATTACTGGGCACAGCCACGTCCATAGCATTGGATAAGGTCGCCACCGCAGGATGCGGTTCCATTTTACCCGTCTGAAAATACCTGGGTATGGTATCATTGGCATTGCAGGCGGCTAAAAAATGTTGAGCAGGCAGACCCATGTGGTAGGCCAGCAAGCCGGCGCAAATATTCCCAAAATTCCCACTTGGAACTACAAAGACGGGATCAACGTCCTTAGTCCACTGACGCATGGCCCACCAGTAATAGATTTGCTGGGGCAACCACCGGGCAATGTTGATGGAGTTGGCGGAAGTTAGCCTAAGGTGGTTTTGCAAGGTCTCATGCACAAACGCTTCCTTCACCATTCGCTGGCAATCATCAAAGGTGCCTTCTATTTCCAGCGCTGTCACATTATCCGAGCAGGTCGTTAACTGTAATTCCTGCACAGGGCTAACCTTTCCTTTGGGATAAAGGATGACCACTTTAACCCCTTGTACCCCATCAAACCCACTGGCCACGGCTCCACCTGTGTCACCGGAGGTCGCTACCAGAACCGTTAGCGGACGGTCGTCCCTGGCCGAAGCTGTCCCAGAACCGCCATCAGAGGCCGATCCCCCAGAACCCGGCGCCCCCGAAGTGCCTTCGGCGCCAATGGCGTTAGCCGCCCCTCCGTTAAAATAACCCATGCACCGGCTCATAAACCGGGCCCCTACATCCTTAAAAGCCAAAGTGGGCCCATGGAATAATTCCAGCACAAATAAATCTTCGGAGAGCCCCACCAATGGTATATCAAATGAAAGCGCAGATCCTAATATTCGTTTTAAGGCTTCCGAAGGTATAGGGCCTTCTGTGAAGGGCTCCATCACCCTTTGGGCAATATCAACCAACCCCAGCGATGGGAGTTCGTCTACAAATGACGGAAGCATTACAGGAATATGCTCCGGAAAGTACAGCCCCCTATCTGGAGCTTGTCCATGCCGGGCGGCAGTCATAAAATCCACATTGGGAGAAAGGTGAGCCAGACTATAATATTGCATGTAGGCTAAATTTGAGCGTATGATGGATCTAAACGTACGCCCCTTTCACAAATGGGGCCTACATAGGTATAATAAGCTATGCCCATGGTCCGGTAGACTTCGGCCATAGCCTGGGCTACCGCTTCGGCTATCTCCTGGGTGGCACTGAGCATAAAAATGGAGGGCCCCGATCCGGAAATCCCTCCCCCCAAGGCGCCAGCCTCCAGGCTACACGCCTTGATTCTATCAAAACCCGGAATCAGGATTTTTCTGACGGGCTCAATGAGTACATCCTCTAAAGAGCGTCCGATAAGGGCATTGTCTCTTTTTACAATGCCCGCAACCAATCCAGCTATATTGCCCCATTGCCTGATGGCATCTTTAAGCAGGACCTTCTGCATCAGGATCTGGCGGGCGTCCGCTGTCCTCACCTCTATTTGAGGATGAACCACCGTAGCAAACAAATCAGGAGCAGGTAAAGACACAACATCCAGGGGGTGAATGGATCGGATCAAGGTCACCCCCCCATAGATGCAGGGGGCAATATTGTCGGCATGTTTAACCCCGGAGGCCACCTTCTCCCCATACATGGCAAAACCTACCAGGGTTTCCTTATTAAAAGGCTGACCCAATAAATGATTCGCAGCTACCACTGCCCCGGCAGCAGAAGCGGCGCTGGAGCCAACCCCTGATCCAGGCATGATTTGCTTATCAATGATCACTTCAAATCCAACAGGTTTGGGATAAGCTTCCTGAAGCGCAAGCAAAGCCGCGCCTGCCACATTCTGAGTAGGCTCGGTAGGGAGATTATGGCCATCCACATGTCTGATCACTATATCAGTGGAACCTTCCAACAAAGTGAGGGTCATAACGTCATAAGGCTTATCCAGGCAAAATCCGAGTACATCAAATCCGCAGACCATATTGGCTACGGTTGCGGGTGCATGCACCCGGATGCTTTTACAGTCTGAAATATCGCTCATAAAATAATAAATGGCATGAATAATAAAATAGGTTAAACCCTGGCAGCACGGATAATATCGGCAAATACACCGGATGCTGTCACATCCGCTCCAGCGCCGGCACCTTTTACCATCAACGGCTGGTGGGGATATCTTTTGGTATAGAATTGAACGATATTGTCCTTTCCATATAAATGATAAAATCCGTGTTCGGGAGAAACCTCCTGAAGACCGACCACAGCCGCTCCATCGGCGTAGGAGGCCACTACTTTTAGTTTACAACCCTTTGCCTTTGCTTTTTGATACAGGCTTAGGAAATGGGCCTCCTGTACCGCTAATTCGTTGTAAAAATCACCTACTGTTCCGTTCATACAGGAGGCAGGCAGAAAAGTATGGTTGGTGATATCATCCAATTCCATTTCAGATCCAGCTTCCCTGGCCAGTATCAGAATCTTACGCATGACATCGGTACCACCCAGGTCCAGACGGGGATCGGGCTCCGTATAACCCTCCTCCTGTGCCTGACGAACTACCTCCGCAAAGGGCCGGCTTCCATCATAGTTATTGAAAACAAAGTTTAAGGTCCCCGAAAGCACCGCATCAATTTTATCTACTTTATCTCCGCTACGGATCAGGTCATTGAGGGTTCCTATAACAGGTAATCCTGCGCCCACATTGGTTTCGAAATAAAAGTGCGTATTGAAATCCCTGGCCATGGACTTCAACCCCAAATAATCGGAAAGTTTCGAAGAACAAGCGATCTTATTGCAGCAGACTACCGCTACACTTTTTTCCAAAAGCCTGGAATACACCGCAGCAACTGACGCGCTGGCCGTATTGTCTACAAACACAGCATTCCTCAGGTTTTGCCTCCTGGCCTCTTCTACAAAGGCATCCAGATCCATGGGAATCCCGTCCTGTAAAGCCAGTTGCCAGTTGCTGAGGTCAATACCCTGGTCATTCCAAACCATGTGTTTACTGTTGGCCAGACCAATTACCCTTATCTGCAACTTCATGTGCTTTAACAGGTAATATTGCTGTTGTTTGAGCTGATCCATTAGTTTGGAACCCACATTCCCTACACCTACAATAAAAAGGTTCAGTTGCTTGTATACAGATTCAAAAAAAGCTTCGTGTAAAACGTTCACCGCTTTTTTAACATCAACGGCTGTGACCACCGAGGAAATGTTTTTTTCTGATGCCCCCTGGGCTATAGCCCTCACATTCACCCCATTCCTTCCTAATGCGCCAAACATACGCCCGCTAATGCCAGGATGGCTTCTCATATTATCTCCCACCAATGCAACTACGGCCAAATGTTTTTCAAGGTTTACGGGTTGTATATTCCCACGGGCAATTTCCCAGGAAAAGGCTTCAACGACACATTCTTTCGCCCTATCGGCATCTACGCCGGAAACGCCGACGCATATAGAACATTCTGAAGATCCCTGTGTAATCAGGATCACATTGATGGATTGCTGCGCCAAGGCTTCGAACAATCTTTTGGCCACGCCCGGTACGCCAACCATACCGGAACCTTCCAGGCTCAGTAAGGCCATGTCATTAATGGAACTGATTCCCCTGACCGGCCCTTTTTTAGGCTCCTGTACCGCAGCCTCAATCAAGGTACCAGGATCTTTAGGTGCGAAAGTGTTTTTTATCCATACAGGGATACCTTCATCCATAACAGGTTGTATGGTAGGAGGATAAATGACTTTGGCCCCAAAATGAGACAACTCCATGGCCTCCTGATAGGAGATCCTTTCAATCACCCTGGCATGAGAAACCCAACGCGGGTCTGCCGTCATCATTCCGCTTACATCCGTCCAGATCTCCAGCACCTCCGCCTTGAGGCAAGCCGCCACCAATGCGGCCGTGTAATCCGAGCCGCCCCGGCCCAGTGTAGTTGTTACCTTATGAACATCGCTGGCAATAAATCCAGGGAGTATATATAATGGTGAAGAAAACTTGCTTACATATTCATTCATCAAGGCCTTAGTAGATGCCATATCCACCTTGGCTTGCCCAAAACTGGAATCCGTACGAATAATCGTTCGGCTATCCGCCCAGACATGCGGGACTTCCCTAGCGGATAACGCTCCGGAAGTTATATGGGAAGACAACCATTCCCCATAACCTACCAGCCTATCCAATGTTCTGGGTGATAGTTCCCCAAGCAGGAAAATGCCTTCACACAGGCTTTCCATTTCGTTACAACGCGTTTTGACCCAACTCAATAAACTACTTTGGGTAGCCACCGGGATCAATGTACGCACGGTTTCCAGGTGTCTTGTCTCAATGGTATGCAAGAGTTGTTTATACTGCTCGCTACCCGAAGCGGCCAGCTTTCCAACTGAAATCAACTGGTCAGTAACGCCACTCATGGCCGAAACAACAACGAACGTTTGGCTGTTTTCTGCAACCTTTAAAAGGATGTCAATAACCTTTTCTATGTTTTCGGCGGATCCCATAGAGGTGCCTCCGAATTTCAAAACTTTCATAACAAACAAATAATGTGAAGGAAGATAAGCGAAGCGAGTATCCGAAATTAAGGGCAGTACTGATCCTTTTTTGGGGAGTAGCCTTGGGGCCCAGCGGATGATATGGAGATGTACAACCCTTTACAGGGTTGTAATAATGGATGTTGTGGTAGTGGAGGTACAAGTCAGGCCCACAACCATTTTCCCACTGCAAAAGCAGGGGATGTAAGAAGTGTGGATGATATGTTGCGGTTGATGTACCATGAATAACGAGCCAACAAGTTAGGTAAAAAATTTAAATTCCTACCGTTTCTATGCACAAATATTTATTTGCTAATTTTAGGCCATGGATATATCTGGTGCAAAGAGCTTACAAGAATTTAAAAATCAGGTAGCGCTCAAATTTCAACTATACAACAGCCTGTTCACCTCGCTTCCATTCCATAGGATAGAAAAAACAGGCATCTTATTATCTCTGCTGTTGACCATCTGTGAGGATGGCTATAAAAAGAAGTGGAGCCCCGTAGAAATTATCAAACATTTTTTCAGTCAACATACAGATTACGCTGCCGACCGTGAGCAAATTGATTTGCTTTTCCGGTTTATCCAATATACCGAACGTCAGGTAGTTTTGTTCGATTCCCTGGAGGACGCTGCATTTGGAAAGATCAACGATTTAGGAGGAATAGGTACGCTCAAGCAATTATTGACGGAGATCGTACAGGATCATAAAGAAGATGCTTTTGCCCGCAAACTACAGGAGTTTGCCATCCGCATTGTGCTCACGGCGCATCCGACTCAGTTCTATCCCGGATCCGTGCTCGGCATCATTAATGATTTAGGAAAAGCAATTGCCGCAGATGATGTCAGCAATATCAACTTATACCTCCAGCAGTTAGGTAAAACCCCCTTCTTTAAAAAGCAGAAGCCAACTCCTTATGATGAGGCAGTGAGCCTGATGTGGTATTTGGTTAATGTATTTTACCCTGCCGTTGGAAACATCATCACTACCTTAAAAAGCAATTTCCCCGAAGCCATCAACGAGCAGCATCCTATCGTGCAACTTGGATTCTGGCCTGGAGGAGACAGAGATGGAAATCCATTCGTCAAAGCAGATACAACCCTTAAAGTGGCGGCGTCTCTGCGCAGCAGCATTTTAAAGGCCTACTACCTGGAGACCCGAAAACTCAAACGTCGCCTGACGTTTAAAGGGGTGGACGTTCTGCTCAATGACCTGGAAAGGAAATTCTACGATCAGATATTTCAACCACAAACGGCAGCCCCGCTTACCCCGGCTGATGTATTACAAACCCTGGATCAGGTAAGGAATATATTAGTCCACCAGCACAATGGGCTTTTCTTATCCCTGGTGGATCAAATGATTTCAAAGGTCACCGCTTTTGGATTTTATTTCGCCAGCCTGGACATCCGTCAGGATAGCAGCATCCATGAAGCCACCCTGGCCGCTGTAGCCGCTGCTGGTGACGGCTTACCTTCCAACTTCACTGAATTGGATGAAGCAGCCAAACTGGAGGTGTTGAGCTCCATTAAAACCAAAGCACATCCTGAAAACTATCAGGATCTGATCAAAGACACCTTCGATACCATAGAGGCCATCAGGTCCATACAGACCCAGAATGGAAAAAGGGGCTGTGCCCGCTATGTCATCTCCCACAACAGGGATGCCATTGACGTCATGAGTGTGTATGCCTTGTTCCTCTTAAGTGGTTGGGACGGCAATGACATGCCCATTGACATTGTGCCCCTGTTTGAGACCATAGAAGACCTGACCAATGCGGCAGCGGTAATGGAAACCCTATATCGTCACCCGGTGTATAGGGCTCACCTCACCCAAAGAGGGAATCGGCAAACCATCATGGTTGGCTTTTCCGATGGCACCAAAGACGGAGGATACATGATGGCCAACTGGAGCATCTATAAAGCCAAAGAAGCCCTGACAGCCCTTTCCAGGAAATACGACATTGAAGTTTTGTTCTTTGATGGACGTGGAGGCCCCCCCGCACGTGGAGGAGGAAAAACACATAAGTTTTATGCTTCCATGGGACAAAACATATCCAACGAAGAAATTCAGCTCACCGTACAAGGCCAAACCGTCAGCTCCAATTTCGGAACAGTGGATTCAGCCCAATTCAACATGGAACAGCTCCTGCATGCGGGCATGTTCAACAATTTGCTTCATCCCCGGGCCAATACCCTGACGAAGGAAGAAGAAGCCCTACTCCAGGAGCTTTCCAATACCGGATACCAGGCTTACCTGGAGCTCAAAGACAATCCCGGCTTCCTGGACTACCTGGTGCATGCCAGTCCACTTATGTATTACAGCGACACCAATATAGGTAGCAGACCAGCCAAAAGGTCTCAAGGCAAACGGCTGAACCTGGGAGACCTTAGAGCCATCCCCTATGTAGCCAGTTGGAGTCAGATGAAACAAAACGTCACCGGTTATTATGGCGTAGGAACAGCCCTGGAAGCCATGGAGAAAAAAGGAAGATGGGCGGAGGTGAAGCACCTCTACCGCGGGTCTGCCTTCTTTAAGACGCTAATGGATAACTGTGAGATGGCTATGCTCAAATCCTTCTTCCCCCTGACCGCTTACCTGGCAGATCATCCAGTATATGGACAGGTATGGAACAACATTTATGAAGAATACGAGCGTACCCGCAATTACCTGTTCAAACTATCCGGCAACAGGGACTTAATGGCAGATTACCCCGTTGAACAATTATCCATTCAAATGAGGGAGCGCATAGTTCTGCCCCTGACCACCATACAACAGTATGCTATGTCTCGTCTAAGGGAAATGGAAAGTGTAAAAACAGCTCCGGCTTTAAAGGAAGAATTTGAGAAGCTGGTCATTCGTTGCTCCTTCGGGATTATCAATGCAAGCAGGAACTCGGCTTAAGCGCCCACACGCACCGGCCCCACGCCCGCTTAGAAGGCCTGTACAGGCGCCCCCACCTATATTTTTTCTAAAGAAGACTCATCCAGGGTCTTCTTAATTTTTTCCACAAATTCTTCGGAAACCTCAGCACAAGCCGCTATGTCTGCTATGGATAACTTTTCGAAATGCAGAAGGTTGCCAATGATGAGTTCCTTTTCTGCTGCTTTGCCCTTGCTTTCTCCTTTGATGTAAAGAACATCATTTTGCAACTGATTCAAATGTCTGGACCTGGCGTAGTCTCCCTTTGCCGAATGAGCGACATCTTCCGTTATATTATTAACGGCCTGGGCAGGATCTTCCTCTCCAAAGTCGCCAAGGATAGCAAAAACCTTTGCTTCAGGTGCCGCTGATTTCAATATCTGACGATAATCAATCTGAGATAAAAAGATCAGATTGTACTTAAAACTCAGATAGCAGTCCGCGTAGGATCCAGCCATATTTAAGCCACCCCGTCCTATAAAAATGACATATGGTTCAATAGGCAACCGATACTTCCTGAGCAACATGAAATGGTATTCCCCCATCCGGTAGATCATTTCCAGCTCAGATTCTTTCTGAAATTCCATAAGAAACACAAAAGTATCTCCCTTGTCGTCCATTATCTTTTTAAGGAAGTCCGGTTTTCTCTCCTGGGTATGTTGGAGGTCATCGGGTAATTCTTCCGACCAAACCATATCAATTCCGAGAAGGGTCTTAATAAATTCGGGAAAAGCGACTTGCATGTTTTCCTTGAAGACCTTATCGAATTGACTTGATTGCATAATAAATAGATGTTTTCATCACACAAAAATTGGTAGATATATCAACACAACGAATTTATTTTCAATAACTTATATATTACTATATATCGCTACATGCTCCTATATTTTACTACGATTCGTTTATTCCCCCCAAACCAGATAAATTTGGTCTTAGACCATCCGAGAAAGGCTCATGAAGGAAGAATACCGAAAGTGGCAATCCCCCGCGTTGAATTTGGAGTGCGAAATGTTGGTTTTCGGGGACAGGGGTATGCCCTTAATCCTGTTCCCTACCTCTAAAGGGAGGTATTTCCAGATGAAGGACATGGGTATGATAACCCTGGCCCAGCGCTATGTGGACCAGGGATTGGTAAAAATCTATTGCCCCGATAGCATAGATCACCTGAGCTGGTATAATGATTCCATCCCCCCCACTGCCAGGGCCTACAACCAGGCTTGCTACGATAAAATGGTTTTGGAAGAAATCGTCCGACCGGCCCAAAAAGTTACGGGCGTTCAACGCATAGCTACAGCAGGATGCAGTTTCGGCGGCTACCACGCCCTCAATTTTGCCTTCCGACACCCCGAAACCGTCAGCTATGTATACAGCATGAGCGGGATCTTTGATATCTCCCGCTTTACCCGCCCTGATTACGACGATAATGTATATTTCAATAACCCTATAGATTATATCAAAGCCGACCAGGATCCTCACCTCTGGAGAATGGGCATTGTCCTGGGATGTGGAGGTACGGATATTAGCCTGGAAGATAACCAGCAAATGAGTAAATTGTTAGGGGAAAAACAAATCCCTCATTGGCTGGACATCCGGCAAAATGCCACCCATGACTGGCCCCTGTGGAGAGACATGTTTCCCCAATATCTGTCCCTGCTCCTTCCCAGTTTTTAAACCCACCAGCAGTGGTAAAATCCTTTGATTATGCAAAAGATAGGGATCTTATTTGGTCAGGAAAGGGCCTTCCCTCAGGCCCTGATCGCCAGGATAAACCATATCGGTGAAGCCGTCTTCACCGCAGAACCTGTAAAGATTGATAAAGTCATTCAGGGAGTTGGACCTGGCTATGTAGTCATTGTGGACAGGATATCCCAGGACGTTCCTTTTTATAGGTCCTTTCTGAAAAATGCCGCATTGAGAAGCACCGCAGTGCTGAACAACCCCTTTTGGTGGAGCGCCGACGAGAAGTTTTTCAACAACTGCCTGGCTACAGCCATAGGCGTTCATGTTCCCCGAACGGTATTGCTTCCCTCCAGCACCCTCCCTCCGGACACGACTGATCAATCCTTTTTAAACCTGGCCTGGCCCCTGGATTGGGAAACCATGTTCCGGTATGTAACCTTTCCGGCCTACATGAAGCCCTTCGCTGGGGGGGGCTGGAAACACGTATATAGGTTAGAGAACAAGGAGGATTTTTATAAGCATCATCCTGAAACCAGAGACCTGGTAATGATGTTACAGGAAGAGATCGTGTTTGAGGAATATTACCGTTGCTACTCGGTGGGGGGGAAATATGTGCACATCATGCCCTATGATCCCAGAAATGCGCCACACCAGCGCTATCAGGCTTCTTTTACACCCAGCCTTGAGCGCATCCGGCAACTGGAAGAGATCGTACTGAAAATAAACCGTTACCTGGGCTATGACTTCAATTCTGTGGAGTTGGCCATCAGGGATGGGGTAGCCTACGCCATCGACTTCTGCAATCCCGCTCCGGATGCAGACCCCCACTCAGTTGGTGAGCAGAATTTTGAGTGGATGGTAGAACATTCCGCTCGTTATGCCATAGAAAGGGCTCAATCCAGAAAAGAAGGCAAAGACAACCTGACGTGGGGACAATACCTGACCCGAAGCATTGAACAAAAAGAACTGATTACATGAGTTCCATAAATTACAAGTTATTCACCATAGGCGTTGAAGAAGAGTACATGGTATTAGATCCAAAGACTTTGGAATTAACCAGCCATGACCAGCGGATAGTACTGGAAGCCCAGAAAAAGATTGCAGATAAGGTAAAGGCCGAAATGCACCAGGCAGTGGTGGAGGTAGGTACTTCTATATGCCACAACATAGACGAAGCCTATAAGGATATAAGTGCCTTAAGAAAGACCATTCATCAGATTGCCGAAGGGCTGGGATTTGCCATTGGTGCTTCCGGAACCCATCCATTCAGCCATTGGGAAACCCAGCTTATTACGGATCATCCCCGGTATAGCGAGATCGTCAACCAGATGCAGGAAGCGGCCCGCTCCAACCTCATCTTTGGATTGCACGTGCACGTGGGCATGGAAAGCCGGGAAATGGCTTTGCACATAGCCAACTCAGCCAGTTATTTCTTACCCCATATTTATTCCCTGAGTACCAACTCCCCCTTTTGGGAGGGCCGTTCTACGGGATATAAATCCTTTCGGACCAAGGTGTTCGATAAGTTTCCCCGGACGGGTATTCCGGAATATTTCGATAGTATTGAAGCTTATGATAATTATATAAAGCTCCTGGTCAAAACCAATTGTATTGATAACGCCCGCAAAATCTGGTGGGATTTAAGGGTTCACCCATACTTTAATACGGTGGAGTTCAGGATTTGCGACGTCCCCATGACGGTGGACGAATCCATAGCCCTGGCAGCCCTGATCCAGGCCATCTGTGCTAAGTTATACAAACTCAGAACCCAGAACCTGAATTTCATCATCTACCCCAGGGCATTGGTCAATGAAAATAAATGGAGGGCCTCCCGGTATGGAATAGACGGCAACATGATAGACTTTGGCAAAGAAACCGAAGTAAACACAAGGGTGCTTCTACTTGAACTACTGGATTTTGTCGATGACGTAGTGGACCACCTGGGCTCCCGGCATGCAGTGGCTTTTATTCAAAAGATCATGGAAAGGGGGACGGGGGCAGACCGTCAACTGGAGGTATTTAGGACTACCCAAAGCCTGACCGCTGTGGTGGAACATATCCGTACCGAATTCCTACAAGGAATAGGCTAACATATAAAAGTTTTATAACTTTAAATACATTTTGAGCGAACACCAAATCATCCGAGGTTGCATCGAAGGCGATGTCCGTTCCCAGCGTAAGTTGTTTGAACTTTACGC
The DNA here is from genome assembly GCA_903970475.1 of Beijerinckiaceae bacterium. GTDB lineage: Bacteria > Bacteroidota > Bacteroidia > Chitinophagales > Chitinophagaceae > Dinghuibacter. The sequence continues at coordinate 15,046 of CAJCIQ010000113.1, forward strand.
AGGTAAAATGCTCATGCTATGTCTTCGTTATGCTACAGACCGTATGGAAGCAGAAGATATCCTGCAAACCGGGTTCGTCAAGGTGTATCGTCACATTAGCCAGTTTAAGTTTGAAGGTTCCTTTGAAGGATGGGTAAGAAGGGTGATGGTCAATACAGCGCTGAAGCACTGCCAGAAGAAACGCATTCGCTTCGACGAACTACAACCAGAATTACTTCCTGCCCAAGGTGTCGATCCTTATGTATACAGTCATTTAGGGGAAACGGATGTTTTACACCTGATTCGCAGACTGCCGGAAGGCTATAGGATCGTTTTCAATCTTCACGTCATCGAGGGGTACAGTCACGAGGAAATCGCATCGATGCTGGGAATAAAAGACAGCACCTCCCGATCCCAACTTGTAAAAGCGAGAAGGTTATTGCAACAATCAATAACCTCAATGCATAAAACCACAATGGCCATATGAGTCTGAACGACCCTTATTTCGACGATTGGGTTCGTGATAAAATTAATCAGCTCGAGGCGAAGACACCGGATCATTTATGGGATTCTATCCGGAACTCGTCTAGGTTTTACATCATTGTGGATAGGAACAAGTATTTATTGACCCTCCTGGTGTTGCTGATGGTAACCGCTACAGTCGGATACTGGGCCTTTCATCCAAAGGCGCCTCATCCGTCCGGTATCGCTTCGACCCGGGTTGGCGATCCGGTCATTCCGGCTCCCGAAGCTTCCAGGAAGTCAACCACTCCACTCGGGGGCTCAACCCCGCCACTTGGGAGTCCAGCTTCTCCGTATGAGCGTTCAGCCACGCCACTTGGAGGTCCAGCTTCTCCGCACGGGAGTTCGCCCAACGAATCAGCGGTGGGGAACAACACCACTGCCTCAGCGGTCGCCTCCAATTCAGTTGGCCTTTCGCCGGCTGTCGGTAAAGAGATAGTAGGCGTGCCGTCCACCAGCGAGCTTGAAGTCATATCCGATAAGGGACTGAGCGTGACCGCTCAGGAACCAAATACGACCTTACTTTCCAAACCTTCCCTGGGACCAGCCCTGAATAAAAGTGCCGCCATCATCATACCGGCACGTATCCGGGAATCCTCCAAAAGGAAAATATACTGGGAAGCCTTCGCTGGCCCTGATCATGTTGTACACTACATAAAAGCAACGTCTACCCAATATGAAGGGTATGTAAGGCAGGTAAAAGCAACAGAAAGCAGCTATCCCAGTTTCAGCATGGGCCTTAAAGCGGATCTTCCTTTACTGGGAGAAAACTGGAGGATGCAGGCGGGATTGCGTTTTTCCCAAATCAATGAAGAACTGAATTATACCTATGTTCAAGGAAATAAAACAACGCTCAAATATTCATTCAACACGTATAGAGGGTTAGACCTTCCGATCCTGACTTCCTATACCCTGATTCATTCCCAACAGCTGGAATTTAAGGTCAGTGGAGGTGCACTATTTAACCTTGCTTCCTGGTTCAGGGGTGACGTATTAGACACCAACTATCAACCAATGGCCCTTCACATAAAAGACGAGTCGAAAGGAACGCCTCAATCCAACGTCTGGAAAAACTCTATTGGCACCAGTCTTTACAGTAGTGTAACTTTATACGACCAGGTGTTTCCTAAAGTGCAGGTAGGCATTGAGCCTTATTTGCGTTATGAACTTTCACCCGTCAACAGAGCCGTCTCTGTTTATACTGAACGGTTTGTTACTACCGGACTCATGTTCAATATTCGATTTCAATTGGGTCAATAGTTAATAGAGAAGATTCGTAAATTGACCCGGTTATGGAGATCACCATCTTAGGCAGTGGGGTCATTGGATTGACAACTGCGCTTACATTAAGCGAGAACGGACATCAGGTAACGATTCGAACCTGGAAACTTCCTCCTTTTACCACTTCCGATAAAGCTGCGGCTTTCTGGTCCCCTTATAGAATCGGAGAGGATGAATTAACCTTTTCCTGGATAGGTCAGACCTATAAAGCACTGAGCGATATCAGCAAGGGAGCGGGTAGCGGTGTATCGATGATTACGCTGAAAAAATTCCTGAAGGATTCCACAGACCAATCGGACCTATGGTGGCTACAGGCTATTCCTGAAAATGCTTACGCTAATCTCTCCAAAGCCGATTTACCAGCAGGTTATACAACCGGTTGGACGGCACAAGTACCTCTGATGGAGACCCCCATATACCTCCCTTACCTGATGAAGCGGTTGGAAGCCGCTGGTGGTAAGATCATCGGCGGTGAGAAAATAACGGATATGGATGCTTTGCTTTCCCGCTGCGAATGGGTAGTCAATTGTACAGGTCTGGGGAGCAAAGAATTGATGGGAGACCAAAGCC
>CAJCIQ010000114.1 GCA_903970475.1 Beijerinckiaceae bacterium
ACGGACTTCCAGGCTAAATATGTAGATAGTAACCCGGAAAATCCTGGTGTTTCCCAACGCAATCGCATCCACTTTCGCATTGACACCTTTACCTATGCGGGCATGGCCTTTTACGATACGCTAAGAAAGACAGGGTCCCAATTTTATTTATACAGACTCAATGATTCGGGGAAGCTGGTCTATAACCTCCGCGCCGAAGGAATTGTTTGGGATACTGCTACCAAAAGGTGGAGGCTGGATAACCTGGTGGAAAGGACCATGAATGGATTGACACATACCATAAATCAGGAAATCCAACGAAAAACCAATTACAATTTCTCCCCTCAGGAACTGAATGATGATTTCTATATACAGGATAAGCTCACAACGCCTAAGCTGGATGAATACATTAAGCGGGAAAAATTGAGGGGAGGGGAAGGGGTTAATACCCTTGAAGTGGAGCGTTACCGAAGGGAAGCCACACCGGTGGCGGTCTTTTTGCTGACCATCATCGGTGCCTGTATTGCTTCCCGAAAGATAAGGGGGGGGAGTGGGGTGCACCTGGCCCTGGGTATAGCCATCAGTGCGGTATATATTATCGCCAACCAGTTTTCCACGGTGTTCAGCACCAAAGGGCACCTTCCACCCATTTGGGCGGCCTGGATTCCCAACATCATCTTTATTTTTGTGGCTTGGGGATTGTACCAGAAAGCCCCCAAATAGTACTTTTGATTCACAAACCTTAAAACATAGTCCATGGCAGCAGCTACAGTCAAAGACAGGTTCAAAGCGAAAGCAGATGCATTGAATGCCGACATCAAGGATTTATTGAAGGAGAATGGCAGTAAGGTCATCGGGGAAGTGACGCTAGCCCAGATTTATCAAGGGATGCGAGGCATGACTGGTCTGGTATCGGAAACCTCCTTGCTGGATGCTAATGAGGGCATTCGTTTCAGAGGATACTCCATACCGGAGTTGCAACAAAAGCTGCCCCATGCGTCTAATGGAAAGGAACCATTGCCTGAAGGCCTGTTCTTCCTCATGCTGATGGGGGAATTGCCAACAGAAGAAGAAGTACAAGAAGTAGGTGAAGCCTGGGCCAGGCGCTCGCATGTGCCTACGCATGTGTTTGCCTCCATTGATGCCCTGCCGGTGACATCCCATCCCATGACTCAGTTTGTGGTTGGTATCATGGCCCTACAGACAGAAAGCAATTTCGCCAAAGCCTATGCCAAGGGAATTGCCAAAAAGGACTATTGGGAATATATCCTGGACGACGCCATGGACCTGATTGCCCGTCTGCCCCGTATAGCCGCTTATATCTACAGACGTAAGTACAAGAATGGCGACCATATTCAACCCAATGGCTTGCTGGACTGGGCTGGGAACTTTGCCCATATGCTGGGCTATGAAGATGAAGGTTTTAAGGAGCTGATGAGGCTCTACATGACTATACACGCGGACCATGAAGGTGGTAACGTTTCTGCGCACACGGTTCACCTAGTAGGTTCCGCCCTGAGCGACCCTTACCTGAGCTTTGCCGCCGGCATGAATGGACTGGCTGGCCCTCTTCACGGACTGGCCAATCAGGAAGTGATCAAATGGATCATGGAAATGAGGGAGGAACTGGGTGTGGAACTTCCTTCCAAAGAACAGATATCCGCTTATGTACACAAAACCCTCAGCGAGGGTAAAGTGGTGCCTGGCTATGGCCACGCTGTACTGCGCAAGACCGATCCCCGATTCACTGCTCAAATGGAATTTGCTAAGAAACATATTCCGGATGATGCACTGGTGAACACGGTTTGGAACATTTACGATACGGTTCCCACCATCCTCAAAGACCTGGGTAAGGTCAAAAACCCCTGGCCCAATGTGGATGCCCATAGTGGAGCCTTGCTGGTGCACTATGGTTTGGTGGAATATGAGTTCTACACCGTACTCTTTGGCGTAAGCCGTGCCCTTGGTGTTCTGGCCAGCCTTTGCTGGGACAGGGCGCTGGCGCAGCCCCTGGAAAGGCCCAAGTCGGTTACGACTGAGCTCGTACAACAATGGCTGAAAGGAGAAGGGGAAATCTGGGGAGAATAAACAACTCCAAATATGTGGTGGTTATTTGCCTTACTGTCCGCTTTTTTTGCGGCCCTGACGGCTATTTTCGCTAAGATCGGTGTCAAGGGCATAGATTCAGATCTGGCCACCGGTATCCGAACCATCGTCATTCTGTTCATTACCTGGGGAATAGTCCTGTATAAGGGCCTGGGCAAAGAAGTTGGTCACCTGACCAGAGAGAATTGGCTTTTTCTTTTGTTGTCTGGTTGTGCCACTGGTCTGTCCTGGATCTTTTATTTCAGGGCCCTTCAGTTGGGAAAGGTATCGCAGGTAGCCCCGGTGGACAAGATGAGCGTAGCTATCGCCATCCTATTGGCGGTGTTGTTTCTTGGAGAAGCGCTTACCTGGAAAACGGCTGTAGGCGCTGGTCTTATTATATCGGGTACTTTGGTACTGATCCTTTAATAGAGCGCTTCAGGGAAGCCTTTCTCCAATTCCGATATTGATGTTCATGGTATTGAGGGGCTGGTTGGGGTGTTCATAACTGACGCCCAAACGGTTTGGTCCTGTATTACCCACCCCTGCCTGGAGATAATCTGTACTGAGCAGGACATAAAACCCCTGGTGAAAAGCATATTCCATACCTACCCCGGTCTGCCAGCCAAATCTTACCGGAAAGGAGTTGCCGGAATTATAGATGGTGGCAGGATCTACTTGGGAGGTCATGGTATAACGCACGGGGAATAACTTTTGGAGTCCTCCCAATAGCCGGGCAGTAAAAGCCCATTTGCCGGTGTGTTGTAAGGGTAGTTTGAGGGTGGGACCAATAAATGTCCTTCCTTGCACATAGTTATCCGTATGTATGAGGTAGTAAGTGGGATCTGCCCCTGTTTGTGAGACTTTTACTTGTTGGTTCTCAGAGGGATTGCTCTGAAGCCCCACCAAAGCGCCAATGCCTACAAACTTAAAACATTGAAAAACACCATCCAACTGGAGATTAGCCCCTGGATTGGCCCAACCAGCCTTGGGATTAGCCGTATTTTCTGACGCAAACTGCCCAACTGGAATGGTGGCGCCAATGGAAGCGTCCAAGTTCCAGGAATGGGTTTGTGCAGAAGTGATCAGACATTTTGCACAGCAGATTGTCAATAGAAAAATCCATTTAAGGCAGTTCATGTCGCGAGGCAGTCAATTTTCAAACAAAATAGAAAAAATAGCCATTCCTTACCCCTAATCCAACTATTTTAAGCGGATTTGTATACCGATTTTTACAAAACTTTAATGTAGGAGCCCGTATTTGGCGCTCTCTTCGGTCAGGCAGCTTCAATCCATAACGGTGGGAGGGTGGCCGCGCGGCAACCGATCAGGACGATTGCACTACATCAATGATCATTACGGGGCGTTCATGAAGCGGCGCTAGGCCTTTTTCGCCTTTTCGGCACGGAGCATGTCAGAAAATCCCATGTCTTTCGCCAGGTAGTTTACGGCCATGGCTATCCTTTTGACGCGAGTGGGTTCGGTCTTGGCATCTTCAATCCATTTGCTGAAATAGCGCTGATGTCCTTTGGGCAGGGACTTGAAATAGTCAAGCCCTTTGGGTTCAAATTCCAGGGCTTCCATGAGCTCCGGACAAATGACCAAGGGGCTTTCATCCAGTTCCAGCTTCACGGTCACCTCGGCTCCCTTTTGTTTGCGTATGCCTTTGCGCATGGTAGCATTAATAGCCATAATAAAGGCCCCGTCTCCCATAGGAATAAGGCTGACTTCTTCAATAGGATAAGCGTCCAGGAACCCTTTGACCCTATAAGCCTTCTTATTTCCAGGACTCATTTTCTCTGAGACCTTAAGGGGGATGCGGATAAACGTCCAGCCCGTTTTTTCCCCCATCTTATCGAAACGCTCCAATAGCGCCTTGAAGGTGACCATAAGCCTAAAGGTATTTTCATTTTGGAAAAGACTGCCAATTTGAAAGCCTTTTCCTGAAGCATTTTGGATATGTTTTTTGCGACGGACTGGCTGTAATGGTGTCGGAGCCAGCGCCTTAGCACCTATTTGCCGGTGGCCGGACTCCTGGGCATTCCTTTTGGCAATAAAAGGCAACTGTTAAACTGTAATGTCTATGTTAACCATTCTTTTACTGCTGGCAGGGCTGGTATGCTTCTACCTCTTTTTTGTCGCCATCGATTACTTCGAAAAAATCTGAAGACCATGATGAACGTACTATTCCTTTTGTCCATCGCGGTATTTATTTACCTCGTCTATGTGTTAATCAAACCCGAAAAATTTTAACGCTCTAAAGTTTTCTTAGCTATGCAAACCGAACTCTTGGGGGTGATCGTAACGTTCGTTCTGGTATTACTGATGGCTTTCCCTTTAGGAAAGTACATCGCAAAAGTATTCCAGGGTGAGCGGACCTTCACCGATTTTTTGAATCCGTTGGAAAGGCTCATTTTCAAATTCAGTGGAATAGATCCCCATCGGAAAATGAATTGGAAGGATTTCCTCAAAGCAATGTTGACCATTAATCTGCTATGGTTTGTATATGCTTTTGTGCTTTTATTGTTCCAAGGTCACCTGCCCTTAAATCCAGACCACAATCCCAGCCAGACGCCGGATTTGTCCTTCAACACGGCCATTAGTTTCATGGTTAACTGTGACTTGCAGGATTATTCGGGCGAATCAGGGCTGACTTACCTGACCCAGATCTTCGTGGTTACCTTCTTGCAATTTGTCAGTGCGTCTACCGGTGTAGCTGCCGTGGTGGCCCTCTTTAACGGGATTAAAGAGAAGTCTACCAGCAACCTGGGTAACTTCTGGAACTACTTCGTGAAAACCATCACGCGCATCTTCCTGCCGCTGTGTCTGGTCGTAGCCATTATACTGGCTTTCAATGGTACGCCTACCAGCTTTGCAGGAAAGGACACCATCATTACGATGAGGGGAGATACCGTGAATGTTTCCCGCGGTCCTGCTGCTGGTATGATTGCGATAAAACACCTGGGAACAAATGGTGGCGGTTGGTTTAATGCCAACTCTGCGCATCCCCTGGAAAATCCCAATTACCTGACCAATATGGTTGAAATGATGGCCCAGATCCTCATTCCTGTGGCTATGATTTTCGCCTTAGGTTTTTATACGGGCAAAAAACGATTTGCCTACGTCATCTTTTGGGTCATGACCCTGGGGGCATTGATTTTGATCGTGCCCTCCATGGTAGCAGAAATCGGTGGCAATCCGGCTATTGCAAAAATGGGTATTGCCCAACCTACCGGTGCTATGGAAGGCAAGGAGGTTCGCTTTGGGCCTGCCTATTCCGGGTTCTGGGGAGTAATGACCACCGTGATCTCCACCGGATCAGTCAATGGAATGCACGATAGCTATATGCCCATGAGCGGTACGATGCAACTGTTGGCAATGATGGTCAATGGCTTCTATGGAGGATGCGGAGTAGGTATTCTCAACTATTATATCTACATCATCATAGCGGTCTTCATCTCTGGTCTCATGGTGGGTCGTACGCCCGAGTTCATGGGACATAAGGTGGAGGCCCGGGAGGTTAAAATCGCCGCCTTGGTGACTTTGTTGTCTACCTTCCTGATCAAAGGCGGGACGGCGCTGGCGGCTTATGTATTTGTGCACCATCCGGATGTCGGCTGGGCGATGAAACCAACGGCATGGCTGAACAACTCCGGTTTCCATGGCTTTACGGAAATGCTTTATCAGGTTACCTCCTCCAATGCCAATAACGGGAGCGCCTATGCGGGCATGACGGGAAACAACGTGTTCTGGAATGTGATGACAGGGTTTGTGCTCATACTGGGCCGTTTCCTCCCCATCATCGGTCCCATTGCCATTGCTGGTCTGCTGGCGTCTAAAAAGTACGTGCCTCAATCAACGGGAACGCTGAAAACGGACTCTCTGACCTTTGGCGCGATGACCTTTGCGGTCATCGTAATCATCACCGCTTTGTCTTATTTCCCGGCCCTGGCTTTGGGTCCCCTTGCCGAATATTTCAGTGTGCACTAATCAATCGATCAAATCATGGAAAGAAATAAAAATAACAGGCTGTTCTCCGGGGATTTGGTAGGTGGAGCTTTGAAGCATTCCTTTTTAAAGCTATCTCCCAAAATCATGGTTCGCAACCCGGTCATGTTCACCGTGGAAATCGGAACGGTGGTCATGCTCGCGGTCACTATCTATTCTTATACCGTTAATGATCCTACCATTGGAAATTTCTGGTATAATTTATCCATCTTCATCATCCTGCTGCTGACCGTTCTGTTTGCCAACTTCGCAGAAGCCATCGCAGAAGCCAGGGGTAAAGCCCAGGCTGATTCTCTGAGAAAGACCAGGGAAGAGACGCCTGCTAAAAAGGTGATGAGGGTTGGCGATATATTTATGAATGAAGTCAAGGTTGTTCCTTCTTCTTCCTTGGTTAAAGGAGATTTGTTCGTTGCAGAGGCTGGAGATACCATCCCTATGGACGGAGAAATCATAGAAGGACTGGCAACCATCGATGAATCGGCCATTACCGGTGAATCGGCTCCTGTGATCCGGGAGGCCGGCGGAGACAAATCTTCCGTAACAGGTGGTACCAAAGTCCTCAGTGACAGGATCAAAGTAAAAGTGACTACTTCGCCAGGGGAAAGTTTTTTGGATAAAATGATTGCCCTGGTGGAAGGCGCTTCCAGGCAAAAGACACCTAATGAAATCGCCTTGACGATTTTGTTGGCGAGCTTCACCCTGATCTTCATCATCGTCTGCGTTACACTGAAGCCTTATGCAGACTATGCACATACGACGATCAGTATTGCGGCCTTCATTTCCCTGTTTGTATGTTTGATTCCTACGACCATTGGTGGTTTGTTGAGCGCCATCGGTATAGCCGGCATGGATAGGGCGCTCAGGGCCAATGTAATTACCAAAAGTGGTAAGGCTGTTGAAACGGCTGGTGACCTGGATACTTTGCTGTTGGATAAGACGGGTACCATCACCATTGGTAACCGCAAGGCCACTCATTTCTGGCCTGCCCCGGGCATACAGGAAAGAACGTTCATCGAATCAGTGGTGATAGCTTCCCTGGCCGATGAAACGCCGGAAGGGAAATCCATCATTGAACTGGCAGACGTCAAAGGATTTAAAGCGCCTTCCCTGGCAACGGATAAGGACGTTCGCTTTGTACCCTTTTCCGCCGAAACCCGTTCCAGTGGGATTGACTTACCCAACGGGATGAAGATCCGCAAGGGTGCTTTCGATGCCATCCGCAACATTGTCCAGAAAGCCGGGAACGCCTTCCCTGCGGAGACCGAAGCCAAGGTGAAGGAAATTGCTTCCAACGGAGGTACGCCGCTGGTGGTAAGCCTCAACGGGCAAGCTCAGGGTGTGATCGAATTACAGGACATCATCAAACCAGGTATCTCTGAACGTTTCCAACGCCTGCGTAAGATGGGAGTGAAAACGGTGATGGTGACCGGAGACAATCCCCTTACGGCTAAATTCATTGCGGAAAAAGCGGGTGTAGATGATTACATCGCCGAAGCCAAGCCTGAAGATAAAATGAATTATATCAAAAAGGAGCAGGCGGGTGGTAAGCTGGTGGCTATGATGGGTGACGGGACCAATGACGCTCCGGCCCTGGCCCAGGCTGACGTTGGCGTGGCCATGAACAGTGGGACGCAGGCAGCAAAAGAAGCAGGGAACATGGTGGACCTGGATAACGACCCCACTAAGCTCATTGAGATCGTGGAAATCGGTAAGCAACTCTTGATTACCCGTGGTACACTGACTACCTTTTCTATTGCCAATGACGTAGCTAAGTATTTCGCCATTGTACCGGCCTTGTTTATCACCTCTATTCCGACACTACAGGCGCTCAACATCATGCACCTGAAAAGCCCGTCCAGCGCCATATTGTCTGCGGTGATTTTCAACGCCATCATCATTCCGATGTTGATTCCCCTGGCGTTACGAGGGGTCGCTTACAAGCCCATTGGGGCCAGTGCTTTGCTTCGCCGCAACTTGATGATATATGGAATAGGTGGTATTATCGCGCCTTTCATTGGGATCAAGCTGATTGACATGGTGCTAGCACTGTTTATGTAATGAAGAAAAAAACAAATAGATGAAAAAGTACATTTTGCCCTCCATCAAATTGACCGCAGTGTTAATGGTTTTACTCTGCGTCATTTACCCCCTGTTTCTGGCAGCTGTAGGAAAGCTCACTCCAGGTGGTGGTAACGGAGAGACCGTTTCCCTCAATGGTAAGGTGGTAGGGTATGCCAATATAGGACAGAATTTTACCGACGATAAGTATTTCTGGGGTCGTCCTTCAGCCGTCTCCTTCAATGCAGCAGGTTCGGGCGGCAGCAACAAGGGGCCATTTGATTCGGCTTACCTGGCCGATGTTTCTTCAAAGATTGATTCGTTCATGGCGCACAATCCTGGTGTTTCCCGTGCTTCGGTCCCTTCAGAATTAGTGACCTATTCCGGTTCAGGACTTGACCCTGATATTTCACCTGATGGTGCTTTGGTTCAGGTGGGGCGGGTGGCCAGGGCCAGGGGTATTGACTCGGCGGCTTTGCGTGCCCTGGTCCTTTCGCATGTTCAAGGTCCTTTTTTGGGAATCTTCGGACCCAGCAAAGTGAATGTGCTTAAATTAAATGTGGCTTTGGATCAAAAGAAATAGACATCAAGGCTTTGAGATGGCTGCCGGGGGTATTACGCCCCCGGTTTAGCCGTTTTCGGGGCTGTTGCCTTCCGAGGTTACATCTCTTCGGGAGCCGCCACTATGATTAGTATCTTTGTATAACGCTAACAATATTGGACAGATGCCGGACAAAGACAGCGATGCACAGCACTTTTTGGAGTTGATCCGCCAATCCAGACGGGGCAAGCTGAAAATATATATTGGCATGAGCGCAGGAGTTGGTAAGACGTATCGCATGCTCCAGGAAGCGCAGACCTTACTCAGGAACGGCGTTGACGTTAAGATTGGTTACGTGGAAACCCATGGCCGTTTGGAAACGGAAGCCCTGGTGGAAGGCTTGCCACATATACCCAGAAGGAAGCTCTTCTATAAGGGTAAGGAACTTGAAGAAATGGATATGCAGGCTATCCTTAACCTCAGGCCTGAAGTGGTGATTATTGATGAGTTGGCGCATAGTAACATCGAAGGATCTCATAACGAAAAGCGCTGGCAAGACGTTCTCGACATCCTGGATGCAGGCATCAACGTCATCAGCGCCATCAATATCCAACATATTGAAAGTCTCAATGAAGAGGTAAAAGAGATCACCGGTATTGACGTGGCGGAGCGGGTTCCGGACAACGTGCTCAGGCAGGCCGATGAAGTCGTCAATTTGGACCTTACGGCCGATGAGCTTATAACCCGACTCAAAGAAGGGAAAATCTATACGCCGGATAAGATTAAGTTGGCCTTGGAGAACTTCTTTCAGCCGGAGCGCATACTCCAGCTCAGGGAATTAGCCTTGAAAGAAGTAGCCTCCCAGGTAGAGCGCAAGATTGAAATAGAGGTGCCCCGGAACGTACAGTCCCGGCAGGAAAGGGTCATGTGTTGTATCAGCTCCAACCATGAGATCGCTAAGAATATCATCCGCAAAGGGGCCAGGCTGGCCACTTATTATAACGCTAAATGGTACGTGCTCTATGTGCAAACGCCCAGGGAGGATGCGGATAAAATCGGACTTGCGGCACAAAGGCATTTGATTAATAACTTTAAGCTCGCAACCGAAATGGGGGCTGAAGTAATAAGGGTGCAGCGGAAGCTGGTAGGTACGGGGATTCTTGAAGTAGCAGAAGAAAGAAAAATCACCACCGTTTGTATTGGCAAACCACACCTGAGTTTATCCAATATCATTCTTAGAACAGCTGTATTCAATCACTTGTTGCAAAAACTAAGTGTATCAGACATTGACCTGGTAATTCTATCGTAATGGGACTACGACTTAAAACAAAATTGACCCTGGGACTGGTCTTTCTCTTTATCGTGATACTCGCATTTGGTATCCTGGGACTGGTCTATATCAACCGCCTGAGCGCAGATGAGGGTATGATACTTAAGGATAATTATATTACCCTGGAGTATTGCAACAACATGCTCAAAGCCCTGGAGGACATGCCGGGGGATACGGCTGCCATTCACATCTTCGCGCATAATCTAAGCCTTCAGGAAGCCAACATTACGGAGCCTGGAGAAGGGGAGGCAACGCGAAAAGTGCGTGTCAATTTTCAGGAGATGCTGCTTAATCCAGGTGATACCTCCAACTATAAGGATATGAGGAGGGCCATTTTTGTCATTCAGGACCTCAACCAGTATGCTATCATCCGAAAAGACAAGAAGGCTGCCACTACAGCCGCCAGCGCCAATCTTTGGCTAACCATCATCGTGACCATTCTAACGGTGGTGGCTTTTACCTTCATTGTAAACTTCCCAACGATTATTTCAGAGCCCATTAAGGTGCTTCGGGAAGGGATTGCTTCCATTTCTGAAAAAAACTATTCCGCCAGGGTGCACATCAATCAGGATGATGAATTTGGAGACCTGGCTCAGGCCTTCAACTCCATGGCCGAAAAGCTGGATGAATATGATCACAGCAACCTGGCCAAAATCATGTTTGAGAAAACAAGGATAGAAACCATCATCAACCAAATGAAAGATGGGATCATTGGCTTTGATGAAAACAGAAACGTCCTATTTGTAAATGTAGTGGCGGAAAACCTGTTTGGCATGAAGGAGAAGGATATGGTGGGTCGCTATGCACCGGATGTTGCCATCCAGAATGACCTGATGCGAACGCTGCTTCAACAGAATGGTAAAAAGGAAATGAAGATATACGCCGATGGTAAAGAAAGCTATTTCTCCAGGGAGCCCATTACGGTGAAGAAAGATGAGCAGACCATCGGAGAGGTGATCGTCATGCGCAACATCACCCCCTTCCATGAGCTGGATGAAGCCAAGACCAACTTCATTGCCACTGTTTCTCATGAACTGAAGACGCCTATTTCCTCCATCAAAATGAGTGCGCGTCTGCTCCGGGATGTTAGGGTGGGGGTGTTGAGTCAGGAACAAATGGACCTGTTGCAAAGCATCACCGACGACGCTGAACGTTTACTCAAAATCACAGGGGAGCTCCTCAATATGACCCAGGTGGAGACGGGGAACATACAGCTCAAATTCCAGAGCACCTCTCCCAAAGAAGTCCTTGAATATGCTACAGCAGCGGTGACTACCCAGGCCCAGCAGAAAAACATCAAGCTCCAATACGCCCTGGAGGCGCCCTTGCCGCCCATCCATGCGGACCCTGAAAAGGTTTCCTGGGTGTTGATCAATCTGTTGACTAATGCGATCAAATATTCCTCGGAAGGGTCCACCATAGATATCAGTATCCATACGCATGATAAGATGGTGTTCTTTTCCGTCAAAGACCATGGCAGGGGTATAGAAGAGAAATACTTGCCCAGGATCTTCGAGCGTTATTTCCGGGTCCCGGGTAGTACCGAAAAGAGCGGTACGGGCTTAGGCTTAGCGATTTCTAAAGAATTTATTGAGGCTCAGGGTGGCCAGATATGGGTAAAAAGTAGTTACGGCGCCGGGGCGGACTTTGGGTTCTGGCTGAAGTCAGAGGCGGTGTAAATTTTTTTTGGCCGTATAGCTCTATCCATTACTTTTGCAGTCCTTTCCAAGCGGGTTTG
>CAJCIQ010000115.1 GCA_903970475.1 Beijerinckiaceae bacterium
TCATGACATTGTAATCGGTCGTCTTGGTATCCCAGATACAAAACCCGCTATGGTGTTTGGTGGTTAAGCATCCATAGCTCATACCCGCCGATACTGCTGCCTGAGCCCATTGGTCACAGTTGAGGTGTTGGGGATTAAATAAAGAAGGGGGTGCGTCCGGATCGGGCCAGTCCTGATTCATGTAGGTGGGCATGTTGAAATGGATAAACATGCCAAAACGCAAGTCCACGAATTGTTGTTGCAGGCCGTGGAGCCGGGCCCCGGAAGGAATGGGCGCCAGGGGAGGGCCGACCTCTGTAAAGGAGGTCGCCGTAGATGCGGTGGCCGGGGCTGAACCACCCGTTTGTGCTGAAGCTGCGCCAAAAGTGCCGATCAGTAATAAGAATGCCGTAATCTTTTTCATTTGTCGTTTGCGTTAAATACAAAGCCTACTCCATAGACATTGTTGATGCGAAAATGGGTTGATTTGTTTAAGTATTTTCTTAAGCGGGAGATGAATACATCCAGGCTCCTGCCCAGGAAGTAATCATCTTCTCCCCAAAGCCGGATGAGGATCTCAGAGCGTTTAATGACCCTGTTTTCATTTTGGATGAGGAAATCCAATAATTCTGCTTCTTTGGGCGTAAGGGTGATTTCTTTTTCGTCTTTTACGGTCAGTTTAAGGGAGCTTTTGGAAAAGCGCAGGTCTCCCCTCAGGATCAGGTTGGGATCTATTCTGGAGGTGGGGTGGCGCCTGATGATATTGTTCATGCGGAGCACCAGTTCATCTACGTCGAAAGGCTTGCTGATATAGTCATCGGCTCCCAGTTCCAGTCCTTTTATCCGGTCGGCCTTTTCATTCCTGGCGGTTAAAAACAGGAATGGAAGTGGAATGCCCCTCTCCTTTATGTGCAAGGCTAACTCGAATCCGTCCATTCCAGGCATGGATACATCTATGAGGACCAACTGGTATTTTGCAGGGCTATGCAATAGATTGTCCAGGGCCTGGGAGCCGGTTTGAGCCAGGTCCACCTCAAAGCCGGACATTTCCAGGTATTGCTTAACGACACTTCCTAGGTCTATGTCGTCTTCCACCAACAGTATGTGATTGCTCATTGAAGAGATCTTTCTAATGGAATAGTAATGACAAAGGTAGTTCCAACGCCCTGACGACTGCTTAAGTGTATTTTCCACCCATGTGCCTGCACTACTTGTTGAGCGTAATATAGCCCTAGCCCTAATCCCCTGATTTCTACCTGTTTGGTATGCCGGTAAAATTTCTCAAATACGTGCCGCCTGGTTTCCGGAGACATACCTACTCCATTGTCGCGTATCGACAGGTAAAATGCTTTCCGGTCGTTAAACGTGGAGACCTTAATTTCCTTAAATTCTGACTGATTATACTTTGCTGCATTATCAAATATGTTTAATAAAAGCGTAGTAAACCAAAAAGGGTCCAGGCTCACCTCATCTCCAGAGGCGCCCTTGTACAATGAAATGTGTACCTGGTTGCCTTCGGTCTTGATCCGGTAGTCTTGTATGATTTCTTCCAATACCTGGTGTAAGCCCAAGGTTTGCTTATGTAAGCTGATTTTCTGGAAGGTTGTCAGGTCCAAGACCTGACCGATGAGGTGCTTGAGCCTATCGGACTGACGCTGGATGACGTCGGTTAGTGGTTTGATGGTTTCCCTGCTTAACTGAATGTTTTCATTTTGTATGGTTTTGTTGGCTACAATAATGGAGGTCAGGGGCGTATGAAACTCGTGGGTGATGCCGTTGATGAAATCAGACTTCATCTCGGAAAGCTGCTTTTGTTTGGCCAGGCTTCGAAGGGTAATGAAAAACAAGGTGCTCACAAAAGCAATGCTACCCACCGCCAACAAGAAGGCGGGGAGCATCAGCGTGAATATGTGCATCTTCCGGTCGGGCACGTCTACATACAGGTCAAAGGTGATCTGATACGTATTATCCGCATACGTGTTGATGGTAAGGTCTGTGGTCAGGTTTTGGGGGCTGATTTCCTGGAGGGTTCCACCAATGAGGATGCCTGTTTTGAGTTCGTCTGAGTCCATCAGGGGTATGTAGTCACCAGCGTGAAAGCTGGCAGAAATCTCCCTGACGAAGAGGGCGTATTTCAAATCTTTTTGAAGGTGCCTTCGATGGATAATGTCCTTCAGTAGGGAATCCATGTTGTTGCCTTTTTTCAGGGCCTGAAATAAGCTATCCATGAGGTGATGCCTGTAGGCGTAATAAACAGCCGGACTGTCCGCGTGTAATGCTTTGAGTCTACCCATCTGGGGTAGCAGAATCCCATCAAGCAGGGCCAAGCCGCCAGGGAATAATTTATCCCCCCTCAAGGCATGTTTGTATTCCCAGTCGATTGGAATCCTATCTGATATAAGGTACTGTTTGTCTTTAAGCACATACGTATTGTACAATAGGAAAAATTGTACGCTGGAAAGTACAACGAAGCTCAAGATGGCTATGAATTTGATAGCGGTCAGTGAATTTCTCATGTTTTGGATCAGGTAGGAAGGTAATTCAAAAATACATTGCAAATGCAGGGCTGGCCTGCTCTTTAATTTCTGTTAACATTCTGTTTGGTGTCTGTTAACAGGAAAGGGGAAAGGGTAATATTATTTTCACCATAGAAATTAATGAGATAAACTACTAACTAACTAACCAACTAACCGCGTATGAGTATCAGACCGATCCCCCGGAAGGTCACCTGGCCAGGGTGCGCCTTCTTCCTACTGCTTTTCCTTTCTGTTTGTACGCAAGCGCAAACCAAAGGACCCCAAAGCCTTCAGATTTCCGGTATAGTCAAAACGGCCTTGACTAAAGGGCTGGAAGGTGTAACGGTTCACAATGTGAACTCCGGGAAAACCACCATCACCGACGTGACTGGTGGATATACCATTATGGCTAAGCAAGGGGACAGCCTTGCCTTTACCCATGTAGGTTATACAGCCCAAACTTTTGCCATCACAGACAGGATTGTTGTAAACGTGATAATGGAAGCGGTGGCAGGAAGCCTGGATGATGTAGTGGTAGTAGGCTATGGCCAACAAAAGAAGATTTCCCTGGTAGGGGCTCAGGCTTCCGTCAACGTGGAAAACCTCCTGCAACCGGTGGCCAACCTCAGCTCGGCCCTGGCAGGCCAGGTAGCCGGCCTGGTGACCAACCAGCCTACGGGATTGCCCGGACAAAATGCCACTGGTTTATTGATCAGGGGTATTGCTACCATGACCAGCGGAGGCAATGACCCTACGCCTTTGATCATTATAGATGGGGTGCAGGGTAGGGATATTGATGCTTTCGATCCGGCTGACATCGCCTCCTTTACCATCCTAAAGGATGCTTCCGCTACTGCTGTATATGGAGCCGCTGGCGCCAATGGCGTCATCCTGATCCAGACCAAAAGGGGTAAGGCCGGTAAGACCCAGATTACCTTCAACGTTGCCACCGGATTCAACACCTTTACCCGGGTTCCGCAACTGGCTAACGGGGAACAATACATGACGCTCCGCAACGAAGCCGAAGCCAATTCCGGGTATACCCCGGAATATTCACAAGCATATATAGACAGCACCGTAGCCGGTCATCAACCTTACTTGTACCCCGATGTCAACTGGAGGACTGCCTTGTTTAACAATACTGCGGAAACACGCAGGGTGAATTTCAGCGCCAGGGGAGGTACCGATAACGTTACTTATTACGCCTCCCTGGCTTATTACGATGAAAAAAGCCTCCTGAAAACGGACGGGCTCCAGGCCTATAATGCGGACACCCGGTTCCGGAGGTACAACTTTACCTCCAACGTCAACATGAACTGGACCAAGACCACGAGATTCGAGTTGGGCGTCCAGGGCTATATCAGCAATACCAATTATCCAGCCATCAATCCTTCCCAGGCTTTCAGTGATGTGTTGGAAACCAATCCCGTTCTCTATCCCACCATGTACCCTGGGGACACGATTCCCTCCATCAGCTCAGCCGGCGCCCAGCCAGACCCTTATGCGGAGCTCACCCAAAGTGGATACCAGAACATATTCTCGAACCAGCTCTATACCAATGCCCGCCTCAGTCAGGACTTCAGTATGCTGATAAAAGGCCTGTCAGCCTATACGATGTACTCCTTCGATACCTGGAACACGGAGTCTATTACCATGTCCCAGTCCAGAAGTACCTACTATATCAATCAGAGCAGTCCCTATAATCCCGATGGAAGCCTCAACCTGAACCTGGTTTCCCTGGGATCAGATCAGTTGAGTTACAGCTCGGCCAATGGCGGTAACCGCCAGTACTACTGGGAATCTGCGATGAATTACGACCAGACCTTCAACCGAAAAAACCACGTGACCGCCCTGTTGTTGTACAATGAGCGTTCCTATATCAATGCCTTTGCCTCCACCCTGACCAATTCCCTACCCTACAAATCTGAAGGGCTGGCAGGCAGGGCCACGTATTCCTGGTCAGACCGGTATTTCGGGGAAGTCAATTTCGGATATAACGGATCTGAAAACTTCGCACCCAATAACCGCTTCGGCTTCTTCCCTTCCCTGGGATTGGGTTGGGTGGTTTCCAACGAGCCATTTTATGAGCCGGTTAAGGATGCGGTACAGTTCCTGAAGTTCCGTTATTCCAACGGATACGTAGGAGATGGAGGTACCAGTTATAACAGCGGCACCAGGAGGTTCGGATACCTGACCTTGGTGCAGGAAAACAGCAATATTCCTGGTTATCAATTTGGAACCGGTCAATATACCACCTCTTACCCAGGCATTGCCATCACCGATTATGGCTCCAATGTCAGCTGGGCCAAATCCCATAAGCAGGACTGGGGCTTGGAATTCAAGACTTTCCATAACCACCTGAGTGTGGTAGCCGACGCGTTTACGGAAATGCGGACAGGTATATTCCTACAGAGGGCCAGCCTGGCCGATTACGCAGGGTTCGATAATGATCCCTGGGCCAACCTGGGTGTGATGAGCAACAAGGGCTTTGACGGTACCCTGGAGATTACGCCCCTCAAGCTCGGACAAGTATACTTGTCCGGCAGGTTCATCTATACCTTTAACCGCAACAAGGTGATTCAAAACGACCAGCCCAAGCCCCCTTTTCCTTACATGGAGCAAAGGGGTGTGCCTGCTAACTCTGATTATGGTCTGATCGCCCTTGGGTTATTCAAGAGCCAGGCGGACATTGCCAATTCTCCTGATCAATCGGCCATTGGCGCCCCTACCGTCGGAGACATCAAATACAAGGATTTGAACGGAGACGGGAAGATCGATCAGAATGACGTAACCCGTATCGGCAGCGGCGCCCAGCAGACCACCACTTACGGCTTCGGGTTAACGGCCAGTTGGAGGCAATGGTCCCTGAGTGCGTTCTTCCAGGGAATCGGGGGCTCAACAGAACAACTCAGCGGGGACGGCATTATTCCCTTTGCCAACTCCACCGGTCCTGACAGGGGTAACCTCTATAGCGTAGCCGAAAGCCGCTGGACCCCGGAACATCCCAACGGGAATTTCTTCTATCCCCGTTTGGAATATGGGAACGCCCAGAATGCCAACAACGATTATCCCAGTACCTGGTGGGAGAAAAACATGGACTATATCCGCTTTAAGACAGCCAACCTGACCTATACGGTGCCCAGGTCTGCCGTGAGGCATTTATTCCTGAAAGGAATACGGATCTATGCAGAAGGAGAAAACCTGTTCCTGTGGAGCAAGTTCAAACTCTGGGATCCGGAGTTGTCCACGGGTAACGGTAACGTCTATCCTATTTCAAGGACCATCACCTTCGGCATACAGGCGGATCTGTAGTTTTTGGGGCCGCCGACCAGCGGCCAGGCGCCGCGGACTTGCGGTCTGAACACTTAAAAAAGAAAAAGATTATGCGTAATATATATACGATCACATTGGTAGCCGGGGCCCTTTTGCTGGGTTCCTGCAAGAAGTACCTCAATGTCGTACCCACTGATGTGTTAACCACCAGTGATATCTGGAACTCTAAAGACAATGTAGAAGCCTATCTGGCCAATATTTATTCCACCCTTCCTGACGAGCTGGAACAACGCTATACTGGGTCGAATAATTCCGGCGTATGGGAAGCATCTTCAGATGATGCAAAATATAACTGGGGCTTTAACTACAGCAACCAGATGAACCTCAGCACCTGGGCCAACACCGATGGCACCGTGGAGCAATACTGGCAGAACTATTATCAGGCTATCCGCAATGCCACAGACTTTATGAATAATATTGACGGAGCCAATCCCAATGAGCTGACGCCTGCGCTCAAGACAGAGTTGAAGGCGGAAGCCAGGGCACTCAGGGCTTTGTTCTATTGGTTCCTCGTTCGCCAGTACGGCCCGGTGGTGATATTGGGAGATAACCTGATCTCTGCGGACGCCTCCACGGCATCTGTGGCATTGCCCAGGTCTCCCATGGATTCCTGCATTAGTTTTATCGCGGGTCAGTTTGACTCGGCCTATGCCGATTTGCCCGTTGTGCCTACCAACGCGCAATACGGACGAATGGTACAAGGGGTCTGTAAGGCCTATAAGGCAGAAGCCCTTCTCTACGATGCCAGTCCCTTGTTTAACGGAAATACGGATTGGTCTTCTTTTAAGAACGCAGACGGGACCCCCTTGGTTAGCCAGACCGTCAGCGTGGCCAAATGGGCTGCTGCTGCCCAGGCTTGTAAGGATTTCATCACCCAGTTTGTACCTGGAACCTACCGGCTGTTTACGGAAACAGGCCTGGACACGCCAACCTCTGCTTATCTGGCCTGTAAGGATGTAATCCTCCAGGACTGGAATGTGGAATGGATCTTTGCCACCACCAACTGTGCCAGCTACATGCGTTATGACCGCACGCCCAAACATGTGGGTTTCCCTTCCGACCAACAAGGCGGTGGTGCTTTCGGTGTGACCCAAACCATGGTGGATGCTTACTTTATGGCCAATGGAAGGCCCATCACCGATCCCCAGTCTGGATACGTGAACTCCGGATTTTCTCCCTACGCCTCTGTTTCGGATGAAATCCTGGGATTCGGGCCCCACAATACCTTTAACCAATGGGTGAACAGGGAGCCCCGATTCTACGTAGGGGTCACCTACGATAGCGCCTATTGGTTGTATCAGGATGTGGGATATCCTTCTATTCAGACGGCCTTCCAGTATTCTGGTAATTCAGGACGTTCTCAGAGTACTTCTGACGTTTCCCCAACGGGTTATGTATGCCGCAAAGATGTCGCGCCCAGTGACGACAACCGCTCCGGATTGTTGCTGAGGTTAGCCAATATTTTCCTTGATTATGTGGAAGCGCTCAATGAAAGCAACCCTTCCGATCCAGATATCCTGAAATACCTAAACCAGATCCGTGCCAGGGCGGGTGTGCCCCAATATGGTACAGGTAGCAATGCCTTACCCGTTCCTGCCGGTCAGGATGCCATGAGGACGGCCATCCACCAGGAAAGAAGGGTGGAGCTTGCTTTTGAAAACGTCCGGTATTTTGATACCAGGAGGTGGAAGATTGCAACCCAAACCGATGCAGGTTTGTTCTATGGTATGAATATGAACCTCGACGGACCTGGCTTTTACTACAAGGTCCCCACAGAGCAACGCGTATTCAGGCCCAGGGATTATCTGTTCCCCATTCCCAACAATGAAGTACTTAAAGATCCACTGATGGTGCAAAACCCAGGATGGTAAAACTGACTCCGGGCCAGCAGTATCTCTGGTGGCCCGGACGGTTTACCCACGAATGTGAAGCGATCCTGAGTAGGAAGCGCTCACGAGTGAGAAGCGCCTTTTATTCCTTCATCCCAAAATGATTCTACCATGCGTTTTCATATCATACGTCCATTTATGCGTTTATGCGTGCTGGCGGCCTTAAGCCTACTGGTATATGCCTGCAACAAACCGCAAGTCTTTACCTCGCCTGCTGAAGGCAGCATCTATATGCCCCAGGCTCCCTTAAATATGAGTGCTACAGGTTTAACCATAGCAGATACACCTCAGATAGTCGTTTTTGGGGCTGCTTACGGTGGATTGAAATATCCTGCTTCCAATATCAATGTTCAGTTTGCGGTAGATACGACGGCGGTCGCCGCCTTCAATGCGGAGTATGGGACCAATTATATCAGCTTCCCTTCCTCCAGTTATGCTATTGCAACGTTAACGGCTACCATCTCCGCGGGTCAGGTTACGTCCAATCCGCTGAACATTACTTTCAATACGGCCAACTTGCAAACAGGAACCAATTACCTGTTGCCGGTTTATATCTCCAAAACCAGTGCTGGTAGGCTGGTAACGACTTTGGATACGGCCTACTTTTCTGCCTCGTTCTAAAACCACTGTATGATAAGCCACTGGAAAAAGTTTATGATGATGATGTCCTTAGTTTGGGCCGGGAGCACCCGGGCCCAAACCAGGGATACGGTCGAGCGAAACGGCGTTACCTTAATCTGGATCAATGATGAAAGGCACCTGGATCCCGCTGTAAAGAACCGAATGACGGAAGTGTTTTTTACTGTTTATCCAAAGGAGATGAAGGCCTATAATCCAGGCGCTGCTAAAACAGTTACCTTTTTCGTAGACAGTACCTATGAGGGTGTAGCAGAGACTGTGGGCAACCAGGTACGCTATAACCCTTACTGGTTTATTAAAAATCCGGCTGATGTGGACGTCGTGACCCATGAGGTCATGCATATCGTCCAATCCTATGGCGGTTTTTCCGGTCCCGGATGGCTGACGGAGGGTATAGCCGATTACGTGCGCTACCGCATGGGTATGTATAATGCCCAGGCAGGGTGGGGCCTTCCGGATTATGCACCTGACCAGCGCTATGAGGAAGCTTACCGGGTGACGGCTCGCTTCCTGGTCTGGGTGGAAGAGCAAAAAAATGCTAATGCGGTCAAAGTGTTGGATGCGGCGCTAAGGAACCAGACGTACAAACCCGATCTATGGAAGACCCTCACGGGCTTCACTGTTGACGAGCTATGGGCCCAATATGCAGCCCATCCTGTATTGAAAGATACAGGGTATGCCGCCTTCTGGTTATCTGGCTTAATTGGCAAATACAACAGCCCCGCTACTATCTATTTCGATTATATGGATGGGCAGCAATCGCATAGCGACTCTGCTATTTTGGAAAATGGGGTGTTCGCCTTTACCGGAAGGGTAGCCGGCCCGGCCATGGTGCGTATGGCTTTTGCCCCCAATGGAGATGGAAAAGAAAAAGCCATTTACACAGGTGACGTGCGCTATTTCTACATCTCTAATGAACGCATCCTTATCTTCTCCAAAGATTCCCTGTCCAATGCCCGTATCGTGGGGTCCAAGACCTATGACCAATATGTGGCTTACAATGCTTTCATTGGGGGATCCATCATGGATCTGACCAAACAAGCCAATCTCGATTACAAACAGGGCGCCATGGCGGATAAGATGGATAGTAATTTCAGCAAACGCGTGGACAGTGTGTTCCATTCCAGAATTGCGCAGCGTCGGGTTCGCATGCTGGCCTATGCCCGAACCCATCCTTCCTCCTTTTTTTCTTTAGTGGCCTTGTCTGAATTGGTTTCAAAACAGGAAGACCTGGACAGCACGCAACCCGTATTCAATGCTTTAGATGCTGATTTGAGGGAAACCTTTACGGGTGTTGATTTGCATCAACGCATGGTTTCTCTGGGCGCCATTGTGGTGGGCGCAGCTGCGCCTGACTTCACCCAGGGCGACATGCAGGGACAGTCGGTTTCGCTTTCATCGTATAAGGGTAAATACGTGCTGGTGGATTTTTGGGCAAGTTGGTGCGAACCTTGCCGGGCAGAAAACCCCAATGTATTGAAGGCCTACCAGAAGTATAAGGACAATGGTTTTGACGTGTTGAGTGTTTCCCTGGACGATAAACAGGAGCGCTGGGCCGAAGCCGTTAAGCAGGACGGGCTACCCTGGAAGCAGGTGTCTGACCTCAAAGGTTGGAACAATGATGCGGCCCGGCTCTATGCTATTCGTGCGGTGCCTACTAACTTCCTCATAGATCCTTCAGGTAAAATCATTGCCATGAATCTGAGGGGAGAGGCTTTGGAGGCTGCATTAGCCAAGGTGTTGAAATAATTTAACCATAAGGGATCCTGGTGATGGGTCCTTGCTGCCGGTCTGGTTCCGCCGGTCAGTCTTAGGGCCCCACTTCCGGGGGGCCCTTTTTTATGTTTCTTCTTCGAAGTAAAGTTTGTAATACTTCTTTTGGGTCATCTCATCGTACCCCCGCTCAATCAGGTCCCTGCGGCCATGTATGTAGACGTGGAAGTTTTTATCCAGTTTGAGCACGGTCTTAAAAACTTTGGATTGTTTCTGCACCGCTGCCCCATGGATGTCGAATCCATCTTCAAAGGCGAATTCTTTGGCGTTCTCGTAATTTTTCTTGTATTCCAGGAAGGATTCCCTGACTTCAGGATGATGAAGGACTTCTTCGGCAAATTGCGCTTCGGTGAATTGCTCATTGTTTTTAAAGTAGTCCATGCTCCGGTTCATCAGGTCTATCTGGTCTGATTTGGCGACTTCAAACTTCTCCGGGTATTCGTTTTTGATGAAGTCTTTGCAGAGATCCAGGTATTGGTGGGTGTTATGGTAGCTATCTGCATAAGGTTCGACCTGGAGGAAGTCCCTGACCCAGTACTGGGTGTCGTGTTTGGCGGTGGTGTCTACCAGACAAACCTTATAGCCCTCGTCCCGGTTGGTTTGAAAGATCAGGCATCCTTTGTCCAATTTGCGGATATCGATGCCTTCTTCGGAGATGACTTCCCAGCTCTGGCCATGAGGGAATACTTTGAGGAAGGTCTCTTTGGTTTCCGATTTGAATATGCCTAAGGCAGTGATGTACCCATTCTCAAAAGGTACTTCCTTAAATAAGGCTACGTATAATTCCCCTTCTTTCACCTTTACATGGGTGGACTTTTCATAGAGCAGTCTGGCGATCAGTTGGGACTGCGCGACCAGGTTATCCGGATCTTCAAAGATGCGGCCGACATAGCGGTATACTTCATTGAGGTCCAATTCACTCAAGTGGGTGAAATGATGGAGTTCCTGGTCATTGAAAGGGGACAGAAAATATTTGGTCAGCAAACCCCTTACGGTATGATCGTTTAGGGTGAGGGTATTGGGAGAAAGCTGCAAGGATTCTCCCCTGGTCGGATTTCCTACTTTATGGACGATTACTTCTTTGAGGATTACGCTATCAATGCCGGTCATCCGGCAAAAGTACAGGGTCCGGCCCACGTGCCGGCCGAGAAAATTCATTGTTTGATTTTTGCAAGATTCTCTTTGATTCCGATAATGGTGCGCTTGAATATCCTTATACCTTTGTATCATGAGCGCTCTTCCATTAACTTTCACGATCGGCGGAGACCTGAAGGTCAACCGCTTTGGTTTTGGCGCGATGCGCATTACCGGTAAGGGCATCTGGGGGCCTCCCCAGGACAAAGCTGAATCAATAAAAGTCCTTCAAAAGGCCGTAGAACTGGGGGTGGATTTTATTGACACGGCGGACAGTTATGGACCCAACGTATCGGAGGAATTGATAGCGGAAGCCTTGTCTCCCTATAAAAAAGGACTGGTCATTGCCACCAAAGGGGGCTTTATGCGTTCTGGTCCGGACAAATGGACGGTCAATGTGAAACCTGATCACCTGCGCAAGGCACTGGAAGGAAGCCTGGAAAGGCTGAAGGTGGATACCATTGACCTCTACCAATTGCACAGGACGGATGATTCCATTGTCTCTGAGACGATGGAATTTTTACAGGGAGCCCAGGAAAACGGTCTGATCAAAAACATTGGCCTTTCTGAGGTAACGGTGGAGCAGATTAAAACTGCCCAGAAATATGTAAAGGTGGTTTCAGTTCAGAATAAGTATAGTGTGGATTACCGTAAATGGGAATCGGTGCTGGATTACACCCAGGAACAAAAGATGGCCTTTATTCCCTGGTATCCGATGAATGCCGGGAACTTAGCTGCCTTCAATGAGCTCAAAAAAGTAGCAGAAGATATAGGGGCTACACCCCATCAGGTAGCCTTGTCCTGGCTGATGCATCGTTCCGAAAACATCCTGTTGATTCCGGGCACCTCCAAGGTGAATCACCTGGAAGAAAACATGCAAACCTTAAAAATTCACCTGTCTGCCGATCAGCTCAGGGGCCTGGATGAAATAGGAAAAGAGACGATTTCCTGAAAAAACTGGATGAATGGTAGACAGACTTGTCTGAATACCTCTTACCTTTGCCTCATGCATTCGGATAGTTCCGTTCGGGAGCAGATAATCATAACAGCCTCCCGGCTTTTTTTGAGCCAGGGATATAACCTGACAGGTATTAACCAGATCATTGAAGAAGCTGGGGTTGCCAAGGCCAGTCTCTACTATCATTTTCCTTCTAAAGAAGATTTGGGCGTGGCCTACCTCCAACGCAGGGCTGAAGTATGGTTTGAAGGCCTGAACCGTCACCTGGAGGGAATCACCTCTCCTTTGGATAGATTGGTGGGCACCTTTGAATACAGGGCTATCTTCCTGGAGCAAAACCAATTCTCGGGCTGTAGTTATACCCGCATCCTCACGGAGCTGCCTCAAAGGGGTACAAAAATGCATACCCAGGCCGTTGCTAATAAGGAAGGACAACGCAAGTACTTTCAGGATATAGTAGAAGTAATGGAGGAAATAGATCCCCAAAGTAAGAAAGACGTTGCAGATACCGTCCTGCTGCTCTATGACGGAGCCTCTCATCAGGTACAAGTGTACAAAGAGCTATGGCCCGTAGAAGCAGCGAGAAAAGCAGTTATCACTCTTGTCAAAAACACCCGCTAACCGATTAAAACACCTACTAACCAATTTAAATATCCGCTAACCGTCCTAAACACCCGCTAGCCATTTTCATTGTCTGCGATTGCCTGCCTGGATCGTTTTACCAACGAATCCAATCACTTTTGCCTTGCCCAAAACGCATGTGTCATTTTACTGATAATTATTAAAGTACTATGTGGATTGTTAGACTGGCTTTAAGAAGGCCGTATTCGGTGGCTGTGATGGCCTTCCTGATCATGATCATGGGCTTATTGTCGATCAAGTCCATGAATACGGACATTTTCCCTGTAATCGACATTCCGGTGGTGTCCATGATCTGGAGCTATCAGGGGCTCAATGCCATGGAAATGGAAAAACGCGTGGTGTTGCTTTCTGAAAGGGGCACCTCCACCACGGTCAATGGGATTTCCCGTATCGAATCCATTTCCCAACCGGGCATTGGCATCTTGAAGGTGTATTTCCAGCCTGGGACGGATATAGGAGCGGCCATAGCCCAAATGTCGGCTACGGCCAATACCTCGTTAAGGTCCATGCCTCCCGGTATGACCCCTCCCATCATTTTGCAGTTCAATGCATCTAACGTTCCCGTTATGCAATTGACGATGAAGTCCAAAACCATGTCGGAAGATAAGATCTACGATTATGGCCTGAACTTCATCCGTATCCGTTTGTTCACGGTTCCTGGTTTGGCTACGCCGGCTCCTTTCGGTGGTAAGACCAGGGAAATCGTAGTGGACGTGGATCCTCAGAAGGTGGCCGGTAAAGGGCTATCGGTCATGGATGTGGTCAATGCCATTCAAACCTCGAACCTGATTGAACCAGCTGGTACGGCCAGGATGGGAAACAGGGAGTATAATATCGCTATGAACTCCAGCCCGGACGTGGTTGGACAGTTCAACGACATACCCATTAAGACGGTCAATGGAGAAGTGGTGCAGATGGGTCAGGTGGCTAAAGCCTATGACGGATATGCGGACCAGTTGAACGTGGTAAGGGTGGATAGGAAAAGAGCGGCCTACCTGACCATCCTTAAGAAATCGGACGCCTCCACGCTGGCAGTAGTAGAAGCCGCTAAGGGATTGATTCCATCCATACAGGCCGAAGCGCCCAAGGGCCTGGAGCTGAGTGCAGACTTTGACCAGTCCGTGTTTGTAAGGGATGCCATCGAATCGGTGCTTCATGAGGCCACCACGGCGGCCATCCTGGTATCGATCATGATCCTGTTCTTTCTGGGTAACTGGAGATCGGTGATTGTGGTGTGTACCTCCATTCCTTTGTCCATTCTGGTATCCATTATCTGGTTGAGATTATCGGGTAATACCCTCAACATCATGACCCTGGGTGGTTTGTCCCTGGCCGTGGGTATGCTGGTGGACGACGCCACGGTGGAAGTGGAAAACATTGAAAGAAACAGAAACCTGGGACGGCCCTTGACCATAGCCATTTTGATCGGGGCCCAGGAAATCGCGGTACCAGCGCTGATGGCAACCTTGGCCATTTGTATCGTGTTTTTCCCTGTGGTACTATTGACCGGCCCTTCACAATACTTGTTTATCCCCATGGCGCTATCAGTGGTTGTATCCATGATGGCTTCCTATATCCTATCCAGAACCCTGGTGCCGGTGTTGTCCAGGATGCTCTTTGATGGCATCAGGACCCACCACGAGCCCGTGCCGGAAGATGCCAACGGTTTCCAGCGTTGGTCCCATGGCTTCAACGTTTGGAGGGATAGGGGATTTGACCGTTTCAGAGACGCCTATGGAAGGATTTTACATTTGTTCCTAAGGTATAGGGCTATCGTTTTGAGTTTGGCTTTGCTGTTCCTGGGCGTCTCTTTATTATTACTCAAAGTAGTGGGCACTGACTTCTTCCCAACGGTAGATGCCGGGATGATGAAGCTGCACTTCAGGGCTCCTTCCGGAAGCCGTATTGAAGAAACCGAACGGCTGGTGGACTCGGCAGAAGGGCGTATCCAGAAGATCATTCCTGCTTCGGAGCTGAAGACCATCAATGACATGATCGGGGTGCCTGTATCCTATAACCTGGCCTTTGTGGCTACGGACAATACGGGTAGTATGGATGCGGAAATCCTGATTGCCCTTGCCCCTGAGCACAAGCCCACCATTGAATATATGCGGGCCATCCGTAAGGATCTGGAAAAAAACTTCCCTGGTTGTGTGGCCTATTTCCAATCTGCCGATATCGTGGGCCAGGTATTGAACTTTGGTTTATCTGCCCCCATCGATATCCAGATCATGGATAACAACTATGACAGGGCCTATGCCTTTGCTTCCAAACTAAGGGATTCCATCAAGACCCTTCCTGGAGCGGTGGATGTGACCATCAAACAAGTACTGGATTATCCCACCTTCAAGTTTAACGTGGATAGGGTAAGGGCCGGGCAATTGGGGCTGACCCAAAGGGACGTGGCCAACAACATGCTGGTGGCGCTCTCCTCCAGTTCCATTGTGGACCCATCCTATTTCATCAACCCGATCAACAACGTAAACTATACGGTGGCGGTGAAGGTGCCTTATCAGCAACTCAATTCAGTGGGCGCCCTGATGAATACGTCGGTGACCAATGGAAACGCCCCTGTAGCTTCTACGGTTAATCCGACACCGGGCGCCTTGCCTGCTTCCCAGTCCCAAACCCTGCGTAACCTGGCCAGTGTGGAGCTGGAGAATCAATATAACCTGGTCAGTCACTACACCGTGCAGCGGGTAATAGACATCACCGCTTCTGTAGACGGCTCTGACCTGGGTACCTTATCAGACGGCATAGACAAGAAAATTGCGGCCATGGGCAAACCGCCCTTGGGTATGCGCCTTGCCGTCAGGGGGCAACCCGATGTAATGCACAGTTCCTTCTCTACCCTGGGATTGGGACTGATCCTGTCCATTATCCTGGTATACCTGCTGATGGTGATCCTGTTCCAGTCCTGGCTGGATCCCTTCATCATCCTCTTTGCGGTTCCAGGGGCCTTTACGGGTATCCTTTGGATGCTGACCTTCACCCATACCACCATCAACGTGGTATCCCTTATGGGATCTATCGTGGCGGTAGGTATTGCGGTGTCCAACTCCATATTGATGGTCAGTTTTGCCAACGAGGTCAGGATCACTAAAAACCTGAACGCCTTTGATGCGGCATTGGAGGCAGGGAGGACGCGTTTGAGACCGGTGCTGATGACGGCCATTGCCATGATCCTGGGTATGATCCCCATGGCATTGGGTACGGGTGCCGGTGGAGAACAAAATGCCCCCTTGGGCCGTGCGGTCATTGGTGGTTTGTGTTTTGCGACGGTGGTGACGCTGTTTATTGTGCCTTTGATCTACTCAGTGCTGCGTCAGGCGCCCCCCAACAGGCATAGTATGGATGCGGACTTCGAGGCAGAGATAGCAGACATGGACAAACACCTGGATAACCCGGCTGGTATGGAACACGGGCATTAATATTTATCAAATCATTCAAATTATATTAAACAGTAAGTTTATGAGTGCTACAACCTCCAATAAATCATCACTGCGCATTTGGATAGGAGGCATTATACTGGTCGCCGGTGCCGCTATCGGCATCCTGCTGATGATATCCCGTCATAACACGGCCTATGCCGACGACACCAAGTCCAGGATCCTGGATGTAAAAGCCGGTCCTTATATAAGCGCGGTCATTGCCGGGAAAACGGTGGCTGATAACAGCCTGATCATCCAGGGGGAGGCCCGTCCTTACCAGGAAGTCGCCTTGTATGCCAAGACCAGCGGGTACATGAGCCATATCTATGTGGATAAAGGGGATAAGGTATCCAGTGGCCAGTTGATGGCCGAAATCGTTTCTCCTGAAACCGACCAGGCTTATCGGGCAGCTATTGCCGACCTGGAAAACAAAAAGAAGATCCTGGCTAGGGACAAGGCTCTCCTGGCAAAAGAATACATCGCGCCCCAGGATGAACAACAAACGGAAACGGATGTAGCGGTAGCGGCGGCTAATGTGGAATCCCTGCGTCAGCAACAACAATACAAAAACATTACAGCCCCTTTCAGCGGTACGGTAACGGCACGTTTTGCCGATCCAGGTGCCTTGATCCAAACGGCCACCAATTCCCAAACCAGCGCCCAGCCTATCGTAACTGTGTCTGAACTGGACAGGATACGCGTGTATGTCTATGTGGAACAGGCCGTGGCCAATAACCTGAAGCTGGGCTATCCCGTGGAGATATCCATGTTGGAAAAACCCAACGTGACCATTAAAGGGAATATCTCCAGGATTTCCGGGGAACTGGATCCTAAAACCCGTATGATGCTGGTGGAAGTGGATCTGTCCAACAAAAACCAGGAGATCATTCCGGGAAGCTATGTGAACGTCAAGATTGCACAACCCACGCGTGGTGGGGCTGAACTACAGGTGCCCAGTGAAGCAGTCGTACTAAAAGATGGTAAACCGACTATTGTGGTGATCCGTCCAGACTCTACCATTGTGTACCAACCCGTGAAGCTGGGGGACAATGACGGTTCCAAAGTAGCCGTGATCAGTGGCATTCAGAAAGGAGATTTGATCGGCCTCAATGTAGGTACGACCTATGAAAACGGACAAAAAGTCAGGGTAAAATATGGACAATAGATTCAGGCATGTCTTAGTTTGGACAGCCATTTTCAGCATGGTAGGACAGGTGGCCCAAGGTCAGCAAAGCAATGTAACTACCCTTTCCCTACAAGACGTCATCAGCCGCGGGTTGAGCAACTCAACTCCGGTGCTACAGGGGCAGAACGCTGTGGCCCTGGCAGGATCCCAGGTTCTCCAAGCATATGGGCAATTATTTTTGCCTAATCTGCAAGCAGGTGCTGGGTATAATTATGCGGTGGGGAATAACTTTTACGCTACGGAAGGACCCACCCTGGTTCGCACGGACAGAGGAGCCTTTAATTACCAATTAACCAGCAGCATCAATATTTTCAGCGGGTACAACAACCTGGCTACCTGGAAGGCGGCTCAGTTGAATAGAAACAGTGCTTCCCTGTCTTTAGCCTTTGCCAAGGAATCCATCACGGAGGATTTGACGCAGTCTTATTTACAGGTAGTGCTGGATAAGAAATTTGTGGATCTGGACTCTCAGAATTACGTGATTTCCACCCACAGGCAGGATCAGATTCAGGCATTGGTAGATGTGGGACGTAGGGCAAAAACAGATTTGTATCAACAGGAGGCCCAAACTTCCCAGGACCATCAGTTGCTACTGGTGAGTCAAAACCAGCTTCGTTCCGACAAGATCCTGCTGTTGCGCAAGCTCAGGCTGGATTCCCTGGATAGTTATGCGTTTGCCGACTTGACCATTGATGATAATCCGGAGGTGGACCAATACGGGGATGAAGCCAGCCTGGTGCGCAGGGCCCTCAGTGATAGGGTGGACATCAAAGCTTCGGAAATGAACACGGAAGTGGCCCAATGGTACATTAAAAAGTACAAAAGTGGTTATCTGCCCAGTGTTTCTTTCGGGGCTGGGTTATATGACGCCGGTGCTTTCTTCAATTCCTTATACGTAAATGGAGAAAACGTGCAGCCCAAATACCAGGAGTCTTTCGGGAACCAATTGTATAAGCAAATCAATGGCGTATTTGGCGTCAACGCGACCTGGACCATCTTCGATAAGTATTACACCAAGTCCAATGTGCAGGCGGCCAAAATCAACCTGGATAATGCCAGGATCAACCTGGAGGACAACAAGGTGCTGGTCGTATCCCAGGTACGCCAGGCTTATGGAGATTATACGACGGCCATCCAGCAATTGCATACAGCCGCCCAGGGATTGACGGCTGCCCAGGAAGCCTATGATAATATCTCCGGACGTTATCAGCAGGGAATAGCCAATTTCATTGATTTGTCCAATGCCCAGGAAGTATTGTTGCAGGCAAAGCAAACGGCTGTGCAAGCTGCTATTTCCATCATGCTGCAAAAACGCATACTGGATTATTACACAGGTCACGCGCTGAAATAGAGCACCTTATGTCTATAATTTTTTGAAATCAATAACTTCCGGCTAACCATTCCATAGTGGTATAAGCCGTATCTTTCCTCCTCCCAGTTCACCCTCAGGCTGGGAGGAGTCCCATTTTATGAAAGGACGTGTAGTCACCATTGCCATTTGTATACTTGTTGCTGCTGTATGGACGGCTTCTTTCTCCCTGCCTCAATTGGGTTGGACCAATAATTCAGGTCCAGTGGCCGCCGGCGGAGTTCTTGATCTCCGGTCTGCCAACCTGGAAACGGAACGGATACATCTGGATGGCGATTGGGGATTCTACTGGCACCGGCTCGTTGGTCCCGGTGATTCAGTGAAACAAGCCCCTGTTTATGCCTTATTTCCCAAACTCTGGAACAATACCACCTATAACGGCAAGACCCTACCGGGTCAGGGATATGCGACGTATTCACTGACCATCTACCTGCCTGCCAAAAGACCTAACCTGGCCATGGAGGTACCGGATACCTATAGTTCTTACCGGCTGTTCATCAATGGCAAAAGTGTGGCTATTTGCGGTATACCTGACTCGGTGGAAGCAAACGCGTCTCCCCATTGGCAGCATAAAACAGTCAATGTTCCCGATAACGATACCTTACACCTGCTGCTGCAAATTGCCAACTACTGGCATTTTAAAGGAGGTCCTTATCAGCAGCTCACCATAGGGAATAGTAAAGACTTGTACCAGGATAGACAACAGACCCTGGCCATGGATTTTTTGCTCTGTGGCTGTCTGTTTATGGGAGGGTTGTTTTTCCTGGGCCTTTATTTGTTTGGGAGACATGACAAGACCATCCTGTATTTCGCCCTGTTTTGCGCCATGTTCAGCTACCGGATCGTAGGAACCCAATATTATTCCCTGCACAATATTTTTCCTACCTGGAGCTGGTTTGTCACGGTGAGGCTGGAGTACCTGACTTTGTATCTGGGGATTGCCTTTTTGGTGGAATATGTAAGGCGGCTCTATCCGGAGGATGTTAACCACTATGCCATTAAGCTGATGAAGGCCTTATGCTATGTGGTGGCAGCCCTGGTCCTGGTGACTTCCCCCCTGTTTTTTACCAAACTCCTCATACCCTTCCTGTTTGTGATGTTTGTGTACATCGTATACACCTTGTATGTATATATTCAAGCGGTGCTGCATATGCGCAATGGGGCCATTTATGGACTGGTGAGCATGGGTATATTGCTCTGCACCTTTACCTTGCTGAACCTGGAATTTCTGGGCATTATTCCCAACATGCAGGGCGTACAGTTTTTGGGCTTCATTATATTTTGTTTCTTCCAATCCCTGATCCTGAGCTTCCGCTTCTCGCATGACCTCAAAGAATCCAAAAATCAGGCGGAGGAAGGGGCCAGGGCTAAATCGGAATTTCTGTCTTCCATGTCCCATGAGATCCGCACACCGCTGAACTCTGTGATAGGAATGACGCATTTATTGCTCATGAATGAGACCAGGGAGGATCAGAAGGAGCAATTGAATGTATTGTTGTTTTCTGCCAATAACTTACTGTCCATTGTCAATGATATCCTGGATTTTCATAAGATAGAAGCGGGTAAGATTGAATTTGAATCGATTGCCATTCAATTGCCCCAGTTGGCCAGTAATATTGTAGCGGGGTTTCAATCCTTTGCTAAAGAAAAGGATATTTCATTGACCCTGGAAGTCGATCCCAGTTTGAAAGAATCGGTGAAAGGTGATCCTACCAGGCTTTGTCAGGTGATCAATAACCTGGTGCATAATGCCATTAAGTTCACCAGCGCGGGATCTGTAAAATTGAAATTGGTGGTCAAGACAAGGGAGCAGGGCAGGGTAAAGGTTCAGTTCTCCGTGGAGGATACAGGCATTGGTATTTCAGAGGAAAAACAAAAGCTGATTTTTGAAGAGTTTGTGCAAGCCGATTCTTCCACCTCCAGGAGTTATGGGGGTACAGGATTGGGTTTGGCCATTAGTCAGCGCTTATTGAATTTACAAGGCACAGAACTTCATGTCGCTTCAGCGTTGGGAAAAGGGTCTGAGTTCTTTTTTACCCTGTCTTTTCCCATCATTTACCAAACGGCTGCCATAGCCGAGCCAACCATGGCAACTTCCAATGGCTCCCCGCATGCCATAGGGGCACTTTCCACAGATCTGCTGCCCGTGTCATCGGCTCCCGTGGCGGCCTCTCAGGTGTTGGGCAGGCCTCTGGAAAATTTACATATTCTGCTCGTAGAGGACAATCCCCTCAATGTACTGGTGACCACCAAAGTGTTGCAGCGTTGGGGCGCGGTGGTGGAACACGCTGGAAACGGGAAGGAAGCCTTAGACCGGCTGGACCCGATGATCCATCGGCTCATACTGATGGATATGCACATGCCCATCATGGATGGGTATACGGCGACCCTGCGCATACGGGAAATGGGACTGAGTTTACCCATCATTGCGTTGACAGCCAGTGTTGCTAAAGAGGAGCACCGGACCCTCTATTCCTTCTACATTAATGAAGTCGTTACCAAACCTTTCTCTCCGGATCAATTACTGAGGGCTATATTGAAGTGCCTGAGCGCCGCCGAAGAAGTGTAGGAGCTTCGCTCGCTGAAAATCCTTATTTTTAGACAATGCAATCGACTCCATGGCGCCGTTGGGCGTTTTATCTGGTTATATGTGCAGCGCTGGGAGCCACTATTCAAAGCAGGGCCCAATCCCGTCCGTTGGATATCGTTGCCTACTATGCAGGGCGCAATACGATGATGGATAGTTTCCCTGTAGAAAAGTTAACGCACATCATCTTTTCCTTTGTTCATTTGAGGGGAGATACCCTTTCCGTTATGAATGCCAATGATACGGCACGTATCAGGCATATGGTGGCATTGAAAAGCAGAAACCCTGGTATGAAGGTCATGGTCTCTTTAGGGGGCTGGGGAGGATGTAAGACCTGCTCTGATGTATTTAAAGACAAAAAGGCCCGCAAATTCTTTGCAAAATCTACGAAGCATTTACTGGAATACTTCCAAGCAGATGGGATTGACCTGGACTGGGAATATCCGGCCTTAGCCAATGTTCCAGGATACCCTTATGATCCTGTCGATGTCGCTGACTTTACGGATCTGGTCCGCCGTCTCCGCAGGACCCTGGGTAAAAAGTATGAAATCAGTTTTGCCGCCGGCGGATTCACTGCTTATCTGCTCAAGAGCATTGATTGGAAAAAAGTAGCTCCCCTGGTTGACCGGATCAACCTGATGACCTATGATTTGGTCAATGGATATGATACGGTAAGTGGACATCATACGGCCTTGTATTCTTCTCCCGGGCATCCGGAATCCACCGATCATGCCGTGCGCCTGCTAACGGATAGCTTTAGGGTGCCACCTGCTAAAATAGCGATAGGCGCTGCTTTTTATGCCAGGGTGTTTGAAGGAATGGACAGTGTAGATGATGGATTATACAGGTATGGGCATTTTAAATCCGGGGTCGACTACCGGAATTTTTCCCAACGTTTTTCCGTGGATAGCGGATTTGTGTATCACTGGGATACAGTAGCCCGAGCGCCTTTTTATTATAATAAAAAACAGAAGTTATTCGTAACCTTTGATGACTCCATGTCCATACGCCTCAAAACCCAGTATGCCATCGCTCATCACCTGGGCGGGGTTATGTTCTGGGAATTGTCCGGAGACGTCTATGAGCATGGACTATTGGACGTCATCTACGATGAAAGGAAACGACTAACGACTAACTAACCTACCATATGCATTATTTGCCTTCTTCGGCCCGTTACCGGCACATGTCTTATCGTCGATGTGGTAAAAGCGGCCTTCGTTTGCCTGCGCTCAGCCTTGGTCTGTGGCATAATTTCGGGCACGTTGATGTGTTGGAAACCAGTCGGAAGATGTTGCGACTGGCCTTCGATTCGGGTATTACCCATTTTGACCTGGCCAATAACTATGGACCTCCTCCGGGTTCTGCCGAAGAGAACTTTGGTAAGATATTCCGGGAGGATTTCGGGGGGTACAGGGATGAACTGATCATCTCTACCAAAGCTGGATATACCATGTGGGAAGGACCCTACGGGGACTGGGGATCTAAAAAATACCTGGTTGCCAGCCTGGAGCAGAGCTTAAAACGCATGGGCCTGGCGTATGTAGATATATTTTACCACCACAGACCCGATCCGGAGACGCCCCTGGAAGAGACGATGAGGACCCTGGATCTGATCGTACGTCAGGGCAAGGCCCTGTATGTAGGTATCTCCAATTATAAGGCCCCTGAGGCTGCCCGTGCCTTTTCGATATTGAGGGATTTGGGCACACCTTGCCTGATTCACCAGCCCCGCTATTCCATGATGGACCGTTGGGTAGAAGAAGGTCTGCTGGACTTATTGGGCAAAGAAGGAGTGGGCTGTATTCCCTTTAGTCCTTTGGCGCAAGGGTTACTTACGGATAAATACCTGGGTGGTATTCCTTCGGATTCAAGGGTAGCCAAGCCTCATGGGTTCCTCAAAGAAGCTCAATTGACAGAAACAAAATTAAACGCCGTTCGGTCGCTCGCTGATATAGCGGCGGAACGCGGTCAGACCTTGGCGCAAATGGCCCTGTCCTGGATCCTCAAGGACCAAAGAGTGACCTCTGTACTCGTAGGCGCCAGCAAGCCGGAGCAATTGACAGATTCTCTGCGGTGCCTGGATAATGTGACATTTAGCCAACAGGAGCTTAGCCTGATCGATGAGATCCTGGCTAGAGCCAATGGCTAGGCGTGGGCACGTTTGGTCATTGCCTTTTTGGTGCTGGTGCGCACTTTGCTTCGACCTGTCGGCGCTGAAGGGACTTTATCGCCTTCTTTTCTTGCTTCAGAAAGGCCGATGGCTATGGCTTGACGGGGGTTCGTCACTTTTTTACCACTGCGTCCACTATATAATTTTCCTTCATTCATTTCCTCCATGGTCTTTTCGACCTTGTGGGAGGAATCGGTATCATACTTGCGCATAACATAGGTGTTTTAGGTTAATCATCTCCTATGTGGGTGTCAACTACCTTGCCAAAGTCGGTCTGCCTCCCGAAAGGGTAGGCAGTTTCGTGGGGTCGGAACTAATCCAGCGATACCGGGCGTTCTGGGTCCTTCCTGTAATCAAACATGAGGTCGATTTGCTCATGGGTGATCCTTTCCAGGGACAGGGGTGGGATATTGTCCGAGCTAAACCAGCCACAGTCCAGAATATCAAAACTGCCTCCCAGTTGTCCGCTGATCGGCAGGCATTCCACAAAGATTTTGTAGGCATATTCCAGGGCAGGGGGATGCGGATGTTTACGCTTATCCAATACGGCCAGTAAACGGGTGCTTCGCACTTCCAAACCTGTTTCTTCCCTGACTTCCTTTACCGCTACCTCCCTGGGGGAATAGCCAATGTCTGCCCATCCACCTGGTAAGGACCAGTGGCCGTCTGCTGATTCTTTGACCAGCAGGATTTGGTTTGCCTCATTAAAGACGACGGCTCTTACATCCACTTTGGGGGTGATGTATTCTTTTTTGTCGTCGAAATGGATTTGCAATTTTTCAACAGAGAGTTGGGTAACCTGTGCCATTAATTTAAAACTGATTTCCTTGAGTTCCGCATACCGCTCCAGGTCGTAAGGGTTTGGAGAATAGGTCAGTCCGATCTGAGCGAGTGCCTCAATGCGCTTGGCGTATTCCAGGATAGCTTCATTACCCATAAAAGGATCAGGTTTGTGCAAATGTAGGCAATACACTTAAAAAAGGGAGGCCGCCCAGAAGAGCAGCCTCGTCACATCAGAGATTAAAAATAGAAAAAACCTAGTTTTATTTTACGTTCGGTCGCAGTCGATAATGATCAGCATACAACAGGTTCACACCAACATATCGCTTCATGGATAGGGTAGGCATGAGCATGCATCAGCGCGGATTTTCCACTGATCATACCACTTGTAAAAAAAGGAGGAATGTATTAAACATACTCGGATAGGAGGACCCTTCCGGTTGGATAATCATTTCTCATGTCTCACGTTAACAGGATGAAATTATGGAAAGCAGGAGAAAAAAACAAAATTATCTAGTATTTACTGATTAAGCGATTGTTAAACGATTTCAACGGTATACGGCGTTAAACAATCGGGGATTATTTAGTCTTCTTTGGTGGTAGACAAATAAACATCCAGGGGGCCATTGGCCATGATACCTGGAGCCGTTGGCCTCCAGATGTGCGGCGATAAAACCGTAACTTGCCCAAGTGTACAGATTATCCTCCAATAAGCAGTTCCCCCTTCATAAGCTGAGTCAGAGGACCGACCTGCCTTGTCATCTGCATTGGGTTTCCTATGAGGATATGACAGAAAGCAAATGGACGGAGCTGGTGCAATACCTCAAAGACCTGGGCGCCCATAGGGATGACCACTACATATCCATGTTACATCAGCAGGGCGCCAGCACCTATATGGTTGACTTCCAGGAATTCGAACTACAGGGGCTGGGGCTCAATATCATTTTACCAGGACAGGTACATGAAATCCTGGGGGTAAAAGAAATGAAGGGGTGGCATGTTGCCATAGAAGCGCATGCCCTGGATCCGGCTACGGTAAGTTTGCTACAGGACATTCCTCCTAAGGCCAAGTGGCTGCCTCTTCAACCCGGAGAAGAATCAGGCATCCTGGATTGTTTGGAAATGATGAAGCAACGGTTGTTTCAAAAGCAGGAGCAACCCTTGAACAAATCCATATGGAACGGCTTGGTAAAAGTCTTGGTGGGTATGATCGCAGAAATGTATGCGGGTCGCTCTAACCATGCATCCATGAAGGAGACCAGATCTCAGCAAGTGACGAGTCCGGCAGACCGTGGGGGTATCTCCCGCTCAATTCAGACAACATATCCGAGAATAGTCCAAGCATTCCCCCGGTTTGTCTCATTGTACGGCCGGAGAATTTTCTTTTTTTGCTTTCCATATTAATTTAGCGAATATGAAAATGCTGCGGGATGCTACATTAGGGTTGGTAGAAAGGAAAGTGCTTAAAACCGGAACCATTCTGGCGGTCCGGCAATGGACACCTTCCAGCTTCCTGGAGCTGGATCTGCACTTACCTGGCCTGGATATGTCCAAGTGGGATTATACCGTACATATCAAATGTCGGGTTGCACCTTTGACCTACAGAGACTATACGGCGGCAGGCTGGGATGCAGAAACCCATACCTGTACCTTATACATTGACGCAGCTCATGAGGGGCCAGGGAGTCTCTGGGCCAGGTCTGTGGAAGTTGGGGATTGTTTTTCCTATGTCCATATCAGTCGCACTACCGGGTCACCCCTTCCTTTTGCGCAAGTGGTTTGCCTGGGGGATGGGAGTAGTTTGGGACATTTTCTGGCACTCAGACAACTTAAACCCGGGTCTTCTACTTTTTCAGGGGCCCTGCTGCTTTCTGAAAAACAGCACAGGGATAGCTTCGATGCCTTTTTTCAAATGCCGATCGAACCCTTGGCTTATACGGATAATGGAGCCGGATGCCTGGAAAAATGGCTATCTGGTAAGGGCTTATATGAGGATCCGGAGACGGTATTCTATCTGGCGGGCAACGCCCGCTTGGTCCATCGCCTAAGAAAGACCCTAAGGGCAAATGGGGTAGAAAGACCCCGCATACATGCGCAAGGTTTTTGGGGATAAGGACAACGGTTTGTCGGGGAATGCGCCTATTTTTGTAAAAACTTGACCTATGTCTATGCCCTCTGCTGCGCCTTCCTCCAAGGCATCTTCTACAACAGATATCGCTCAACTGGCGATTGATACTGTTCGCATTCTTGCCGTAGATGCCGTTCAAAAAGCCAACTCCGGACACCCGGGTATGCCTATGGGTGCTGCGCCTATGGGTCACGTCCTTTGGTCTGACGCCATGCATTATGACCCTTCCCACCCCGATTGGGCTGCAAGGGATCGTTTTGTGTTGTCAGCGGGGCATGGGTGTATGTTGCTTTATGCCTATCTCTATCTGACAGGGTATGAAGTGACCATGGATGACCTTCAGCATTTCAGGCAATTGCATAGCAGAACAGCAGGACACCCAGAGTATGGCCTGCTTCCTGGGATTGAAGTGACTACTGGTCCTCTGGGTCAGGGTTTTGCCAATGGGGTTGGGATGGCCATCGCCCAGCAATACCTGGCTGCCCGTTACAATCAGCCCGGTTACCCTGTATTCGACTATCGTATCTATGCCATCGTCAGCGATGGAGACATGATGGAAGGGATCAGCTCCGAGGCGGCTTCATTAGCGGGTACGCTGAAGCTGGGCAGCATTGTTTATCTCTACGATGACAACCATATCTCCATTGAAGGAAATACCAATATCGCTTTCACGGAGGATGTAGCTGCGCGCTTCGAAGCCTATGGGTGGCACGTGCAGGTATTGCCTGACGGAAATGATGTAAAGGCCATTGCAGAAGCAGTGAAAAAGGCAAAAGCCGAAACAACGCGTCCTTCCCTGATTAAAATAAGAACGCATATTGCATTTGGGAGTCCTAACAAAGTTGATACGGCAGCCGCCCACGGTTCACCCCTGGGGGCTTCTGAGGTGAAATTGGTAAAGGAAGGTTTCGGCTTTGATCCGGATAAATTCTTTTATGTGCCGGATGAAGTGCTCGCTTTTTACAGGGAGGCCGGGGATAAAGGCAAAAAGAAACACCAGGAATGGGATGAGTTGTATAAGAAGTGGAAGATCCAGTATCCGGACCTGGCTGCTGAATATGAGTTATTCGGTGCGGGTAAATTGCCGGCGGGCTGGGAAAATAAACTGCCCGTGTTCAAACCTTCCAAAGACGGGGTTGCCACCCGTAAAGCCTCTGGTAAGGCATTAAATGCCATAGCGGCGGATCTGCCCCTTTTACTGGGTGGCGCAGCGGACCTGGCCCCTTCCACAGATACCCACCTGGACGGATACGAATCTTTCAGTGCAGCGCATAAGGACGGGAGGAATTTTCACTTCGGTATACGGGAGCATGCCATGGGCGCAATTTTAAACGGGATGGTCCTCACCAGGGGATTGATTCCCTATGGGGCGACTTTCCTGATGTTCTCCGAATACATGCGTCCTCCGATCCGTTTGGCGGCTATCATGAAGATCAGGCCCATCTTTGTGTATACACACGATAGTATAGGTTTGGGTGAAGACGGTACGACGCATCAGCCAATAGAGCAGTTGATTTCTTTGCGCTCCATCCCAAACATTACCTTGATCCGTCCGGCAGACGCCAATGAGACGGCTCAGGCCTGGAAGGTAGCTTTGGAACACAGCGGAGGACCGGTAGTATTGGTGCTCACGCGTCAGAATTTGCCGGTCATCGACCAGGATGTCTATGGAAAGGCCACCAACGTGGTCAAAGGGGCTTATATCTTATCTGAGGCCAAAGGAGATCCCAAACTTATTTTGATGGGAACGGGTTCTGAAGTTCACTTGCTGGTGGAAGCCCAGGAAAAACTACAGGCCGAAGGCATAGGTACCAGGGTTGTGAGTATGCCATCCTGGGAGCTATTCGAAGCGCAGGACAAGGCCTATAAGGATAGTGTGTTCCCGCCTACCTTACGCAAGAGACTGGCGGTCGAAGCTGGTTCTCCTATCGGTTGGTTGAAGTATACTACCG
>CAJCIQ010000116.1 GCA_903970475.1 Beijerinckiaceae bacterium
GTGTTTTACTGATGCAGACAAGTATTTTCATGGTAGAAAGTTGTTTATGCAACTATAAGATTATTTAAAGGTAGGGGAAAACTAGTTTGAATACATAATTTTTACATTTTTTTGTCCAATGGATAGGATCGAATTGATCAAACAAC
The DNA here is from genome assembly GCA_903970475.1 of Beijerinckiaceae bacterium. Taxonomy (GTDB): domain Bacteria; phylum Bacteroidota; class Bacteroidia; order Chitinophagales; family Chitinophagaceae; genus Dinghuibacter. The sequence goes on from CAJCIQ010000116.1 coordinate 147, forward strand.
AATTGTTGGCCTCTCCCAATGATTCTTTTCTGCTGCATGCATTGGCCTTGGAGTATATCAAGCTAGGCCAAGATCAGGAAGCGAGGACTTGTTTTGAAAAAGTATTGGGCCATGATCCAGGATACGTGGGTAGTTATTATCACCTGGGAAAAACACTGGAAAGGCTGGGTCTGGAAACCGAAGCTGCCGGCATATATGAAAAGGGAATGGAAAAGGCCAAAGCAGCCGGTGAGCATAGAGCCCTGGGAGAACTAAGGAGCGCTTTTGAAGAGCTTACAATGTAGCATCACTATGGCATCAACACTGTTATCGAGGTTTACCGCATACATAGCGCAGGAGCAACTTTGGCATAAGGGGCAGTCCTGGCTGCTGGCTGTCAGTGGTGGGTTGGATTCAGTGGTACTGGCGCATCTTTGCGCGGAGGCGGAGATTCCATTTTCTATAGCGCATGGTAATTTCCAACTCAGGGGGGACGAAAGTTTGAGGGATGAGGAATTTGTTATCCAATTAGCGGGTAGGCTGCACCGTCCGGTTCACTTTAAAAAGTTCGATACGGTATCCTACGCAGTATCACAGCGCATTTCTATTCAGGTAGCAGCGCGGGAGCTGCGGTACGCCTGGTTCCGGGAATTGTTTTCGGGAGCTGCGTCAGCTTGGACCCCTCTTGCGGCCGCTGGAACGCCTGGGGCTCCGCCCTTTGCTGCCATTGCAACGGCCCATCACCTGGATGACAACATCGAGACCCTTTTCATGAACTTCATCAAAGGTACGGGTGTGACCGGACTCAGGGGTATGTTACCTGAACACGAAGGCGTTGTAAGGCCTTTATTATTTGCCTACAGGGAAGAACTGGAAGCCTACGCGCATGAACACGGGCTGGAGCACGTCGAAGACAGCAGCAATCTAACGGATAAGTATAGCCGAAATTTTATCCGGCACAAGGTGCTTCCCTTGATAGAAGAAAGGTACCCGGAGGTACGTCCAAACCTGGCGGATAACCTGGGCCGTTTCAGGGATATGGAAGTATTGTATAATCAGGCAGTTGCTGTGCATCTTGGCAAATTGCTGGAACCCAAAGGAGAAGGCCAGTGGCAGGTGCCTGTGCTGAAACTTTCAGCAGTAACGCCTTTGCATACGGTTATTTATGAATTGATCAAACCCTTTGGATTTACCCCTGCTCAGGTTGGGGATATAAAATCCTTGTTGCAGAGCAGTACAGGACATTTTGTAAGCTCTGCCACCCATAGGATTATCCGGGACAGGCGTATGTTGCTGATCAGTCCACTGTTAAGCGAAGCCGTCAGTCAGGTCTCCTGGCCTGTAGATCAAGCCAGTGTGGATTTCCCCGGAGGCCAGATCGTGATGGATTTCCCCGGCGCCGAGGGCTTTGTAAAAGCCATGGTGTCGGGGGCTTCCCTGAACGCAGATGCCCATATTGCCTTTTTGGATGCGGAGGCCTGTTTTTTTCCCTTATTACTCAGAAAATGGAAACCGGGGGATTATTTCTATCCATTGGGCTTAGGTAAGAAGAAAAAACTGGCCCGTTTTTTCATAGACCGTAAACTTTCTTTGGCAGACAAAGAGAAGGTCTGGGTGCTGCTCAGTGGAGACCGTATTGTCTGGATCGTCGGCCAGCGTTTAGACGACAGGGTTAAGGTCAATCCTGGGACGAAAAGGGTTTTAAGGCTTCAATGGAAGCCGGCCTAGCATGGGTGGACTCTGGTCAGCCTACAGCACACCGAAATCAAATACAGGATGAAACAGCTGGTCCAGAAAATAAGGCAATAAATTCGGATGAAGTGCCAGGCTTGCAACTACACCAAACAAAGCGCCCCCCAGGTGTGCATCATGGTTGATATTATCCATCCTTCTCTTGCCGGCATAAATGGAGTAGATCACATAAAGGACAGCGTATATAATGGCGGGCACCTTGATGAAGTATACAATAATGGAGTTCCAGGGGGCCATTAAAATATAGGAAAATAAAACGGCAGAAACAGCCCCTGAAGCGCCAATGCTCATATAATTATAATCCTTGCGGTGTTTGAAGTAGGAGGGCAGGCCACTAACTACAAGGGCGCACAAATAAAAGCCTATAAATAATACGGGTCCGGGAAAAAGGTTTCTCTCTACGAGGGGCCCGAAAAAAAACAAGGTGAACATATTGAAAAACAGGTGCATGAAATCTGCATGCACAAACCCGGACGTGATAAACCGGTAATACTGCTTACGATTATCAATCATCACCGGCCACATGGATAAATCATTGATTGCCTTCGGATTGTTAAAAGAAGTAAGGGAAACAATGGCCGTAATAATAATAATGCCCAGGGTAATCGTGAAAGTCATGTAGCCTGCTTTTGAGCGTTGAAGGTAAATAAGTTGAGGGAATTTATCGGCTAGGAGTGGTGGTACTTTTCGTTGTTGATGATGGAGCAAGCCCGGTAAACTTGCTCCGAGAGGATAAGCCTGACCAATTGATGGGGAAATACCAGAGAAGACAGGGACCAGATCCATTGGGCCCTGGCCTTCACACTTTCCTCCACGCCAAAGGCTCCACCAATGAGGAAAACCAGGTGCCGGCAACTGCTGTTAGCCCGGGCTTGAATAAAGGCCGCCAGTTCTAGGGAAGAAAAGGATTTGCCGCGCTCATCCAATAAGACCACATAGTCCTCTTTTTGAAGCACATCCAAAATGGTAACGGCCTCTTGTTTCATGACTTCCTGGGGTGTTCCCGGATGTTTGGCCGGAGAAATAAGTTTCCACCCGCAAGGGAAATACCGGTTGACCCTGGTGGTAAACTCCGAGATTCCCGCGTTCACATAAGCTTCGTTTGCTTTCCCTACACTATAGAATGATATCCGCATGGGGGACAAATGTAAATACTTCGATGATGTAGTATTGATGTAGTGGTGCTTTTTCCTGATTTTGGGTACTTCATTTATTTCTTTCGAGGCAGGGCTAGCTTTATTTCCCCTAAATGCGGCTATTTTTAGCC
>CAJCIQ010000117.1 GCA_903970475.1 Beijerinckiaceae bacterium
TTTACCTCTCCGAGAACAAGCACACCCGCCTGGCTTACTGGAGCCGACTTGCCGTAGACATCCTGCAAGGAGTGCCTTCCATCGTCATCGGTATCGTGATTTATTTCTGGATCGTAAAACCATCCGGGACGTTTTCGGCAATATCGGGTAGTGCGGCCCTGGCCGTCATGATGCTACCCATTGTGGTCCGTTCCACCGAAGAAACCCTAAAATTATTGCCGGATTCCTTAAAGGAAGCCGCCCTGGCCCTGGGTATCCCTTATCACCGCGTGATCTTAAATGTGATTGTTCCTTGCGGCATCAGCGGCATATTCAGCGGCATCATCCTTTCCATCGCCCGTATTGCCGGGGAAACGGCCCCCTTATTGTTTACTGCTTTCGGTAACCCTTACCTGGCCACCAACCTGCGGCAACCCATGGAGAGCCTTCCGCACATGATTTATGATTATTCCACCTCTCCTTACGAAGAATGGAAGAACCTGGCCTGGGGCGCCTCCCTCATCCTGTTGGTCTGGGTGTTATTATTAAATATTTTTACCAAAGTGATTATTAAGAGATGGAAGATACAATTGTAAGAACCAACGACTTCAATGCTTACTTCGGGACCAATCACGTAGTAAAGAACGTCAACATAGAAATTCCCCGCAATCATACCGTAGCGGTCATGGGGCCCTCCGGATGCGGAAAGACTACCTTTCTGCGCTGCATCAACCGCATGCACGAGCTCATTGCCGGAGCCCATACAGATGGTAAAATCTACCTTCACAACGAGGACGTATACGATATGCATCCCATTTTCGTTCGCCTGAAAATCGGAATGGTGTTCCAACGCCCAAACCCCTTCCCCAACTTAAGCATTTACGATAACGTTATAGCAGGTTATAAACTGGTCGGCATGAAGCTATCCAAAGCTGACCGGGATCAGAAAGTAGAAGAATCCCTGACCAAATCCGCCCTTTGGAATGAGGTAAAGGACTCCTTGCATAAAAAAGGCACCTTCCTTTCCGGAGGCCAGCAGCAAAGGTTGTGCATAGCCAGGGCCATCGCCATGGAACCGGAAGTCATGCTATTTGACGAACCCACCTCTGCCCTGGACCCCATTTCCACGGCCAGCATAGAGGAACTGTTCCACGACCTCAAAAAGAGCTATACCCTCATCATAGTGACCCACAATATGCAGCAGGCAGCCAGGGTCAGTGACCGTACGGCTTTCTTCTATCTGGGAGAATTGGTGGAATACGACGATACCAAACAAATGTTTACCAACCCGACCGATATCCGCACCCAGAATTATATTACGGGTAGATTCAGTTAAGACCTTAATTTAGTAAGACCATGACACAACTGGAAGTAGAATTAAATGAACTGAAAACCGAAGTCAGCAACATGTGGTCCTTGGTGATGTCCCAATTGACCAAAACCAGGGACGCCATCGTTTACTTCGACAAAGACCTGGCCCGGGAAGTCGTGTTGAGGGAAAAGCGGGTGAATGCCTATGAGCTCAAACTCGATAGGGACTGTGAAAACATATTCGCTTTGTATTGCCCGGTAGCCATAGACCTGAGGTTCCTTTTGGCAGCCCTGAAGATCAACAATAACTTAGAAAGGATAGGAGATATTGCCGACGGTATCGCGCGTTATGTCATAGACGCCCCTACGCCCTTCGATAAAACCCTCCTGGAAGCTACCCAGCTCCTGGACATGTTCGAGAACTCCATGATCGTCACCAATGATGCCAAGGTGGCCTTTGAAACGGAAGACACCCACCTGGCCCGCACCATTTTCGAAAAAGACGACATACTCGACAAGCTAAACCGCAAGGCCAATCATACGATCGCTGACTGTATTAAGCAGGATCTGGCCGTCACTGAAGAGGCCATGTATGTCCTAAGCATCATCCGCAAATTGGAAAGGGTTGGGGACCAGTGCACCAATATTGCGGAAGAAATCATCTTTTACATCGAGGCTAAGGTGCTCAAACACTTCCAGGCGAAATAGGTTTTTTTAGCTAACTTCCCCCTACATGAATGCACCAGTCCGTTGGGGCGTATTATCCACTGCCCGGATCGCCATAGAAAAAGTGATACCGGCCATGCAACAGGGGTTGCTGACCAGGGTAGACGCCATCGCCTCCAGAGATGGAGCCAAAGCCGTTGAAGTAGCGGCCAGGCTCGGGATTCCCAAAGCCTATTCCAGTTATGAGGCGATGCTGTCAGATCCGGAGATTGACGCGGTATACAATCCCCTACCCAACCACCTGCACGTTCCTTGGACGATCAAAGCCCTGGCAGCCGGTAAACACGTGCTCTCGGAGAAACCCATTGCCCTGGACTCCGCTCAGGCCCTTCAATTGGCAGAAGCCAACCTGCGTTATCCGGACCTAAGGGTCATGGAGGCCTTCATGTACCGTTTCCACCCTCAATGGCTAAAGGCCAAAAGCCTGGTGACCACAGGGGCACTGGGCGATATCAAAGCCATCCACAGCTTTTTTTCCTATTACCTGGACGACCCCGATAATATCCGCAACCAGACCGATATGGGCGGGGGCGGATTGATGGATATCGGTTGTTACTGCATATCCTATCCCCGTTTCCTGTTGAATCGGGAGCCCAAACGGGTCGTAGCCTTAATAGATATGGATTCAAAACTACAGGTGGACCGGCTCTGTTCCGGCCTAATGGATTTTGGGCCGGACATACAAGTAAGTTTTACTTGCGGGACCCAGATCAGTCCCTTTCAGCGCGTTTCGGTGTTCGGCACCGAAGCGACCTTGGAAATCGACATCCCCGCCAATGCGCCACCGGGAGAGACTACCCGGCTTTGGCTGTACAGAATGGGCAAGGCGCCGGAAGAAATCCTGATTCCCCCATCCAATCAGTATACGCTACAGGGTGATGCTTTTTCCAGGGCGGTACTGGAGGGCAAAGAAGTCCCTACGCCCTTGAGCGATGCCCTGAAAAACATGGCCATCATAGACGCCCTGTTCCGTTCCGCCAAAGAAGGCCGGTGGATTGGGTTATAAGTCAGACCAGGATAGCCTCCCGTTCCAGGGAGAAAATCCCCTCCTTGATGGCAAAGAGCACCAGCCCCACTCGCGTGTGCAAATGCAGTTTTCCAAATAAGGAATCCCTGTACCCATCAATGGTGCGTACACTCAGGCACATTCGATCCGCAATTTGTTTGTAGGTCAGTTCAGAGCAAGCCAGGCGTAGGAATTGAATTTCCCGCTCTGTGAGTCGGGGCCGGGGCAGCGCCAGGCACTCTTCCAGAATGTGAACGGAATTCATGTTGAGAAGATTGAAGAAGTTGTGTAGAAGTAAGCCCTATAAAAGTAATCAATTGTAGATTTTACTACCGGGAAATTTCCCGTATGCTGACTGCTTGGATTCATGTTATTTTACATATCGTACTGCTATAACACAAATGATCCGTATTTTCAAACTTGCCTCTAAAACCTAATGTTTATGAAAACCCTCAGAAACCTACTCCCAGTGAAAACTTGGTCTATTGTGACCAATGTAGTCTTATTAGCCGCCTTGTCGGTAAGCCTGATGTTTACTTTTAAAAAGGAGGCGCCTCCGGTTGTGACCACGGCGCCCACTCCACCACCCATGTGGAACGCTCCGGTAAGCTATAAGAATGCAACAGATTGGATAACTACCTATAGAAACAACTATAAAGGGTCGCTAGCAACCGAAATTATTTTGTACAGACCGGATTCTATCATGCACTACTTAAAGTATAAGTTGGCCAAGATAGAAAAGCGGTTGATCAAGGGGACACTGCCGCCCAACACCACTTGGATGCTGGGGCAGTATTTCGCACAGGACACCAGTGGACACCTGAACGTGATCATCATCCCCACCCTGGAGGATACTTTAACGGGCAAAGTATATGATTTCATGGGATCAGGCGAAGTTTACCCCGCATTAAGAAAGGCTATGGCTCATGTTGCCACGGCCCAGGTCGCTACATCCCCTACAGACAGCGTAGCGTATGATGACGGACATTTGTGGCCATAAAACGAATTACTAGAAAGCCTATGAAACTGAACACCTCGCAATTGGCTGCATTGTTCGACCCTTCTTACATCGCGGAGTGCTGCGCACTGATCGCTGCCATTTTCTTGCTGCGTAAAGGAGCAAGGAAGTGGCAGCTTTTTATTTCTTTCCTGCTTTTTACGGTCATCATTGAAACTCTGGGTTGGTATTTCAACGACGTGATGGATACAGGGGCTAAATACCTTTGGATCTATAACCTTTATTTCCTGGTGAGTGCCCCCTTCTATCTGGTGATCTTCTCCAATGACGCATTGCTGAAACCCTACAAGCGCCGGTTCAATCTGACGATCTGGATCTTTTTGGGATTGGCCCTGGTCAACATGTTCCTGGGGCAAGGCCCTACCACGGTCAATTATTACACCCATGTACTGGAAGACATCTTACTGGCCATGGTCTGCTGTTATCTCTTATATAAAAATCTAAAAGCAGAAAAACCCGTTGACCTTTTCCACTATGATTATTTCTGGCTGGCCAATGGCCTACTGTTTTATTCCCTGGGTAACATCACCATGTACCTGTTTTATAAGTTCCTCAAAGGCTATTACGAGCAGACACATATTCCTGTAGGGCTATACATTATTAACGTATTAAATGTATTATTGTACGGCAGTTTGATCGCTGCATTCATATGCCGCAGGAAAAATATGAGATCGCTGTCGGAATCGTCATAGCCACTATAGCTTTCCTACTGGCCGGGTTCTTTATCCTGGTGCTGATCGCCTATTTTACCCGGCGTAAGAAACGGTATATTGAAGACCGCAAACAGATGCAGGATAACTTCGACCAGGAACTGCTGAGGACCCGGCTGGAAACCCAGGAAGAAACTTTTTCCCAGATCGGAAAGGAATTACACGACAACGTAGGACAACTCCTAAGCTCTACCAAGATGCTGTTGGGCATAGCCGAAAGAACCCTGCCCGAAGTACCCGATACCCTTAGGACGGCGGAACAAACGCTGGGCAAAGCCATTCAGGACATCCGCTCCCTGTCTAAATCCCTGGACAAAGAATGGTTGCACCAATTCAACATCATAGACAACCTGAGCGCGGAAACTGAAAGGATCCGGGTAGCTAATTCTTTGAGCGTGACCCTGCATGTCCAAAGCCCCAGCATATCTTTGGAACCCGAAAGCCAGGTCATCCTATTCAGGATTGTTCAGGAAGCCATTCAAAACACCCTGAAACATGCCCAGGCAACCCAAATACAGATCCGGATCGAAGAGTCTGTATCCGGATTAAAGTTGAGCGTCATTGACAATGGAATAGGATTTTTGGAGTCCCAATTACAGCACCGTGGTATGGGACTGAACAATATGCAAAAAAGGACCCGGCTATTGGGGGGTACTGTTCAGTGGAACGCACCCAAAACGGGAGGCACAGAAGTAAAGATTGTTATACCTATAAAAACATAAAGCATGAAGACCGTTAGGATAGGCTTAGTCGACGACCACCAGCTTTTTCTCAAATCGCTCAGCTCCCTGATCGGAACCTTTGATGGTTTTGAGGTGGTGGTGGAAGCCTTGCACGGCCAAAGTCTCCAGGAGCGGATGGCCCAGCTCAAATCCCTTCCCGATATCGTGCTGGTGGACGTAAACATGCCTGTCATGGATGGCTTTGGTACGGTCAATTGGCTGGCCCAAACCCATCCGGCCATTAAAAGCATAGCCTTGTCCATGAAGGATGATGAAACCTCCATCATGGGCATGGTCAGAGCGGGTTGTTGCGCCTATTTGCTCAAAGACATCCATCCTTCCGAATTGGAAAAAGCCCTTCATGAAGTAGCCGAAAAGGGATACTACAATACCGATGCACCCAATCCTGTATTCAGAAGGGTCATACGCCTTACTCAAACGGGGGCTATGCCTACCGTCACCGAAAAGGAAAAAGAGTTCATCAAACTGGCCTGCTCAGACCTTACCTACAAAGAAATTGCTTCCCGCATGAAGCTCTCGGAAAGGACCATTGACGGGTACCGGGAAGCCCTGTTTCATAAGCTCCAGGTGCAAAGCAGGGTCGGGCTCGCTTTAGAAGCGATCCGCAGGAACCTGGTATCCATATAAGGGAAGGGATCAGGCAAGGACCAATCCGTGCCTCAAGGCATACATGGCCAGCCCAACCCGGGTCCTCACCCTCAATTTGTTGAACAGACTGTCCCTATAGCCATCGATGGTCCTTACGCTCAGGCACATCCGGTCCGCAATTTCCTTATACGTCAATTCCGAACAGACCAGGCTTAAGAACTGGAGTTCTTTGGAGGTCAGGTGGGGGCTGACCCTTAAGCATTCATCCAACAGCAGGGTCGGCAATAAACAGGCTATCCGGTCAAAGGCTGCCTCCATATGGAGGTAAGACAAGGCCACAATACGGGCCTCCGGACAAAAGGAAGTGACCATGCGGGGTGTTTCCTGTCCATGGTCTCCGGGCCTGTCCAGGTCTAAAAGGACCAGGTCCGGACTTCTTTGGGTACCTAATTGCTTGACAAAGTCTCTTCCATTGTCGGCTTCAATCCATACCTGATAGTCTTCAAAGGTATCAATGTACTCACCGATTTTTTTACGCAGCAGGATACGGTCGTCAACCAGACCTATCCTTAGACGGGGCTTCAGGGTGTTCATAGTGGGATGTTAGTCTTATACTACCAAAGTAGAACGCTCCAAGCGCTAAAAAGCCCCGTGAAAACCTACATTATTTTTTTCTAAGCAGAATCCCGGATGATGAGGCGGCTGCGCAAGGCATAGCGGTGGGTGGCGGAAGGGACATGGGCAGGGTCAGATAATTGCCTGATTAATAATTGTATAGCATGAAGCGCCATTTCTTCTACCGGAGGCCTCATGATGGAAATAGAGGGCTCATGGAGCTGAAACAATAAATGATCGGCATAGCAAAGCACGGCCATGTCCTCCGGAACCTGGATTTGGAGGGCCTTTAAAGCGTTGAGTCCGGTAATGGCAATTTTTTCACTCACCAGCAATAAGGCCTGTAGGTCTTTAACGGTTTTGAGGAATTGCCTAATCTGTCGCTCCATTTCCGCCTCCTCCAAGCCCCCTGGGAGCCGCTTCATGTATTTTTTGCGAAAAGGTAGTTTCGTTGTATGGAGGGCATCCCTATACCCATTGAGCTGATAGGTGGATTCCTCCTCCACGGTGATCAGGCCTATACGTTCGTAACCTTTGGAAGCCAGGAAAAGGACTCCTTCATGGATATCGGCATACTCGTCCGTGATCACATAGGCAATAGGGGAAGGGGTTTTGATGTATTGATTGACCAGCACGACGGGCTTCTGGCTCTTTTGCAGGGCCTGAATATCCTCCACCAGTTCTTTAAATGGAACAATGATGTACCCATCAATATGCCGTTGCTCCAGTAAGCGCAACACTTTTTTCCCGGATTCCGGGTGCTTACCGGTGGAGCAGCAAATCACCGCATAATTGAATTTGCGGGCCTCCGCTTCTATAATACCCGCCACCCCGCTAAAGATCGGACTGCTAATGTCATCCACCACCAGGGCAATGGTTCGGCTTTTCCCACTCTTCAGGCTGGTGGCAATGGGATTGGGAATATAGCCCAGGTCTTTGGCAACTTGCTGAACGCGCTTGATGATCTCCTCGTCAATGGACAACTGTTTAACTTTTCCATTCAATACAGCAGAAGCGTTAGCATAGGACACTTCTGCATGGCGGGCAACGTCTTTGATTGAAACCTTCTTCAAGCTGATTCAAGTTTTATGGAAACGGGTAAGCACTATTTGCTAATATAGCAAAACAATCATTACCCTCCTTGAGGTTTTACTACGTGTTTTGCAGGTTACCTAACAATCACAATTCATTAACATATCTGGCTTTCAACAACCGCTTCCAGCGGATAGATACACCCAGATGCCGGGCCCCATGCCGCTCGTAAACGGTTATGTCAAAGCGTTGGTTTTTGGACAACGCTTCCTGCAAAAAGGCCACCCTCCACTCCAGACGCTCCCCTGCCCCTAAGCGGGACCGATACCCCGATACCCAAAGGGGGGTCTTGGAGATTTCCTGATAGGCATGCCGACGAATCACCTTTTGGTCTTTGACGGCGTACCGCATAGCGGCGATGGTATAGCTCAAGGGAGATTGATTGCGGAGTTCCAGCACATAGCAAAGGGTATCTCCGCAAATCAGGAGGTCCTTTACCTTTAGGCGAACACCTTCCTGCTGATGGTTGTACCTGGTCTGGGCAGCAGCGCCTACCCAGGAGAGCAGGCCCAGCAGCACCAGACCAATGATTAATGGAATGTATTTCATAATAGACATGTTAAAAGTTATTTGATCCAGACCTGGTATCCGGCCCTGATAAAGACCCTTACCTGTCTGACTTTCCTCGATAAAAGGGATTTAGCGGCTTGTAGGCCCGCGTTAGCTGCCTGGGACCCCAATCCAGGATCAGCCACATCCAGGTTCAGGCTGCCTATAGATCCTTCCGTGGATTCCTTGGCTACGTCCCTTTCCAAAGAACCAGGCACGTATACCCCTATTTGTCCATCCTGGTCATAGGCTTCCAGGTGTACGGCCAAGATTTTCCTACCCACCATTACCGAACGGATCTGAATATGCAGGCGTTCTCCCTGAAGGCTTACCGTGCCATAAAGGAGGGTGGATGAATCGACCGCTTCCCCCTGGATATGCATGCCCTCCTCCAGGCGTAGGGCTATGGTTTCTCCGGAAACCAGCGAGGCATCGGCCTCGATCTGGGCCTGAATGGCAGGGAGGGTGTCTTGAGCCGAAGGAGCTGGGATTATGGGGATTTCTTTTGTTTTGACAGCCTCGGGATGCTCGATCGCTATTATTTTATCCAGGAGCCTGTCATATTTCTCCAGATCAGGATCGGGCGCCGGGGGCTGAGGACGTATCAGGGGAACCGGGGGCAGGGCGACGGGACGCGCGCTGGGTTCCATGGGATGCAGTCTGGGTTCCATCGGACGCGCGATGGGTTCCATGGGACGCGCGCTGGGTTCCATGGGCAAACCCGAACCAACCAGGGGCTCTGTTTGGGGATGCACGCCAGGCTCGGGACCACCTAAGGCGGGTGTCGCACCCGGCACAGGCCTGGCCGCCAGTGCTGGTCTGACCCCTATGGTGGCCTGTAAACGGGCTAGGCTGCGCTGTAAATGTGCTGCGACCGGGGGAATGGTATCTGCGGGGTGTTGGATCACCCGCTCTGCGCTATCCATGCGTGACTGGTTATAATAATCCAGCTTTGTTTTATGGGTGGCGGGAGCCAGGGTTGGTTTGGGGACAGCGGTATTGATCCCCGCTACTGGGGTGGCTTTCGGCGGATGGCGTACCTTTCCCACCCCGGCCGCCCAGGCCAAAAGGGTGAGGAAGGGAAGGACCACCAGGGGCGCCACCAATCCGATTTTTTGTTGTCGGGTCATGTTGCTACTGATTTAAAGAGTGATTAATGATTGATGCCTCTGGGCACCGTACTGATATCGCTGTTGTCCAGGATCGTCCAACGCTCAATCAGCATGCCGTGGGAGTTGTTCTCCGAACGGCTGAGTACACGTAGGTAACCTTCCGTCCAGCACCTGCGGGTAGTGGTAGAAGATATGCGGGTAATGGTCAGGGTTCCGAAATACTTAAAGTGATAGGGATAGGTGCGGGTATCTATCCATACAGAGTCGGAATGCACCACCTGGCTTATATTTTCGGAAATGATGCGGCGGTAATAGCCGTCTTCTGCGAGCTTCTGGTATACCTCGTGCGCGCTTCCATCGGAGAGGCCAAAAGCCTTATTGACGTGTTCGTCGATGAGGTGCGGATCCGGGCTTAAGGTAAAGAAAGCCTCATGGAAGGAAAACACCTGGTCCCTGGCCTCAGCGATGATATTGTCTCCCCGATCGGCACTCAGGGCCTCCCATACCTTCCCATCGGAAATCACATACACTTTCCTTTGGTCCTCCCTAACCATCCGCATACAGAAGTAGATGGCCGTGACCGATACCTGGGTGATGCACAGTATCACCGCCAGGGCTACCCAACGAATGAGGCGGAAGGACTTTTCGATACTGAAAAATTTTTCTTGCATCTTTGCAACGTTTAATGTTGTTAAATAAATCGATTCACCAGCGTGGACACCCTTTGCACCAGGGCTTGCCCACCCATGGCTTGTACCACATATCCCGCCGTAGAGGGCACGGTCATATAGCCCACGATCCCCATGAGCAGGAACACCATATAGGCCGCGCCCTGGTTATGGGCAAAATCGGTGGATGTGTCCATGGTCAGCAGGAGGACCTGGATCTTAGCCAGCATGGCTCCATAGATATTGGCCACAGGTAGCCATAGATACACATTGATGTAGCGCGCCAGCCAGACCTGGTAGGAGGACCTGAATCCATCCAGGACCGAAATGCCGAGTACGAAAGGCCCCAGTATGCTCAAGACCGTCAGGATGAAGGTGCGAACCGCAGAAACGATCAGGGCCGCCGCCTCGTAACCCCACTCCAGCAGAGTCGTCACGATGTTTTCGGCCAGGACGTGCGGATCCACGCCCAGGTGCAGCACCTGGGCCTCCACGTTGTCCGCCAGGCCGCCCGACAGGGTTGTATCGCCTGACGGCGGCGCCTGGGTCGCATTTTGCAGGATCACCTGTACAGACGTTTGTGCATTCGTCACCAATCCGGAGGTCGCCACAACCGTAGGCTGGAGGATGCCATTGATCACGGAGAGCAAAGCAGGATAAAACAGGATTGCCAACCCTTTGGCAAAAGGATGCAGCAAGGGATACATGTCCAGGGGTTCTGCCCTGGACAGGGGTCCCCAAACCCTGTAGATAATGGTGCACAGGGCCAGGAATCCTGCTATCACCCTAGCCACCCCCATCAGCGGAGTACATAGCGGCATCATTTGGCTGTACAACTGATCCAGTACCGTTTGCATGCTGTTGATCTCATTCATATGCCATAAAGTTTTCGGAGGTTACTGATATCCGAGGCGTGCTGCCCTTTGGCCGAAAGGATCTGCCCCACTTTACGGTTCAAGGCCCTGATGGTAGCCAATCGTTCGGCCATGCGCTGGTCCAGCCGGTTGATCACACTTAGGCGCTCATCGTCGGTCATAGACAAAGCGCCATCTGTGAGGACCAGGTTCAGCTCATCGAGGTCTTCGGCACTTTGGGTCAGGAAGACTTCATAGAGGGCATTCAGCGATGCTTTATCGGTTGGGCTTAAGTAGGGACTTGCACTGAAAGCAGCATAAGCGGCCTGGTAACAAACCAGGATTTGCTGCTGGGCCGTGCCGATATCCCCAATACGGCTATCAGATTGCACGGGCTCAGATACCGCTAAGAGGCTGTTGAGGTAGGACAGGTGCAGCAAAAAATTACCCTGGGCCGCATTTTTGAGCTGCCCATATTCCTGAACAAGGACCTGGTAATTGCTCACCATATCCCCCAGCGTTCCTTTGAGCGCACTCAGTTTGGAGATGTCTAGTTCCAACTGCTCCAGGGCAGAGAGTTGAGCCTGGGCTTGGTACGCATTAATGCCCAGATGTAAGCTTAACAATAGCATGATTTTGTACATAAGCCAATAATTGGGGGTTTACCGCTGCCAGTGCAGCGAAATACTGGACGTGTAAGGCGTAGGTCCGGCCAGCGCTGGCGCCCACCTGAGCCCAGCCTTGGGTACAGACCTTATAGCCTTGCTGGGCCGTCAGCCTATAGGCTTTCAGGACAGCGATTTGTTCGACGAGTAGTTTTTGTTTCGCCGACTGTTGATCGAAAATTTGGGCACAAAGAGGCCCCAGGGGCAGCAGCAGCATAGCTGTGCCCAGGATAAACCGTTCCATATGATTACTGTTCTTTAAGGGAGGCCGTACAACTGCCGTATGGACGCTGCATCATTAACATTCCTGGCCCTGGATAGACTTTCCTGCACCTCAGCCCAGGTATAGGCGCGCAGATGTTGCAGGTTTGTCTCTGCCTGGCTTTCCGTCTGATCGATGAGCATCAGTCGCCTGCCATCACTCATTTGGGTTTGAAAGGGGTTAATCAATAAATAGAGTTGATCCAGGTTGCGCGCACTTTGTTCCAGCAACACCTGATAACCCGCATCGATTTGCTGGAGTTCCGAGGCGCTGAAATGAGGGTCTTTGCTAAACAAGGCAACCGATTGCTGATAGGTCTGAAGCAATTGTCCCTCCGTTTGCATGAGGGTCTTAATCCTGGAATAAGTCGACAAGACTTGTTTGACCTGATACAAATCCTGGTAATAAGTGGCATACAGGTCTTCTTCCTGGCCCACCCAGTAGGAGATGTCCGCCATGGAAGTTGCCGATAAATTATTTTCCAACAGCTTTTGATCCTCCTGCAATTCCATGGTAGACAATTGCTCCTGCTGCACCTTCAAATCCATAGCCGTAATTATTTTGTTTACAATTGTTCCCACAATGCCTACACCAGGCACCTGCGCACAAATAGGCGCACAAGGTATACAAAGGCAAAGAAGGATACCTACCATTTTCATCAATCCCCGCTTACATTCCGTTAAAGCACGGATACCCCTCTCCAAATCCCCTCCGTATTGCTGGGTATAGGCTCCCAATTCCTGCTTCTCCTTTTCTTCGGTAGTATATGTATAGTATTCCTCCTGTCCCACTTCCAATCGATATACCTTGGCCACTTTCCCACCCAGGTTGATGTACACTTCCTTATAGGAAGGCCCGGAGGCTACAGCCCGGTTCATGGATAGGACCAGGCCCTTATCTTTATCGCTCAAGGCCAGTAATTCCTGGATGTCTTTAAACCGATGTTCATATTTGCGCTGGTCCAGTAAAATTTTGCAGTCCGAGTTGGCGATAATGGATTGTTTGACGATCTGAGAAGAAATAATGTCTTCCACCTCCTGGGTCACCACCACCGCTTCCCCGTAAAATTTGCGGACCGTTTTAAACAGGTATTTGATGTAGTCCGCCATCCCTTCCCTGGCCAGGGCTTTCCAGGCTTCTTCGATGACGATCATTTTCCGCACCCCGGTGAGTTTGCGCATCTTGGAGATGAAAATTTCCATGATGATGATGGTCACTACCGGAAATAATATCGGATGATCCTTGATCGAGTCAATTTCAAAGACGATGAAGGGCTGATCCAGGAGGTCCAGGTTCTCCCGGGCATTGAGCAGGAAGTCAAACTCCCCGCCTTGGTAATAGGGCTTCAGCACATACAGCAGGCTTTGAAAATCCACCGCTTTGGGCGCGCCACCTGTCCTTTCTGCACCCCCTACATAGACCTCCTTGACAAAGGCATAAAAGCTATTGAAACAAGGAAACAGATCCGGATGCGCCTCCAGGTGTTGGTAATAGGCATTGATGGCTTCGCTCAAAGCCACATACTCCGTCCGCTGATAAGGCTCGTCTCCTTTTTTCCACAAAGCGAAGATCAACGATTTAATGCTTTCCTTTTTTTCGGTATCGGGCGCCCCACCCCCCTCTGTATAAAAAGGATTAAAGGATATGGGATGCGTTTGGGTGTAGGTGAAATAATAGCCCTTCACCAGCGTACAGAGCGAACGGTAGGAATGCCCGATGTCCACCACCACGATATGGGTACCTTGCCTGAAATAGGTATGGAGCATATGGCAGACAAAGAAGCTCTTGCCGCTGCCCGAAGGCCCGAGCACAAACTTATTGCGGTTGGTGCAGATAGCTTTACGCATAGGCTCATCCGAGATGTCTACGTGCACCGGTACGCCCGTTAACCGGTCCCCCAACCGCAAGCCCACGGCAGAGACAGAACTTCTGTACTGGGCATCCCAGTTCAAAAAGCAGGCCGCCTGATGGCCGAAGGTATCAAAGGATTCGTTCATGGGCAGGTCCGCTTCATTACCAGGTAAGCCAGCCCAGAATAACTGGGGAGCACCTACCGTTTCTTCGTGGAGGGTGGTATTGATTTGAGCAAGCGCGGTAGCCAACCGGTTCCGGCCCTCCTTGAGTACAGCCCCCTCCTCCGCCCATAACTGCACGTTGAAATGGGCTTTGACTGGTTGTCTCTGATGATCGGCGGCCTCTTTTAAGAAGGCCTCCAGATTATCCCTGGCTACCGTATTGTTCCTGGACCAGGTGGCCAAAGATTGAAAACGCTTTAACTTTTTCTCCAGGCCCTGCAAGATCTTAGGCGTACTCCCCACATAGATGAATTGGTTGTAGAGGTGATTGCAGTGCAGCAATGGCCCCAGTACGGTACCCATGGAAGTCATGACCTTGGCAGCTTCCGAACTATAAGGCCGGTACGCTACAAAAGGACTACACTGATCAGGCAAGCTATCCACTTGCGATAAGGTATACAATTCTACCTGTTGCTTTCCAATGTGTATGCCTTCGGTAAAGCGAATATCTTGCCCCACCCGCTGGTCCGCATCATCCATCAGCCCCACATACCGATCCAGCAAACCCGCTCCGGTGGAATGGCTCAGTAAATCCCGGGCCGTTAAGCGCTCCATCTTTACCAAACCCGTTTCTTGCAAAAGGTGCACAAACCGTTCGACCGCCTCTTCAAAAGCCAGAAAGGCAGACAGATTCAGGACCTGCTCCGGAACAAGGCCTGGCCTGATCAGGTTAGACAGGGCTGAAGAAGATAAAGGGGTTCCTGCTGCGCGCTTACAAAAAAAACAAAACACCTCCTGCTCCAAATAAGGCCTTTCTAAAAAATGCGCGTCCGATGCCTGCTCCAAAAAGGAAGGCGCCTCCTCCCTGAATGGCGGCATAAACAACTTTCGGATAAACCAATCCTGCTTATGCACGATGGTCTCTTCCGGAAGTACCGTCAGGGCCTTGACAAAAGCTTCATGGATGGCCGCGTAATCCGCTTCGGCACGGGTGAAAATCTCCGGAAGCTCCATGCGGTATCCCAAGGTGATATCCCCACGCCTGGAAAAGATAGCATCCCTTTCCACACCCGCCAGTGGTAGGCGCGCGTCCAGCTCAGGAAAGGCTATGGCCTTGGGTAACCTTTTGGAGGCTACCCTTTTCATCCAGCCATCAGCACCATACCGCTTGCTCATCCGATACACCACTACCCCTGCGACCAGACTTAAACAAGATACGAGCGCCAGGACCAGATAAGGATTCACCCCCAAAAGGTACAGGACCGAAACCAGGAACAAGGACACCACACATATAATACCCAGCCAACTGATATACTGGGCTTCCAGGCCTTTGAACTGCATAGGCCTCCCTACGCCTTTTTGAATGTTATACATGATGTACTATTTATACGCCAAAGAAAGATTTAAGTACCGTGGCCACCACAGCCACGAATATGCAGGAACCAAACCAGGATGCCGCCGCCTTGGCTACGTCATGATCTCCATGATTCCATTTGATGAATACGCGCACTGCGCCTATCAACCCAAGTACAGCCGACACCGCGTAGAGTAAAGAACAAGCCACAGCGAAATAGGACGCAACCATGGTGGTCGCCTGCGCTATGCCAGCCGCTCCATCGGCCGTTTGCAAAAGAATAACTTTCATATCCATTTAGTTTTAATAGTTTCGATCCTCTTCTGAAGCAACAAAATGACTTCGTCGGGATGGTAGCGCAAACGTTGCGCATGCCTGACCGTCTTTTCTAAATCCAGAAGAATGTCTTCCATCCACACCTGTATATCAGGTGACTGGGGCTCCGGTGGAGGTGGATGCGAAACAGAGACACTAATGCGTCTGTAGAGATACCACCCCCCATAGCCCGCATAGTAAACAGCAGTGGCCACCATCAGCACGGAACTATAAGTTGACCAGGAAATATAGGTTTGCATAAAATAAATTTAGACACCAAAGATCCATCACCTCAGCGCCCAAGTCAAGTCCAAGGCTTTTTGCTATCAGGGTTTTACGCAAAACATCCGTATTAGCAGGTAGGGAACAATTCAGGAAGGATATAGCTAATAGGGTTAAAGATTTTTAGAATTTAACAAGGACAGACGGTGACTTCGAGTGGTCTTTTACGTTCCATTACTATGATGTACGAAGATTTCCATGATCCTTTTGAGGAGGACGAAGAAGGAAGAAAAAACAAATTGTTGTTGTTAGCGCTCATCGGAGAGCTCGACGAAGACATGCAGGAAGAACTGGATCTTTGGTTGGACTCAGAACCAGGTTATCGCAAAACCTTTGACCTGCTCATGGACCCCAATAAGCGCAAGAAACTGATGGAGAAATTCAGTTGGCTCCAATATCCTCCCCTGGAATCCGACGTTGAATTTCCTATCCAATTCTCACAGAACTAAGCTTCAAAAGCTAATGTAGCCTTTTGTATCCACACAATCGTTGTAAGGCGTAATCGCTTGAAACCATGTCATAATCAAACCACATGGTGCCCATGTAAATTATTCCTACTTTCGAATCCGTACTTTTACCTACGTGTTTTAACGGATATTTCAGGCTATGAATTAGTTTATGTATGGAGCGTAATGCACACAAGGCGGAAGAGTACGAGTTCAGTATTACCGATTTTCAGAACGCTGATGAAAGGGCCCTGAAGTATATTATCATGGGCCACTGGAAAGGTCTTGTATACTTTGCGAAGAACTACCTGACCGACCAACAGGAAGCCGAAGACACCGTTCAGGATGTATTCGGCGCCATCTGGAACAGGCGTTATGATTTTCCGGATTACGACAACTTACGCAGGTTCATGTATATATCCGTCCGTAACAGGGCGCTAGATAAAATGGACGCACAAAAGAGGTATGCCTCCCTTAAAAAAAGAGCCTCCTCCAATCAGGAAGAGCCCTTTTATGAACCGCTATCCTCAGGCGAGGTCAATGAAATGGCCTTGGCAAACACCCTTCAAAAGATGGTTAACCTAGCCGAAGAACACCTGCCTCCCAAAACGAGACAGGTATTCATGATGGCCCTCGATGGCCTCAACGATAGGGAGATAGCCGAAAAATTGAACATAGCACGTCAAAACGTGTCCAAGTATAGACAAAAGGGGATGGTCATCATCCGCAAGCATTTCTTAAAGAAAGGATTTTTACCAGGGTGGATTGTGCTATGGATTTGCTTCAATTTTATCAGGATTTGGCGTCCCTGAAGGATTTCATAGGTTCTGTCAAATTAAAGCTACAGTACCATTAAAACTGAAGTAAATCATTTATCGTAGGTATTAAAAGCTTGTAAATTCTGCATGCGTGTATGTTCAATATTGTGCATGAGGATCTCTACAACGATTGCATCGCTATAAAAGGAAATGTCCTAACCGATTTGAAAGCATCCACACATATGGATCTTCAGTATTCCATTACTAGGTGACCCCTCCAGGGTTGCCTATTGGCGCTTATTACAGCGAATTCCCTCTCAAAAAAAATTTCAAAAATTTCTTCAAAAAAAGGGTGCCGAAAACATACTCTTGCCGTTTTAGTATAGTAGCAGCTAGGTATAAACGCTGAGTAGAGTAACCTACCCGACAACGAGAAGTATTATGGAGCATTTACATTTTGACAAATTCGATTTTTCTGAAAGGCTGGAAGAGCTCATTGTCTACGCCGTTCATGGGGGAGCCTCCCGTTCCGAATTAGCGGAACTCGACGAGCTCCTGGCCATAGACCCGGTGTATAGAGATGTACATTCCCAACTGTCCAAAGAAGAAAGACGAAGAAAGTTGATCGGCGATTTCAGGTTTACCATCAAAACAGAAGAACAGGTCTACGATCATTTCCTGAAATGGGCAGACATCACACCCCGCCCAGCACCCGTCCAGGAAAAAGAAAAGCTCGGCCTGTTCAGACAGGTAAGTGTATTCGGCCTGGCAACAATTATCTTTGGCATAGTAGGTACTTATATATTATACAAAACAGGCCTTGACAACTGGAAAGTAACCCCCACCGTCATCACACCCGGAGGCAATAAAGCTACCCTGACCCTGGCAGACGGATCCAGCATCAATTTAGACGATGCCAAGAATGGGGTCCTAACCAAACAAGGTGGTGTCGCCCTGGAGAAAACCGGAGACAGCACCCTGGCCTATGTAGGCAACAATGAAAAATCAGTTGGTACCAATACCCTGACCGTACCCAAAGGAGGTCAGTACCATATTATCCTACCCGACGGAAGCGGCGTCTGGCTCAATGCCTCAAGCGCTATTTCGTACCCTACCGCCTTCTCCGGCGCCTCAAGAGAGGTGACATTAAATGGAGAAGCCTATTTTGAGATAACCAAGGACAAAACCAAACCCTTCACCGTGCACGTGGCCTCTAACAAGACAGACGTAATGGTGCTAGGAACCCACTTCAACATCATGGCCTACGCCGATGATAACAAATCGGTGGAGGCCACCTTGTTGGAAGGTGCGATCCAAGTAGCGCATGGCACAACGACCCAATTGCTCAAACCCAATCAACAGGCCCGTATCACCGAAGAAGGCGCCATGACCGTAGCTAACGTCCCTGACGCCAGCCAAAGCATTGATTGGAGAAACGGGTTATTCCAGTTGGACAACCAGCCCCTATCCCGCATCGCCCAGGAAATCAGCCGTTGGTATGACGTCAAGATCATCTATGATCATTGCACACCAGCCCAACTCAGCGAGCACCTGGCCACCGGGCAGATCCCAAGAAACATGAACCTCGAAGACGTATTAAAAGTATTAGAGCTGGACGGTATCCATACCGATCTGGATGAAGAAGAAAGAACCCTTTACGTAATAGGTAAAAAGTAATAATTTAAAAAGAAAGCACCTGATCCTGGGCCCCACCCCATAAAACCCAAATATCTTATTCGAAGCGTATGACGTTAACTGGACATTTCTTCAGGAAAGATACCTATGCCCCTGATGAAGGAGGACTGCTGGTACACTGTGAGTTCATCAACCAACTCCAGTTCATCAAGCCCCACAACGGGATAAGGCATCTTTGTATCAGCTCCAGGAAGCTAGGCCGCCACGAATTTTTGATCAGGATCGTACTGACCTTAAGTAAAGGATATCTGCTGGAAGATATGGGCATAGCGTTTCAGAATGGACAAGGCGCCTACGGACTTAAGCCTTACGGCCGGGGTCCCCTGGATAAAGTCACCTTTGTTCAGGTTATTAAGAAATACGATTCAGCGTTCATTTCAGGAAAAATACATTACAGGACTTTCGATGGATTGAAAGTCCTTTCACCCAGTATGGAACCATTCAGGGTGAGGCTAACCTAGGAAAAATAGGTCATTTTTCTCATGTCTAACCCAAGGGTTTGTATCTACTTACCCTTTTTAAAAAAGACACCTATTTAAAAAACGATTAACCGCCAGTATGAATAAAGTACAGCAAGAAACAGGAATTATGACCACATGGGGGATGATCCATTACACATCCATGTGGGGCATTAACGCCGTAGACTGGTCCTACTCCATCAAGGACGTGAATCCAGGATTGGTAGAGCTGCGCTTCATTGCCATGTACAGGGATATCCTTCAATGGGACAATCCCCAACAAGGCAACAACCTATGGATGGACATCCGTTTCAATGCCTTTCACCATTGTCGTGCCGAAGGCTCGTTGCTAGCCATTCCCGCTCAACCCATAGGCACCTTCATTAAGCGAAACTATGTACAGCTATTCCATAGAAAACGCCAAACCAAATGCAGGGTCACCGGAGAGATTGAATGGAACCTCTATGGATCTAAGGAATACACCGAATTCAGACAACGAGTACCCTTTGATATCGAATTATTCCACTGACATACACCTATGAAACGAAGGCTACCAGCCGCGGTAGCGTTCAGTGATTTCATTTTCGAGCCAAATTATTACAGGGACGGGGTGTCTACCCCATCCCGTTTAAAAGAAATTTTCCTCATTTTCCAGATGAGAGTATATATCCACCAGTACGGGGGTACCGTACCTAACCATGATCAACCCAAATTAAAACCCCCAGAATTCCTTAACCATGAATCAATTTTTACCTTTTGTGAGACCGGCTCTGCGTCTCTTAGCTCGCTCACATTTTTCCCGAACTGCTGCGTTCCTCCTCTGTTTAGTTTGCCTCCAATCCAATGCCGGAGGCATATACCAGGACAAAGTAACCCTTCATTTGAAGGATGTGTCCCTGGAATCAGCCCTGAAAGAAGTAGCCAAACAAACAGAAAGCTTCTTCAGCGCCAG
>CAJCIQ010000118.1 GCA_903970475.1 Beijerinckiaceae bacterium
GGCGCTGCCTGCTTTTACAATGGTGGCTTGAGCAAACTCCGTTCGTATAATGCTATCAAGGCTCTCCCTAACAATGTCGTGGTCATCTACTATCAATATCTTCATTGCTGGTGATTATTTACATAAGGCGAATCTATATAAATCCCGTCTATCGATAAAAAAATGGGGTGGGGTCGAAGACGCCCCACCCCATTGTAAGAATAGAGCATGACGCTATCCTAAGGGTACAGTTATATATTCACCGAAATAACCTTCAACTACAAAAATACCTGATATGCTTACGGTCCATACTTCCTCATCCGGATGGAAAGACTCAGGTCAAATACTTTATGCCAATCTGCGACCTGAGGACGAAGCATTTCTGCTTCATCAAACCTTCCATCCTTGATGAAAAAAGGACCCTCACCATGAGCTTAAGATCAGAACCAACTACCAAAGCCCGGGTCTAAACTTGCCAGAACCAATTATGATAAATTATTATAAATCTACCTTTTCCCGCACAAACCAGAGATCAAAAATAAAACTATTGCCGTATCTTACTTGTAGACATTCGTGCAAACTCCAGCATTATTCGGAATATATAAACCAGCTTAAGTCAGATCCTTTTAGTAATTTTCCATGGCCGACCCTGATTGAATTCCAATTCATTTTTTTACAACCATTGAACTACTACTCGAATTTTATTCGGGTAATACAAACATTGCTCATGGTAAAATCCCTGATATTCCATGCCAACCAATACAGGCGCCTGCTTATTCAATGGGGCGCGACCCTGGCTCTGATCATTGGGCTTACCTTTTATAGCCTGCTTACCCTTGAAAAGTCCCAGCATCTGCCTCAAAATATAAAGATTACATTAACCATTATCATATCCATTTGCATCAGTGGGATAGTATACGTTACATTACTTTATGGAAGCAGCAGGATAAAAAATAAGCCCCAATTCAGGTTAAAAAACCTAATGTCTGCATACCTATCCATACTGGACAACCTTGAAATCGGGGTTATCGTGCTGGAAACGAATGGCAACCCCATATTTATCAACAGGTTCCTTATATCGCGCCTCCGGTATAGCAGAAATGAGCTGATTGAAATCGGATCAGATTTTACCGACAGAATTATTGCACCTGGATCCAAAGCGGCTTCTTTGCAATATTTCAACGAGGCTGCCCTATCCATGTGGAAGGGAACTCAAGAGCTGATGAAAATAGAGCTCATCAGCAAGGAGAACGAGCACATGTGGTTCGAAATGTCATTAATGCCCTTTAAAAGCGATGAGGGTATTGAACTTTGCCTGATTAATTTTAACGAAATCACAGTGGAAATCCAGGGAGAAATCAAACTGGCCGCAGCGGAAGCTAAACATAGGAAAAGTGAAACGCTGTTAAGGGACATACTAAAATATGTCTCCGCCTGGATATATGTAAAAGACATCAAAGGGAATTTTTTGCTTGCCAGTGATTCCATGATCAGGTATCTTGGATACGACCCTGTGGGTATGAATGATTTTCAAATGGTCCCCTTTGATACGGCGGCACTATTCACAGAATTGGACAATAAAGTAGTTGCGACGAAGCGGCACATTGAATTTGAATATGATTTCCCCCTGGGAATGGCCAACAATGATGGCAGCGAACCATTCCGGGCCTTGTGCAAAAGATTTCCCATGGTGGATGCATCAGGGGAAGTATATGGCATAGGCGTTATAAATATCGATATTACGGAGCAGCTCAGGCAAAGGGAAGCACTCAAGATTGCCAGACAGCAAGCTGAAGTCGCATCCGGACTGCAAGAACAGTTCCTTTCCAATATGAGTCACGAGCTTCGTACACCTTTGAACGGAATTCTGGGAATGAACCAGATAATGATGGAGACCGAAATGACAGGCAAACAATTAGAATTAGCGGTTTCCATCCGTACTTCGGCGGAGACCATGAAATCCATTGTAAACAGCCTATTGGACTTGTCGAAGATCAAAGCTGGAAAAATGACTTTTGAAAGGGTCAATTTTGACTTGCTGGAATTGTTCACCAACCTGAGTTATAGCTTCGGGCAAATAGCCAAAAACATGGTAAAGGTGCGCCTGAATATACCCCCTGACCTGCCCCGTCATATAAAGGGAGACCCCACCCGGTTGTGCCAGATCCTATCCAACCTCATTGGTAATGCAGTGAAATTTACCAGACAGGGAGAAATAGAAATAATGGTGGAGATACGGCCATTCGATACAGGCCAGGTGCTCGTTGTTTCTGTCAAGGATAGTGGAATTGGTATTTCGCAGGAAAGGCTCAACGAAATCTTTGAGCCATTTATGCAGAACGATGGAACGATTACAAGAAGGTTTGGAGGATCAGGCCTTGGCTTAACCATTACAAAGCAACTCCTGGAACTCCAGGGAGGATCCATAGATGTTGATAGCGCTATAGGAAAGGGCTCTGTTTTTACCTTCACTTTACCTGTAGAGATTGGTACGGACGACGGCTTCGGACAAGATACGCCCATTGTTGAAATGGTCCCTGGTTCCCTGACGGGGAAACAATTCTTATCTATTGAAGACCAGGAGGTCAATCAGAAAATCGTTGTGCACCTATTGACCAGAGCAGGCGGGACCGTTATAACAGCAAATAATGGCAAAGAGGCTATTGACATAATCAGCTCGGGGATACCCCTTGACTTAATCCTACTCGATTTGCAAATGCCTGAAATGGATGGGTTTGCAACAACTGACATCATCAGAAATGAGCTTAAGCTGAACGTTCCCATTATCGCCATGACCGCATCAGCCATGCAGGGTGAAAAAGAGAGGTGCTTGTCAAAGGGTATAAATGAGTACATGTCTAAACCGTTTGATTTTGACGAATTTTACAGGAACGTATACAGGCTCATTTTAAAACATTCACCTGCTGTACAGGAGAATCCCCCTTATTCCATATCCAGATTACAGGAGTTGGGAAATCATGCGTTCTTGAGAGAGATGATGTTGGTTTACCTCAATACAGTGCCACGTTTGCTACTTGATATGGAGAACGCCCTGATTGAAAAACGCTTCGTTGACGCAAAAAAACTCGCCCATTCTGCCATGAGTCCGGTCGGATTTTTCCAGGCTGATCAGTTGTATGAAATTTTGCACCAGATAGAAATAAATGCAGATACGGAAGGTTGGGAAGGAATATGTCAAATCCTCCTGGAAAATGCCAGAAAGATTAACTCCGCAATTATAGCCCATATGAGAAACAATCTCGAAGATCCTATAAACAATTAATGCTGCCCCTCACTGCCATTAAGCCATCTATATGATTACGTAAAATGCCTTCCTTGAATGGCTTGGTAACAACTGCATTTATACCCTCTTTACCCAGTTCATATTCATTAACCATAAGATCCGCGGTCAATACTATGATAGGAACAGTGGCTTTTCGACGGTCCTCATATTTCCGGATGAGTCCGGCCAATTCGAGTCCTGACATTCTGGGTAGATTAATGTCGGTGATGACCAATC
>CAJCIQ010000119.1 GCA_903970475.1 Beijerinckiaceae bacterium
GATAATTTGACCAAAAATCAAAGAGGGTAAGGTGTACGCCCAGGTGGTTATTTTTTGCTATGGAGATGAGGGTATTCAGGTTGGTTAGTTCTGCTGTAGTTGGTTGCGGATAATCAAAAGAGCCACTCACCGCCTGTAGGATAATGCGGACGGAAGTAAATCCTTCAGCGGAGATTTTGGCAAAATCTGTTTGAATGGTATTGGGCGCCCATTTATTGTTCCACATTTCCGTCCATCCGCCATGTGCCGGATAATAGTTAATTTCTTTAGTGGCCGCCAGCATGGCAGCCAGCGATACGGAATCTCCTGAACTGGGCTGGGAGCCACCAGGAGGGGTTGGGTTTTTAGTGCAGCTGCACCATACAAAAAAAAGTGCGAGAAGGGGATAGTAGTGTTTAGGTGTGTTCATTATCCAAATTTACTTTGGACTTCTGACAGGGTTTATGAGGATATGTTTAAATTTTTAAAGTGTATTAATAACAATTAATAGAGGGAGGCAGAATTGGAAACAGCCAGCTTTGTTATCCTGAAGTAAAAAAGAAAGGCCGCCCGAAAGCGACCTTTGTAAGATTTTAATCATTTGTGCCCCAAACGGGAATTGAACCCGTACTCGCTTTTAGGCGAACAGGATTTTAAGTCCTGCGTGTCTACCAGTTCCACCATCGGGGCAGCACCTGTGAAAGGTAAAAAAAAAGGTGTGAGATCTCACACCTTTTTTTTGAGCGGAAGACCGGGCTCGAACCGGCCACCCCGACCTTGGCAAGGTCGTGCTCTACCAAATGAGCTACTTCCGCTTGATTTATAAAGAGCTTCCCGTTTGTGTTGGGAGTGCAAAAATAGGTATTTTTTTATTTCAACAAAATTTAAAACCATCATTTTGAAAATTTCCTTCAAAGATCAGCCTGCGGCGGATTTCAGGTCGTGAGAACTAACGATACCGGCTTGCACTTCAGGATCAATGCGCGTAATTATATACCAGCGAACCCATGAGCTGATGCGATTTGTCATAGCACAATTCTTTAGTTTTCAGTCCGTTAGGCCCATATTGATAGTGCCATACCATATAATCGCTGTTGATGGCTTGTACAACCGTCATTTGTTCGAGGTGACCTTTATCATCATATGCAAACATATAATCAGGCACCATACGTTTCTTTGCATCGTTATAGCGAACAATATCGGTGAGGCGCTGGAGGTCGTCGTAATAGTAGTAATAGTGCTCTACCAAAAGTCCATTACGGATGGAGGATTCTTCGGTAATATTTCCACTGGTATCGGTAGTGAACAGTACGAAGGTGGTATCGGTATTGTTTTTAATGCGGAGTAGCCCTGAAGGTATTCCGTCTTTGTATTGCCAGATATGTAATTCGACGTTGTTATAACCGGAGGTGTCATTGTTTTTGGCATAGGTCCGGATAGCCAGCAGCTCCCCTGAAGGAGTATAGGTATAATCGGAAGCGGTGACGGCATCTGTGCCGCTGTCTACGGAGCGGATGACCATGGCCGAATCGTCAAAATATGTGCTGAGCCAGGATTTGCCGGTGGCGATGGAATTGGTGAGGGTCTCAGACTCGCGGAAATTATTTGTTATCGTTTGTTCACAAAGGAAATCCTTGTTTACGCTTCCATCGGGATCATAGCTGAGTACGGAAACTTTCTGTATGCCTGCGGTTTTATATCGCTGTTGGAGTGTGGACGATTGCTGGGCGCTGATGAGGTCTTTATAGTAGTACTGGGCAGAACCAGCCTCTGTGGCTAAAAGGGATAGGGATAGTAGGAAAAAAACAAGGGAAACCTGGATTCTCATGAGGGATATTTATGGGCAAATTTAATCTATATTTAGCCAAAATTCTGTTGTGTCTCATTTCCCAGAACGAACTGATAAAAATTGCCTAAACTGCGGGGCGGAAGTATTGGGGAGGTATTGTCAAAATTGCGGACAGGAAAACCTGGAGCCTAAGGAAACTTTCTGGCACTTAGTTACCCACTTTGTCAATGACGTTACCCACTTTGATGGCAAGTTTTTCTCTACGCTGAAATTCCTGCTTTTTCGTCCTGGTTTCCTGTCTAAGGAATATGTCAGGGGACGGAGGATGAGTTATCTCCATCCGATACGGATGTATGTATTTACCTCTGCCATTTTCTTTATCATCTTCTTTTCCCTGATCGGAGATAAAGGCATGATGGGGGCAAAAACAGAAAATTTCTCTGCGCTGAATAGTCAAAGAAATGACTTATTCAAGGAACTAAAAACAACTACGGATCTGGAAGACCGTAGGGATTTGCTGAGGGATATTTACCGCAAAGACACAGACATCGTTCGTTTGAGTGAAATCAGAAGGGAGTTGTCCAAAGACGGATTCAGGTTGGATGGGGATACCGCGGGTATGGGAATCGTGATCGCCAGTGTAAAGCAGGACTCCCTGGCCTGGAAACAAGGTATTGCAGCCGTAAAGGCGGATCAGCGCAAGCAGGAGAATGAAGAAAATCGGATAAGTGCTTTGGACAGGCAGAAAGATTCCTTGCAAAGGGAAAAGGATAGGGCCCAAGATGCTGCGGAAACCAGCCCTGAAAATAGCAAAGCACCACGCAGCGCTGGTTCGGCATATCATTATTCGGGTCCGGGTAAATCCCATGTGGATAGTTTACGCAGGGCAGCGGCCCTGACCGGAACGGCAGCAGCGAAAGCCGGAAGCACGGCTGTAGTGCCGGAACTTGTTGACCGGGACTCAACCCATGCAGAAGACGATGAGGATGATTCTATCGCCCTCAGGGGCATTGAGACGGTGACTAAAATAACGTCGGCGGCTGATTCCAATACGGTCATGGGTATAGGTGGGGAGCGGCTCCCAACTACCATTGAAGAGTACGATAGCCGCCAGTTGCTGTTGAAGGCATCAGACCGGGATCCCTGGATAAAACGCTTGGCTAATCGCCGGCTGATCATATTGCACCAAGAGTATCATGAAAACAAGAAGGGGTTCCAAAAGGAGTTAACGGAGGCAACCATCCACACCTTCCCCAAAATCCTTTTCGTATCCCTGCCTTTCTTTGCTTTGATGCTGAGGCTGCTTAACCTCAGCAGGCGGAAAGAGATCCTTTACGTGGACCATGGGATCTTCACCATTCACCTGTATTGCGCCAGTTTTATCATTATCCTGGCCATGATGCTGGTCAATAAATTATTTGATCTCCTTTTTAGAGGTAACCTGGAGTGGATCCCGGATCTCATCCTGGTATTGCTTTTCTTCTTTTATCAATACAAGGCCATGCATAATTTTTACAGGCAGGGGCGCGCTAAGACTATTGTGAAGATGGTCATCCTGGACTTTTGTTCCATCTTTATAGTGACTTTTACCCTGGTGATCTTCGTGTTGTGGACCTTTATGGAAATTTAACCTGATTAGAAAAACAGCTTATGGATACTGTAGCGGCTTCGTTTTTGCGTTTGGTGGGTATAATGGATGATCTGAGGGAAAAATGTCCCTGGGACAAAAAACAGACCATTCATACCCTGAGGCAGTTATCGATAGAGGAGTTGTATGAACTGGCTGATTCGATTTCCGCTGAGGATTGGAAGGGGATTAAGGAAGAATTGGGGGACCTGTTTTTGCACCTGGTATTTTATGCCAAAATTGGGACAGAGCAGGGAAAGTTTACCTTGAGCGAAGTCCTGGAGGGGATTTCAGATAAACTGGTGGCCAGACACCCGCATATATATGGGGATGTGAAGGTCAATGACGAGGAAGACGTAAAGCGTAACTGGGAGAAGCTGAAGCTCAAAGAGGGTAAAACGTCTGTGCTGGCGGGGGTTCCCAAGAGCCTACCTGCACTGGTAAAGGCGATGAGACTCCAGGAAAAGGCCAAACAAGTTGGGTTTGAATGGGACAATACTGAACAGGTCAAGGAAAAGGTGGACGAGGAAATGAATGAGCTGGCCGAGGCCATTCAGAGTGGAGATCCTATTAAGATCGAAGAGGAATGGGGGGATTTGGCTTTCTCACTGGTAAATTATGCACGATTTTTGAAGATAGATGCGGAGAACGCATTGGAACAAACCAATAAAAAATTCATTGGACGGTTTACCCGCATGGAAGCCCTGGCCGCAGAAAAAGGCACAACCCTCTCAGAAATGACCTTGGCTGACATGGACCTGCTCTGGGAGCAGGCAAAAAGGGAAAGCCGTAACTAACATTCATGATTAAGGAAGGTACTTTCAGGCATTTTATATATCAACAGGGCTATTTACTGATCATATCAGCCTGGTTGTTTACGCTGTCTTTTGTCATCAGTAACTACTGGTCTTATACCTCTTCTTCCGGTGGGGTTACGCGTTCTCTCCAGTCGTATATCAATGAAAATGAGCGGAAGGTAGAGGATTTGACCCAGGACAGGACCTTACTTTCCAAGGTGTATTCTGGAAATTATTCCCAAGATGATTTAATACGGCTCAGCACTGCTCCTTTCTCTGTTTATCTATATCCAACCTTCAACGCCACCCCAAACCAGCCCATTTTTTGGAGCACCAATGCCGTCATGCCTGACAAGGCCGTCATTGGCGGCCGGTATGGAAGTAATTTTGCGGACCTTCCCAACGGGCGTTATGTAAGCATAAAGAAGGAGGTCATCTTTACCGATGGGCATACGGCACTCTTAATTGCATTGATACCCATTCAATGGAATTATTACCACTCCCCTCAGGAGAACACTTTTGTTAACCGTAAAGGGATAGAGCAGAATTATGATATAACCTTTACGCCAGGGGATTATCCGGTAAGCTCTATAGACCATCAGGTCCTTTTTTATCTGGAACGGAAGGCCGACAGCCTCAATCAATCCCATAGTTGGTGGACCGT
>CAJCIQ010000120.1 GCA_903970475.1 Beijerinckiaceae bacterium
GTGACCCCGCACGGGCTCGAACCGTGGACCCGCTGATTAAGAGTCAGCTGCTCTACCGACTGAGCTACGGAGTCATTTTTGAGCTGGCAAAGATAACTTATCTGGCATATCGACCCAAACAATTGGTTAAATTATTGGAAATCAGCTATAAATGCCAATGGCTCGTTAAAGGAACCTAGGAGGGTAGCCTTTCTTTGGCACCGAGATAATATTGGTGTAGCTTTGCGGCTTCATTTCCCGTTCATGAGTGATGAGATAAAACATGAGTGCGGTCTTGCATTCATTCGCTTAAGGAAACCTTTCTCCTACTATAAACAAAAGTATGGCACCGTACTGTACGGTCTCAACAAGCTCTACCTCCTGATGGAGAAGCAGCATAACCGGGGTCAGGATGGAGCAGGCGTAGCCACGATCAAATTGCATACGGAATCGGGAAACCCCTTTCTGTACAGGTTGAGGAGTAATGCACCCAGGGCTATCGCCGATATCTTTGCGCAAATTTCCCAGGAGATTCAGGAGTTGGAAAGGTATCAGCCTGACCTGCTTCAACATCCGGAAATCATGAAGGGCCATATCCAGGCCATGGGTGAGGTCCTGTTGGGGCACTTGCGTTATGGAACCCAGGGTAGGAATAATGTGGAGTTTTGCCATCCCTTCATTAAGCGAAACACGATTAAATCCAGGAACCTGGTTATGGCCGGGAACTTCAACCTGGTGAACACGGAAGAACTTTTTTCACTGATTAATATAGACCCGGGAGAGTTCCAGCGTCAAAGTGACCTGGCGGCTATGCTGGAGACGATTCATCATTTCCTGGTAAATGAAGATGAGCAGCATCCTGGGGCGATGGATGTATCAAGGGTCTTGCGCAAGGCTACTACGCTATTCGATGGGGGCTTTACTTTTGGTGGGTTGGTCGGAAACGGGGAGAGCTTTGTGATGCGCGATGCCAATGGGATACGGCCTGCGTACTATTATATCCACGAGGATGTGATCGTGGCTGCTTCTGAAAGGGCTGCGATTCGGACTACTTTCAACGTGGGAGAAAATGAGGTTCAGGAATTGATGCCGGGTTGTGCCCTGATCGTGCACGAGGATGGGACATATGCCATCGAGCAGATCCTGGAGCCTAAGGAGAGAAGGGCCTGTAGCTTTGAAAGGATTTATTTCTCCCGAGGCAACGATGAAAAGATCTATAATGAAAGGTTAGCCCTGGGCCGTCATCTAAGCGAACCGGTGTTGAGAACCCTCAACAATGACCTTAAACACACTGTTTTTTCCTTTATTCCCAATACGGCTGAAGTTGCTTTTTATGGCCTGCTCAAAGGAATGGAAGCTTACCTCAATAAAGTGAAGGTGGAGCGTATTCTTTCCTGGGGTAAAGATTTTGACGAGGAAAAACTCGCTGAAATGGTCAATAGGCGCATCCGGGTGGAAAAGATTGCCATTAAGGACGTGAAGATGCGCACCTTCATTACGGAGGATGCTGGCAGGAATGAAATGGTTCAGCACGTCTACGACATCACGTATGGAACGGTGGAGCGTAACGTGGATTCTCTGGTGGTGATCGACGACTCTATCGTGAGGGGAACTACCCTAAAGGAGAGCATCGTCCGTATGCTGGCTCGTCTGGAGCCAACTAAAATTGTAATTGTTAGCTCTGCACCTCAGATCCGATATCCAGATTGTTATGGTATCGACATGAGTAAGCTGGGAGACTTCATTGCCTTTCGTGCAGCTATTGCCTTGCTCAAGGATAAGGGTATGGAATACGTGTTGGATGAGGTGTATCAGGAGTGTAAAGAACTTCAGCGTAATAACGCTTTGCATACGGCCAATATGGTGAAGAAGATTTATGCTTCCTTCACTGCGGAAGAGATCTCCCGCAAGATCGCTGAATTGATCACGCCTCCGGGGCTGAAGATTCCGGTGGAAGTGATTTATCAAACCATCGAAGACTTGCATGAGTCCTGCCCGACTAATCTGGGTGACTGGTATTTTACGGGTAACTATCCCACGCCTGGGGGCAATAGGGTTGTTAATAAGGCTTTGATCAATTACCTGGAAGGTAAAAACGTACGCGGATACTAGTGAAAAAACTCCTTGTCATACGGCATGCAAAAAGCGCGTGGCCCACGGGGGACGTCAAAGATTTTGATCGCCCGCTGAATGATCGTGGGAGGGAGGATGCGCCTGCAATGGCTAAGCGCCTCATTAAAATTCATGCGGTCCCTGACCTGTTAATTTCCAGTCCTGCCAAGCGTGCTGGTAGTACAGCAAAATTATTCGGAGGGGAGTGGGGCTTTAAGCCGGAAGAAATACTTTACAAGGAGGAGCTATACCATGCGGAGGCGGCTATTTTTTACCAGGTTATTTCCGGGATCGATTCATTGTACAACACCATAGCTGTTTTCTCCCATAATCCAGGCATTACCGAATTCGTCAATCAACTTGCGCCAACAGCCATCAGGCTGGATAATATGCCGACCAGTGCCGTGTTTGGGGTTCAGGTGGAATCCAATACCTGGGCAGATTTCAAGACAGCTTCCAAAAAATTCTGGTTCTTAGATTATCCTAAAGCACCGAAGCCTCAATTCGGCTCCTAAGGCGATACAGCCAAAAATAGCGCACCACGGGTGCGGCAACCGCCGGGAAATAACAAATAGGCGGCCCCGAAGAGCCGCCTATGTCATGCGAGCAGCGCCAACGTGTGACGGGCCGATGCGAGATCCCGCTTATTTCAATCCATATTTATACTTGTAGCGCGCATAGAGCTGTTTGCCGTGGTCATCCAGGCTGACTTCCCTGCCCTGTATAAGGGCGTAGGTCACGATGGAAGTGCGCATATCCAGGATGTCTCCTTCGCTGATGACGATATTGGCGTCTTTACCGGTTTCCAGGGAGCCCGTGCGATCGTCTATACCGAGAATCTTTGCGCTGTTGAGGGTGATGGCTTGTAGGGCTTGCTCTTTGGTCAGACCATAAGCGGCTGCGGTTCCGGCGTTGAACATCAGATTCCGGTACCGGGTTTCATCGTGACGGTCATTGAGGGCAAACAAAACACCTGCCTTTTGTAGTTCGTAAGGGGTTTTGTAGGGTTGGTCAACGTCATCGTCTACTGTATTGGGCAGGGCGTGTTCCTGGTCCAAAATAACAGAGATATGGTTCTGAGCCAATAGGTCTGCCACTAACCAGGAGTCGCTTGCGCCTACGAGCACTAAGTTGAAGTGGAACTCTTTGGCGAAGTCGACGGCGATGAGCATTTGTTTGACTTCTTCGCAGTGGATAAATAACCGCTGCTGTCCCGTAAACAATCCCTTGACTGATTCAAACTTGATGTTGACTTGTTTGTGGGTTGATTCGGCCAGGTAGGCCTTGGCTTGGCGGAAAAAGCTCTTTAGTTCTTCCACTTTCTCCAAGGCTTTGGCGGTAGGATCATCACCAGCTTCGGGTCTGTTGGGACCGAATCCTCTGCGGGGCCTGGGAATGAAGGAGGGCAGGTTGACGTGAATACCGTTGTCCAGTTTGTAGGCGGCGTCTTCATAATTCCAGGCGTCTAGTTGAACGACGGAAGAAGAGCCACTGATGGAACCGCCTTCAGGGGTGACGCCGGCCAGCAGGATGCCATTGGACTTTAGGGTATTGGTGATTTTAGAATCGGTATTGTAAGCGACAATAGACCGTATATCCGGATTGAGGTCTCCGATTTCTTCAAAGTCGTTACTTCCGCGTACGCCTTCAGCAATTTCTTTGAGGCCTAAATCTGTTACGGGCAGGATCAGTCCTGGATAGATTTGTTTGCCCTTGGCGTCTATTACTTTGTCTCCGTTTGCTGGAGTGATATTCTGGCCTACTTGTACGATTTTTCCATTGTCGATTTCTATTGACCCGTTTTCAATCACCTGGCCATTGCCTACGTGAATGGTACCTCCGCTGATGAATATCTTACCCTTTTCAGCGGGGGCGGGGTAAATGTCTGCCTGGCCTTTGGCTATGTAGCCGGAAGTGAGTAGGGTCAGCAGTGGAATATATATTTTACGCATAGTGTGATCAATTTTTGGTGAAAATTTATTTGCCGTCATCATCACCATCCTGGTAATCTACGGTGATCAGTCCATTGTGGTGATCGTGGTCTCCGCAACTCAAGAGTACTTCATAACTGGGTCGGAATCGACGGGGGCCTCCGGCTCCGGGGGTGTCTCCGGATTTTTCGGCCAGGATTTTGGCGATCAACCTATTCCTTTCTGCGCTAATGTCTTTTCGTAGTTGCAGGTCCCTGTCTACGTCAAAGTAGATGGTTCCGTCTACGATGGTTTTTTCAGGATGGGCATAAATACTCAGGGGATTGGCGCTCCATAATACCAGGTCGGCATCTTTTCCCACCTTGATGCTGCCTACCTTATCTGCGACGTGAAGCGCTATGGCAGGGTTGAGGCTGACCATTTTAAAGGCGTCTTCTTCACTCATTCCTCCGTATTTGATGCCCTTGGCCGCTTCCTGGTTCAGGTGACGGGCTTGTTCTGCGTCATCGGAGTTGATACAGACGTTGAGTCCCATTTGGTGCATCAGGGAGGCGTTGTAGGCAATGGCGTCCTGTACTTCCATTTTATAAGCCCACCAGTCGGAGAAGGTGGACGTGTTGGCTCCATGGGCCTTCATCTTATCGGCTACTTTATAGCCTTCCAGGATATGGGTGAAGGTGTTTACCTTGAAACCGTAATGTTCGGCTACCCGCATAAGGGCAGTGATTTCACTCTGGACGTAGGAATGGCAGGTGATAAAGCGTTTGTGGTTCATGATTTCCACCAGCGCATCTAATTCCAGGTCCCTGCGCACGAACTTTCCATTGGGTCCCTTGAGTGCGTTTTCATAATCTGTGGCGCGCTGGAAGGCGTCTACAAATACCTGATCCACACCCATACGCGTGTCGGGAAAACGGTTGTTTTGTGAGGAGGTAGTACGTTTTACGTTTTCTCCAAGGGCAAATTTAATAAAGGGGTCTGCCCCTTTGAATTTCAGGGAAGTATCATCGACGCCCCAGCGGAGTTTGATCAGTTGGGTCTGGCCGCCAATAGAGTTGGCGGAACCATGCAGGATATGAGAGGTTGTTACTCCACCGGCCAACTGACGATAAATTTGAATATCGTCTGGATTAAGGTTGTCTGCTATACGTACCTCTGAAGTGACTGATTGGGCTCCTTCATTGATGGAGGCGGCTGCAATATGAGAGTGCTCGTCTATGATACCTGGGGTAAGTTCTTTACCCGTACCATCGATGACCAAGGCATCAGCAGCGGAAAGGTTTTGGCCGATGGCGGCAATTTTTCCATTGCGCACCAATACGTCTGTGTTTTCCAGGCGGCCTTGCGCCTCATTGGTCCATACCCTGGCGTTTTTGATCAGGATGGCTTGTTGCTTAGGTAAGGTATCCCAACCATATCCATCCATGGGATAAGTGAGTTTGCCCAAATGCAGGGGCATTTTCCGGCGCCCTGCGGAGTCAACGGGCGCGGTGGCCTGGGTAAGGCTAGCGGTCCACTGAAGGAGGTTGCCGGCTGTATCGAGTCCTGTTCCGGACCAAAGGCTATCAGTGGTGGCTCCACTTAAGCGGATGGAGGTCCTGGCTTTGCGCCCAAAAGACCAGCTCATTTTAACGAGTTTTCCATCGAAGGCCAATTTCACCTGGGTCGTATCGTTTTGCACGATGGAGCCGGAAGTGGTATTCTTAACGGTCAGTGTATAGGTCTGGTGATTACCGGAGGCGTCAGCCAGGTTGAGGGTATAGGTACCAGAAATGGTATTCCAGTCTGCGTTCTTAACGTCGTAGCGGATGCCTTGTACCCAGTTTTGCAGAAAACTGGTCTTCTCACCGAAGATGGGACCGTTGGTGATGACAAAGTTGGCCAGCTTACCGGCATCCAGGCTTCCTACCTTATCATACACGCCTAATAAAGTTGCGGGGACTTTGGTCAGGGCCTCAAAGGCGGCTGCTTCACTTAATCCATAGTCCATGGCTTTGCGCAGGTTGCTGAGGAAGGTTTTGGGGTCCTTCAGGTCAGCGGTGGTCAGGGCAAAAGTGATTCCTTTCTTTTCAAAAGCGCCGGCTTCCGTAGGGGCAAGCTCCCAATGCTTCATGTCTTCCAGGGAGACAAAACGGGCATCGTTGGGATCCTCTACTTCCGGGGCATCGGGGAAGTTAAGCGGTAGGATAAAAGAAGCATTGGTGGCTTTCATATCCTCCATGCGCTGGTATTCGTTGCCCCCACCTTTGATGATGTATTGGACGCCGAATTCGTCTCCAATCCTGTCTGCCCTCATCACATTCCATTTATCGGAAGCATCGAAGATCTGGGGGAGGCTTTGCTCCTCGTTCCAGTATTGCAAAGAAAGGTTCAGGCCTTCTCCCGGAGGACTGTTTTTATACCAGGCGGCGTCCAGGTAGGTTTGTCTGAGCAGGGCAATACTCCCCATCATAGAACTGGGGTAGCTTTGGGTGGAGGTTCCTTTGTTGAAGGAGTAGACGGCGGCGGCTTTTTCTTTGACGATATCGAGGTTTTCTTTCTCTTCCGCCAGGGTGACGACGGCACCGGTGCCCCTGGCAATGCCGTCTTTCTGAAGGGTGAAGACGGTTCCAAAGCCTAAACTCCGGAGTGTTTTGGCCTTTGCTTCATCCACGGTAAACAGGCGTATGGCGTCTACGTCGGTATGGATGGCCTGGTTCCAGCCATAAGCGCCTTTCTGATCGGACTCTATTTGTGAAGGACCTCTGAAATTAAATTGTCTGGCTTCCCTTTGGGGAGTAGGTACCCCGTAATCGCTATAGGCATCGATGAAAGAAGGGTAGAGGTATTTGCCGGTGCAATCTATGACCACGGCGTCTGCTGGGACGTCGGCTTTTCCAACTGAAATAATTTTTCCTTTACGGATCAGCAGGGTAGCATCTTTTAAGGTAGTCTGTCCATCTTTTACGATGGTAGCGTGGGTGAAGGCATAACAGCCCTCCCTTGGATCCGCTACCCCGTTCACTGGGAAAGACTCCTGAGCCCAAACGGCTTCAATAGCCATCAGGGCTGCTAGCGTTAATAGAAGTTTTCTCATTGTCTCGTTTTATTGTTTGAAAACAGCGATTAAGATAAATATTTAACGATCAACACATCAGGAAGAATGATGAGGGCCAAACCGGATGGACGAACGGATGATCACCCGAGGGTATCCAGCCATTGATCAATCACTTCTTTGTAAGCAATGGATGGTTGGGGGAGTTTATAAGGAAACCGGGAGGCTTCCGTGAGCGCCTGGGTTAGGCTAAAGCCATCTTGAGAGACGGTATAAGCGATTCCCTCTTGCTTTAGATACTTACCCAAGTATTCCTGTTCGGTCTGACCTGGGGTAGGGATGAGGACGCTTTTTTTACCCAGGTGAACCAAATCCATGACCGTTGTATAACCCGTGCGGGCTATGACCCATTCTGAGGCTTGAATCAGGTTGCCCAGGACCTCCGATGGGAGATGGTTATATACACTCAGCTTGCCAGATTCTTTCAATTTTACAAGAAGGGAGTTCTCCTTGGCCGGCCCCCCTTGTGGTAGTCCTCTGACCAATACCACTTTAACATTTGTCTGGGAGATCTGTTGCAATATCACATCCTCCAACAACGTTCTCTGTGGTTCAGGACCCGATAGCAAGGCAAGTACGGGATATTGAATGGAGGAGGGGTGCTTTTGAAGACGGGAAAGTGGACCCAGATAGCTGACAGGTATGTTGGGTAAGTGTTTGGGGTGGGCTAAGACCCCACTCAAATTTGGCATGTCTTTGGCATCTGGAATCCAGCAGGCTTGGAATCTATTGATGTATTTGTAATGGAGTTTCTGTAGAAAAGCTTCGGCAGGACCTCCACCCGGCGCCAGGATTCTTAATTGATGGGTAATATAGACAGAAGGAATGGAGGAACTATATAGTCCAAACCGGTTATCGGAAACCACAGCATTGATCGCATGAGCTTTCAAAAACTGGTCAAGCCATTTTTTCTCATAACGAATGGTTTGCAAAATCTGTGGGATTTGGGTTATAATTTTGAAGAACAGGCCGACTTTAGTAGCTGCATATTTGATCCTATATCCCCTTAGGTCCACAAAGGTCAGGTTAGGGAATTCTAATTTCAACAGTTCCAAAATTTTACCTTCGGCGGCAACCAGAACCTCGCAACCCTTCTCCTGGAGATAACGAATGATGGGAATACAACGGGTCGCATGGCCCAATCCCCAGTCCAAAGGAGCCACCAGGATACGGATAGGAACAGGTTGCTGAATTTTCACTAAAAATTGATTTGTTGGGAAAAATAGTTAATTTAGAACTCCCTAATATGAAGACTTCGCAAAAAATCCTAACCGGACTGTTATTAGTATTGTGTTTAGCATTGGCCAGTTGCAGTTCGTCACGTCACGGTTGTGGCTGTCCAAGTAAAAAAGGCATGGTGGGCTATTAAATCCATCCAGGTATGAAAAATAAGAGAGACTTGCTATTACTTTTCAAACATGATTATGTGAACCAAAGGTCACTGGATCTTGAATTGGAGCGCTTGTACGAAATGCTTTATGACGTACACTCTTATGAAAGGAGCCTGACTGAAGGATATGAAGTCATTGATTTGAACCGGTAT
>CAJCIQ010000121.1 GCA_903970475.1 Beijerinckiaceae bacterium
CCCCTGGTTTCCCTGGCTCAGGATACCACCCAATACATTACCTGGGATAGGGTTAATAGCCCTCAGCAAGAGAAAAAACCTTATGTCATCTTAATTTCCGCAGATGGATTCCGTTATGACCTGGCGGATAAATACCAGGCCACCAATTTGCTGAAGTTAAGGAGTCAGGGCGTGCAGGCTGAGTATATGTTTCCATCCTATCCTTCGCTGACCTTCCCCAATCACTATACCATTGTTACAGGCATGTATCCTGCTCACCATGGTTTAGTGGATAATTATTTTTACGATACTACCCGCAAAAGCTTTTACAGTTATAAAAATCCTAAGACCGACAGAGATAGTTTCTTTTATGGTGGTACCCCATTATGGGTGCTGGCAGAACAAAACAAAATGCTCAGTGCCAGTTTCTATTGGGTGGGTTCAGAAGCTGCCGTACAGGGAGTAAGACCCACTTATTATTATCATTACAATGAGGCCATTCCAGTGGATGACCGCATTGAGATAATAAAGAGCTGGCTGGAACTGCCTGAAGACCGGAGACCTCACTTCATTACGGTGTATTTCCCACAGGTGGACCATGCAGAACATAGCTACGGACCCGATGCGTGGCAGACCAAGGCCGCTGTTCAGCAGGTAGATGCGGCAGTGGGTAAACTGGTGGATGCGGTAAGCACCCTGGATCTGCCCGTGAACTTCATATTTGTCTCCGACCATGGCATGACGACAGTGGATACGGCCCATGCCCTACGTTTACCAGAAGGTTTGGATACAACCAAATTCATTGTCACTCATGGTGAAGCACTGTTGCACCTCTATGCAAAAAACAAAGCCGATATCAAACCTCAATACCAGACTTTAAAGGCCGAAGCCAAGGATTTTGATGTGTATCTGGCGGCCGACCTGCCTTCCCGCTGGCACTATGGAAAAAAGGATGATGTATATGGAAGGGTAGGTGATATGGTCATTGTTCCCCATTTACCCCACTATTTTAACATAGATGGATTCCACGCCCCTTATGGACAACACGGCTTCGATCCCGCTATTCCGGAAATGCATGCTACTTTCTATGCGTGGGGGCCTGCATTTAAATCCGGAGAGAAAATAAAGGCTTTTGAGAACGTGCATGTTTATCCACTAATTACTAAAATCCTGGGCTTGCCAAATCCTGAAAACATTGACGGGAAGACGTCTGTGTTGCAAAATACCCTCAAGTAAAATAGGTAATTCTACGCTTGCCTTGCGTTGGCGCATTTGCGTACTTTGATTTTGATGAAAGAACGCCTTTTTTCTGGAATCGTTGACTGGCAAATGGGTAGGTATAGCTTATCCCCTGCTGGTGCTGCCCCTGGTGATCTAGGGTTGACGTCATGGCTTTATGCAAAA
This sequence comes from Beijerinckiaceae bacterium, assembly GCA_903970475.1. Lineage (GTDB taxonomy): Bacteria > Bacteroidota > Bacteroidia > Chitinophagales > Chitinophagaceae > Dinghuibacter. The sequence goes on from CAJCIQ010000121.1 coordinate 1,384, forward strand.
CAAAAGGAGGTATCCTCTTCTTCGTCCTCTCTTCCGCGTGGTTCGGGAACTCCTGGTACATCAGGTTCCTCCAGTTCATCGGCTCAATCGACCTCGTCAAGTTCATCCGTTCCGGGAGGCTCCGGAACATCCACCGACGATAGCTTGGCCGATCAGCAGACCGCTTTTTTGTTTTTTGTAAAACATGGAATCCTACCATTTCACCCAAACAGTGATTGGAGCCTGGAGAAAGTACAGGATCAACTGCTGGAGAAGATAAGGAGAGAGTCTCATTTCTTTGGCTACTCTATGAACGGAAATACTTTCTGCCATAAGCTATTGGAAGTATTGGTGGTAAACCCGCATGCCCTTCCCAGGCTACTTTCTCAATTTGGGGATGCTTTGTTGGAAGACCTGTACGCCCATACCATGGAAAGTGGGATGGTGAGTCGTTGGATTAGTTGGTTTGGAGGTCCTTTTGTGGCTGATCTTAAATTATTACGCTGGAAAACGGTATTGCTAGTCCTTTCTTATACACGAGGGAGGCTATCCCTTGATACTTATAGCCGTTTTGAGACGGGCATCCTGCTTTATTTACTACATCAGCTCGGCAGCCAGCACCTCATTCGCTGGATTGAACATTTGGAGGAAAGCCGTTTAGAAAAATTGATGTCTGCCCTGGATTTACCATACATGGCCGGCGTCAGCAGGGAGGGTATAGGCCCTCGTATTCAGGTCATGATGAGGCAATTTACCTTGCCTGTACAGAGTGGTACTGGACTTATGGGATATGCTCTTTTGCCCGATAAGGCAGAAGGTGCCTTGGCTGCTCCGGAATGCATGTATATTAATAACGCCGGTTTGATATTGCTTCAACCCTTTCTTCAGGAATTATTTGAACGAAATGGGTGGATCGCCGGTGATGTATGGTTGGAGGAACAATACCAACAAAAAGCAGTTTTGTTGATGCAGCACCTTGTTCAACCTGACGAACTTCACCCTGAGTACTTACTACCCCTTAATAAAATACTGTGCGGATATCCCCTTTCCGCTCACCTCCCACTGCACCTGGAAGAGGATCGCCGTGGAACGGATGAACTACTTCAGGACCTGATTTATCGATGGACCCTTAATGGCGTTCCGGTCAATAGTAGTGTTCAATCCTTCCGGGAATCCTTCCTTCAGCGCAAAGGCAAACTGATTTCCCGAGGCAAAGACTGGGTATTGCAAGTGGAGCAAAAAGCCTTTGACGTCATTGCCCTCAACGGGTTGCCATGGAACATCAGGCTTCTTCACCTTCCCTGGATGAGCCAAAGCCTTTGGGTGGAGTGGGTCTAGGTTTAATTTCCGGATATTTTGTATTTTAGCCGTCTTTCGCTGTGGGCGTTTCACGACCTCAGCGGTTGGCGTCTATTCCCGCCAGCGCCTGCTGCGAAAGGACTTTAAGGAGAAGTGCCAGAGAGGTTGAACGGGACCGACTCGAAATCGGTTATACGGCTAATCACTGTATCGTGGGTTCGAACCCCACCTTCTCCGCAAACACGTAAGACAGTGCCCTCGTTTTTCGAGGTCATTTTTATGCGCTATTGTCCTTAATTCTTCATTGCCTTTCAGTGTCCCGTCGGCTTTGGCCCAGCGAGTGACTACTGTTTGGGCAGTAAATTCGACCTTCTCTGCATAGTGCTGCATGACCTGGAGAGGGGCAGTTCATACAAAAACTTAGAGGGAAATCGGTTTATATTTTGGTGGATGGCCTGTTTAAAGTTCTTTGTGGCCATCTTAATTTAGTGGTTCTTAAGGAACTCACTTATCTTTTGTGCGATGGAAGGAAGTCCAACACTAATCCATTTTTTCTTTAAGGCATTCTGAGTGGCGAAGTAAACTTGATGCCCTTCCATTCTAGCCAAGAGTGTTGGTTTTTGCATCCCATCGTATAGCGCGATTACTTTAAATGTATCTTTAAAGTCATTAATATACTTTAGATTGGTTTCATAGACACCTCTTATTGTTCTTGGGTCTACATAGTGTCCTCCTTCCATAACTCGTTGCTCGACCCTAACGGAACAATCTCGTACTTTATCAAGGCATAGATAATTTAGTTGGACTTGATAACCGTTCCTTTCAAAGCGATCTATATATTTCCAATAATCCGGATGAGATAGGGGAGTCTCCTAGGATTCCCTCAATCTTTAGCTCCAGTTCAAATTCAGTCATTGTCATATCTGTTTTAGTGATAAAATATGGTTATTTGAAGCATATAAAATTGCGAAAATAACAGGGTAAAATCAAATTATGCAAGGAGGCCAAATCGTTTTAGTATATTTTAAAATGGCTGCAAATACTTGATAATGAATTTATTGAAAATTTAAGCCCATATGCGCATATCGATTAAAGGTATAATGGTCCCCAGTATCAGGATTAAAGATCTGGTTGTTAAAGAAGTCTTCCAACGCTTTTCCCGGATAACCGAGCCGGTGCTGTGGCCTTGAGAAAGGCCTTCATCTCCTCAAATGCCCGCTGGGCAGCCTCACTATGCACATCTTTCTTCATCCATACATGTGGCTGGTCTTCGTAGATGGTCAACCTGGATAAGGGTTGGAGGTTCTTTACATAATTATAAAAGTACTTGCTGTCGTCCAGCACTATTTCGTTGGTTCCTACCATGATCAGCACCGGAGGGAATTGGGTAAATGGTATAGAAGAGGGGCTGGGTAAGTCCAGGGATAATGCTCCGGCATATGCCTGGGCAAAGATGTTCAGCATCTCCTTGTTCAAAGTTGAATCAATTTGGGCATTGGCTTCATAAGAAGGGTAATCGCAGTGCAGGTTGTACCAAGGGGAAAACAGGACTGCGGCATGCGGAAGTGGTATGTTGCCGGAAAGTAATTTCCCCACTACAGAGATGATCAGACCACCGCCGGCGCTGTCTCCAATGAAATCGACCTGGTGGTCTGGATACTGAACCAGCATTTTCTGGTAAACCTTTACTACGTCCTCCAGACCCGCAGGGAATGGATTTTCCGGTGCCAATCTGTATTCGATAAATAGGGTCCTGGTTTGCAGCTTTGCAGCGAGGTGGGTAACCATTTTGTCATGGGAAAGGATGGAGCCTGCGCTAAAACCACCCCCATGTACAAAGAGAATGATTTTATCTGACACAGGATGTTTTGGGGTGAACCAGTAGCAAGATACGCCGGCAAGGCATGTTTTGCTGATGTCCACGGTCTGTTCGTAGTCGTAAGGACGCGCTCTATGATCGAAGCTTTCCCTGAATTGTTTTATGTAATGCATAAGACAAAGCTAGAAAGAAGGCAGGGCTCCGACCTATAAGGTAGTTTAAGAAAAAGGCTTAATCTAGTTTAAGATTACCTTATTTACCGACCATTTCTTTTCTGATTTTACTGAGGAACTCTGGCGTGATACCCAGGTAGGAGGCGATTTGTGTGTTGGGTAACCGTAGGGATAGGGCAGGGTACTGATCCAAAAACGCAAGATACCTTTCTTCCGCCGTGGAACTAATGACTTGTAATAACCTTTGCTCCAGTTCTGCGAGCCTTGTCTCTACGATTACCCTGAAATTACGATCGAATTTAGGGTAGGTTCGGAATAGATAAATCAAGTCTGGCCGGCTCAACTGGTAAATGAGGGAGGGTTCGATTGCTTCTATATGTACGTTGCTCCGTCTTTTGTTATAAAAGCTGTCTATGATCATGATCCAGTCATTCTCTGCTGCGAACTGTAGATTATGCTCGACCCCTTTCTTATCCACGTGATATACTTTGAAGCAACCTTCGGCAACAAAGGTATAATGCTTGCATTCCTCATCCTCCTGTAGGATAAACTGCCTTCGCCTGATGTTTCGTACGATAACTCTTTTGGATACATCCGCCTTTTCTATATCGTCTAGGGGAAGGTATTTGTCGAAGTTGGCAAATAATCTTTCTACGGACACGGTTTTAGTTTAAATATAAGGAATTGCCGGCATCCTGACTATGCACTCTTCAAGGACGCACTTTCCAAGCGTCGGGAATTTTTTTTCGACAAAATTTATTTTTTTGTCAAAATGGATTATTACCTTTGTCCCATCATGACGAAGGCAGCCTCAAACTCAGACGAAATAGCCCAGGAGGAAATTCTCCAGGCGGCCTTGCGTCTCTACCAGAAATTTGGTCCTGCCAAGGTAACCATGGATGATATAGCCAGTGCTTCCGGCCGGGGTCGGACCTCACTTTATTACTATTATAAGAGCCGGGACGAGATCTACCAGGGGGTGATGGATAAGATAGCCGGTGAAATGGCTATCAGGATACGTCAGGCCGTAAAGGGAGTGGAAGGACTGGAGGATAAGATCTATGCTTTTTGTTATACCAAGATAAAGACATCAGAAGATTGGAAGCGGGTGCTGGACACCATGTGGACAGCCATGACTGCTGAAGAACAATCCAAGCATGCCAGGGTAATGATTGGCCTCCACAACAAACTCCTTTATCATGAAGGGGTAATCCTCAACGAAATCCTGGCTGATGCGGCCAGTCGCAAAGAGATTCGGCTCATAGGCGCAGGGGACCAGGATATGCTGGTTTTTTTCATTTCCTGTGGTATCCGCGGGCTAAGGCGGGAGATCGTCGAGCACAATGACCCCCATGACCTCTATCAGGCGCTGCGATTATTGTCAGAAATGGTGGTGAAGTGGCTGAAGGGCTGATTTTTTTTGACCCATTTTCGACATTATTTCATTTTTTGTCAAAAATATAACGGCGATGAATTCATTTAGCGGACTGAGCATATTCAGGGCTTTTCGGAGCCGTAATTATTCACTCTATTTTGTGGGACGGGCTGTTACCCAGTTTGGGACCTGGATGCAAAGATTTGCGGTGGTATGGGTGATCTATTCCCTTACTCATTCAACCTTTATGAGTGGTGTTACCTTTTTTGCCGAACAATTTCCCGCCTTTTTGTTCTCCTTTGCGGGAGGGGTGGTAGCCGATAGGTACAACCGAATTACGGTGATCCGGATTACCCAGTTCTCTTCCATGATACAGGCCGTAATACTGGCCGCATTGGTGTATACCGGTCATGCCATGGCCTGGGAAATTCTAACCTTAAGCGTCATTTTAGGTATCATTAATGCCTTCGATATTCCGGCCAGACAATCGCTGATTCATTTAGTAGTGACGGATGAATCGGATTTGCCCAATGCCATATCGCTGACCACCGCCACCGCCAGCCTGGCTCAAATCCTGGGTGCAGGATCGGCTGGATTGTTCCTTGCAGCCTTGGGCGCCCCGGCTTGTTTCCTGATCAACGCCGCCAGTTTTGGGGGCGTCATCATCTCTCTGCTGCTAATGAAACTTCCCCCTTATCAACAAAAGAAAAAAGACAAAAAGGTTGGAACGGAGTTCGTAGAAGGCTTCCAATACGTGACTAAGACGCGTGCGTTGGGCATGGTCATTCTGATGGTCGCTATCGTCAGTTTACTGGTGGGTCCTTATAATACCTTATTTCCAGAATTTGCCTCTGTGGTTTTTCACGGAGGTCCAAAGACTTATGGATATATTGGCAGTTGTGTGGGTGTTGGGGCTATGTTGGGAACTATTTTCCTGGCTTCCCGCAAGCCGGATACCAACCTGAAACGTTTACTCTTCATCAGTACCGTCGTCATGGGCGTCGGATTGATCGGCTTTTCCTTCATCCGGCTTTTTCCGTTAGCTATGATTTTTGCAGCCCTGGCTGGATTCGGGGGTATGACGCAGTATACGGCCTCTAATATTCTTATCCAAACTGGTTCTGATCCTCATATGCGGGGTAGGGCTATTGGGATTATGCTCATGGCTATCTTCGGCATGTTGCCGCTCGGTAGCCTGTTGATTGGTAAAGTAGCAGGGATAATCGGCGCTCCTACCACGGTATTAGGTGCAGGCCTGATTTCGATTGTGTTGGCCCTTATTTTTTTCAGATTCCTGCTGAACCGGAAATCCCGACCGGATACGGAAATAAAGGATGCGGAGACCTTGGCTACCCAAGAGGTGATCGAAGAGAATGTGTAGACTGAATATGACCCTGCTAGTTGAACCCAATTTTATTCCGGTCTTCCCAGGTCTTTTCTACGATTTTTTTATCTAGGATGTTTTCGATGGCGTCGTAAATCTGGGAGAGTTGAACATCATGTCTCTAAGGTCGCAATTTGCGACCTTAGAGATGAATATTCCTCCTGTGTCAATTCAAACATAAAATCCCCAGGAAATCGATTGATATTTCTCCGGACGGCTTCTTTTACCCGTCTCGTACTTGTGTCATAAAGGTTGGCTAAGTCGAAGTCAAGCATCACTTTATGACCACGGATTTCATATATTCTTTTCTGTATTTAAGGCAAATCCATAATGGATAGTTTTTCATTTTTTATTCAGGAATAAAAGTAGACAATAAGGGCTCTTTCCTTTAGTGAATATTAGCAAATAGGCTGTTAATTATTCATTATCAAAACTATATATTTCTATGTATTGCTAAAATTATTGGTATGCCTAGTAGGAAAGGGCAACGCTGACTATTTCTAAGGTCACAATTGTCGACCTTAGAAATATGGATGACCCCTATTTGGTCAGATGCATTAATAGCTATGGAAAGAGAATTTTGCTTGATGTAGATTTGACGATGCACCCGATTCGCTATTGCCTAAAAACGGGCCTATTGTTAATCGTTTTATCTGGCTCGCTGTCGGTCAGGGGCCAAAGCCGCCCCTTACCTGTGATCTTTGATTCCGATATAGGTCCAGACTATGATGATGTAGGCGCCATTACCTTGCTCCATGCCTTTGCGGACAGCGGGAAAGTAAAAATCCTGGCAACCATGGCCAGCAACAAATATGAAGGCATTGCTGCGGTACTCAACCTGTTCAACACCTATTTTGGTCGGCCCGAAATTCCCATTGGTGTGCCTAAAGGAGCATCTGTTAATCGGAAAGATAGCCAGCATTGGACTGACAGCATCCTGGTTAAATATCCGCATAAGATCAAGCTGAACAGCGAAGTGGCTGATGCCGTAACGCTTTATCGGCAGATCCTTGCCCGGCAGCCCGATCACAGTGTCATAATTATTACCGTGGGCTTCCTGACCAACCTGGCTGGATTGCTGCATACAAAGGCTGACAGCTATTCCCCTTTGAGCGGGGAGGAGCTTGTCCGCCGAAAAGTTGTACGGCTTGTCTCCATGGCAGGCAAGTTCCCTTCAGGATGGGAGTTTAATGTTTTTATGGATAGTACCGCTTCCCGATATGTGTTTGATCATTGGCCTACACCTGTTGTGTTGAGCGGGTTTGAGATCGGGGTTAAGATCAAATGCGGCTTGCCCTTAGTAAGCAATACAGCCATTCAACAAGATCCGGTCAAAGATGTATTCAGGATCAGTATTCCCCAAGCGGCCGAGGACAGTGCCGGCAGAAGCAGTTGGGATGAGACGGCGGTGCTTGTTGCCATTACGGGTGCTCAACCTTATTATACGCTAAAGACCGGACGAATGATCGTGGCTCCTAATGGAAGCGACCAATGGATAGATGATCCGCTGGGGACCCAGGCTCATCTCGTGGAGGCAAGGCCTGTGGCGGAGGTGAGGGCGGTGATTGACAGGTTAATTGCGCATCAACCCCGGTAGCGCTCCGGAAGAATCTATGGACATCCACCAGGCGGCAGCCCCGCCAACCATTCGGAGTAGTTCGTCTCTTCTTCTACGTCGGTAAAACTGGAGAACTCCATCCTATAACCGTCCGGGTCTTTCAGGCCGATAACCCACATCCCGTTACCCACAAAGGGTTCTGTCACCGATAAGCCCCGTTCCTTAAATTCATGGTAAAGGGAAATAGCGTCTTCGCATTGGAAACAGATGTTGGGCCCGGATTTAGGTAAGTCATCCTGGGTATGGATGGCCCAGGGCTCCTGAAGCATGATGGACACATTGTCCCGCTCCAGCCAACACCATTCAATCTTACCCCTGGGTGTCCACTGTTTAGTCATCTTAAATTGTAGACCTTCCATATAGAACCTGAGGGAGGCCTCCATATTTGCCACTCCGAAAAAGGGGACAGCTAGCTTAATATTAGGTGCTGAGGTGTTTTCCATCAGTTAAATCTACGGATTAAAATCCGCACACATATTGTCCGCTTCCGGGCACTATTTCCAACCCCCTGTGTCCGAATGGGTTGTCAGGAAAGGGTTTGGAAATTGGCATAACCGTTGCGGCCACTTATCCTACAAACCCACCTGCATGTTCAGAAATTACCTCAAAACAGCCTGGAGGACCGCCCTGCATGCTAAAACCTACTCGGCCATTACCATTATAGGGTTAACCATTGGCTTATGTGCTTCCATGCTGATGCTGACGATTGTACTGGACGACCTTTCCTATGACAAGCAATGGACAAATGGTGCGGAGCTGTATAGGATCCTCTCGGTCAATAAAAGAGGGGTGGGGATATTTGACCGGAATACTTCTTCTTTTGCAGGCTTAGGGCCTTCCTTGAAAACGGCGTTTCCAGAAGTGTTGACCACGGGACAGCTTGACAATGATCATGACCGGTTCCGGTTTGGAAACATGGATCCCAATGGTGTTAGCGTTTCCCTACTCCGGGCGGACACGTCCATATTTGATATGTTGGACATATCGGTCATGGATGGGGATGCCAAACATTATGTCGGAGGCGTCAGCAATATTATACTTACAGCGGGTTTCTGTAAGAAATTTTTCCCAGGTCTAAGTCCCCTAGGTCGGACCATATACCGTGTTCCTAGTTTCGATAATAAGCCTCAGCCATATCTTGTTACGGCCATCATAAAGGATTTGCCTGCAAATAGCGTATTCAGGGCGGAGGCCATTGTTATCGATAAGCCCAGAACCGAGCAGTTGAGTAAAGCGCAAGGAGGTACCTTAATTAACAATAACTATATCTTAGTCCGGAAAGGCACAGATATGAGCCGGCTATCGGCTAAAATTAATAAGTGGTACGCGGGCTATGTCAATGCAAAACATCCTTTGCTCTATGAATTTCAGCCCCTCAAAAATGTTTACCTGGAAAGTGATTTTGCTAATGGCCAGCAAGTAAAAAGCGATATCACCAGAATCTACATCTTTTCCGGGGTGGCTTTGCTTATCCTGGTCCTGGCTTGTGTGAATTTTGTAACCCTGAGTACGGCAAGGGCCATCAAACGATTGCCTGAAACAGGGGTGAGAAAAGTATTGGGCGCGGGCAGGGAACAACTGGTCTACCAATTCCTGACGGAATCATTCTTGTTTTTTGGTATAGCCACTATAGGGGCAACCCTTCTTTACATACAAGCATTGCCCCTGGTGGAAAAATACCTGGGCCATCAACTGGCGGTGACATTTACTTCGCGGTCTCCGCTCTTTGCGCTGGCTTACCTGAGTGTTTTTATGATTAGCCTCCTGGTCGGCTTTTATCCTGCCTGGAACATTTCTGGATTCCAACCAGCCGATACCCTCAAGGGGAGGTTGCTCTCCACTAATTTGTCGAGTCAAAACGTGGTCAGGAAGTGCCTGGTGGTCGTCCAATTTTCGTTATCTATTCTGGTGCTGATCGCCCTGATGGTGGTTCAACAGCAAGTCCATTTCATGGAAAATAAGGACCTGGGCTACGAAAAACATAATCTCCTCAACATTGGTATGATCGGATGGGATAATAAAGCAAAGGGATTCAAGAACGAGCTTCTTCATATTCCAGGCGTGCAGAGTGCCAGCGTTACAAGCTGGACGCCCTATGGTGGATTGCATATGACAACGGATATCAATGACCCATTTAAGTCCGGAAATACATTAACCGTGGGCTTTATTTCCGGGGATATAGACCTGGCTAAGACCATGGGGTTTCATTTATTGAATGGTCGCTCCTTTGATCCATCCTTTGCCATGGATGCCCTAAACCAGGACTCCCTTATGGGGCTGGATATGAAGGCCTATACGGAAGGGGCGGGACATCAATCCTCTCTGATAACGGCTTATACGGCTAGGGTATTGGGTATTAAAAACCTGAATACACCCATTAACCAGGCCCTGACTTCTCCCATAGGGATCATTGAAGATTTTAATAATGAATCGCTCAGAAGCCCACTTAAACCCATCATTATTGTTGCAGAAGAAGACCCCCAATACGGAGGCATGCTGATCCGGGTAGCCCCAGGGACAGAAAGAAGCGTAAGCATGGCTGTGTCCAGGTTGTGGCGTAGTTTTTTCCCAGAAAAATTACTCGATATGCAATCGGTTGACGATATGCTGGATAAGCAGTATAGGGAAGAAAACAGACTCCAACAGTTATTCAGTTTCTTTTCTTTCTTAAGCATGTTCCTGGCTGCATTGGGCATCCTGGGGCTGATTGTTCAGGCAACCGAACAGCGCAGAAAAGAAATAGGTATACGCAAAGTGTTGGGGGCAACGGTAGCCTCTATTGTACAATTATTCACGGCTGATTTTGTCAAGCTCGTTTTCATTGCACTGTTGATTGCTTCACCCCTAGCTTGGTGGCTGATGAATAAGTGGCTGACGGATTTTGCCTTCCGAATTCATATCAGCCCATGGGTGTTCGCGATCGCTGGGTCGGCCAGCCTGGCCATGGCCGTTATTACCATCAGCTTTCAAACCATTAAGGCCGCTATGTCCAATCCCGTGAAAAGTTTAAGAACAGAGTAGCCTTGGTGGGCGCGTTGGTCCGTTAACTTAGGCGAATCATACATAGTGCGGGATGTTGGAGCAAATGCTTGAAGGTGCGGTCAAGGACCAGGACATCCAGCTGATATAGGTTCCTTTGGGAAGCACTAGTTTCTCCAGGTGAAATTTTTAAGCCTCCCCTTTCCGGAGGTTCGCGACTCTTTGATTCTACGGAGTACGTCAGTATTACAAACTATATTTAAGGAGGATTATGGAGTAACATATAGGCATTTAAGGTATTGATTATTAGTATATAGTAATAAGTAGAATTGGTTTTTTAGGTTGTGTAATAAGCTTGACTTTTGATGGTTCATTCAAATAAAGTTTATAGTTTTGCTAACGAACGGTAATCAAAAAGCCTTATGAGGCGTATGGATCTGCCATTAAATTTGAGGATGTATAATCTCTTTAGAAAGAACCTTCACCTTCCGGAGGATCAGGCCCAGGAATTTGTGCAGGTGATCGATGAGGCTGTAAAGGAACAGGGTGCTCATAAGCATGAGCAGGCGCATGCGCTCGTGCAGAAGGAGATAGCGTCCTTTAAAGAGCAAGGGGATTCCAAGTACGAGATGGTGGATAAGGATATTCAATCCTTAAAAGGGCATATGGACGATAAGTTCGCTTATGTCGATACAAAATTTACTCAGATTGACACAAAATTTACTCAGGTCGACGCCAGATTTGATCAGGTCGATAAAGAATTTCGATCTCTTAGAGATTATGTCGACGGGAAATTTTATGAATCTGACAAACGGATGGCAACGAAAGAAAATCTTTCTGAAACCAAATCTGAGATAATAAAATGGATGTTTATTTTTTGGATAGGCCAGGTAGTTGCCACCATAGGATTCTTGGCGGTTTATCTGAAAAAATAAGGGAAATCAGCCGACCACTTAACCTTCCTTTGTATTTGGCGCTCCCTTTCCCGTAGTAATCAAGTTATATAAGCTGCTTTGGATATAAGTTGTCCAGGCATCCTTGCAAATGGGATAGCACTCATACTTGGGTGTCAGTCCTTTGTGCGTGAATTGAAGTGTCGTCTGTTTACCTTCCCTTGAAATGTCAAACAGGATGGTGGTGCCTGTCCACTCATGGCTGTCTTGGGTGAATTGAAAATAGTTATCCAGTACCAGCCAAGCTACCTTTTTTCCTGGGACTAGTGCCGTTACTTTAATGGTACAGCGATGCTTGTCCTGATAATGGTAATAAAATACGCCATCAAGCTGGTCTGTAGCTCCTTCTATGGCTTCTGACCACCATCCTCTAACATGATTAACCGCTTTGAATACGACTCCGGGAGCCTGACTCACCTGTATGGAGGTAGTAAAATCCTGACGTTTCATACGCTCAAAGTTATGCCTAATTCAGCGGCAGGAAAGGGGGCAAAATGGCCATCTTCCTGGGTTGATTTGGACGGAAAAAATGGGTATCTTATCCAAAATTTCTGCCATGAAACAAGTGACGATCATCGTGCCGGATGGTTTTGTAGACCTGGGTACCATTACGGGTACATTGGAGGTCTTGAACAGGGCCAATTGGATCTATCAGCAAAGGGGCAAGGAGCCTGTGTTGGAGGTGCATATCGCGGGATTCGTAAGCGAGCTCAAATTGGAGGTGGGTTGTTTTTCCATACATCCGGAAAGCCTGCATGATATACATAAGTCAGATATCCTGATTATCCCTTCTGTCATGGATTATTACAATGACGTGTTGAAGCTGAACAGGGAGCTCATCCTATGGATCAAAGACCAATACAAACGGGGAACGGAGATTGCCAGTATTTGTTCTGGCTCTTTCCTGCTGGCGGCTACTGGTTTGCTGGACGGGAAAAACTGTGCCATGCATTTTATCTCCGCCCACGATTTCAAACAAATGTATCCTAAAGTGAATTTGATGACGGATGAGTTGATCACGGTAAATGAAGGGATATATACAGGTGGGGGAGGGTACTCGTTTTTGAACCTGATTTTATTTCTGATTGAAAAATATTTTGATAGGGATACGGCTGTGCTATGTTCAAAGATGTATCAGATCGATATCAGCAGAGATTCCCAGGCCCTCTATAACATATTTGAGACCCACAAAGAGCATGGGGATGAATTGGTCTGCAAAGCCCAGACTTATATGGAGGAAAATGTCAGTCAAAAGATTTCATTTGAACACCTGGCTTCCAAGCTAGCCATTAGTCGCAGAAACTTCGATAGGCGCTTTATCAAGGCCGTTGGTTTTACGCCTGTGGAGTACTTGCAGCGGGTGAAAGTTGAGCTAGCCAAAAGCTTCCTGGAAAAGGGGAGGAAAAGCATTTTCGAAGTCATGGACGAGGTGGGCTATGCTGACGATAAAGCCTTCCGGGAAGTATTCAAGAAAATTACGGGCTTGTCCCCTGTGGATTACAAGGCCAAATTCAGCAAGCGGTCGGTAATGGCTTGAGTTTCGTTCAGGGGAACACCTCATTCGTTCATAGTATACGTTAGTTGGTTCAATTTTTTTGCTGGAGCAGCCATGCCCGAATAGTTTAGTGGTATAATTAATTGCCATGACCAACTATTTAGTACTGACAGCCTCCCTGGTTTTACTCTTTTTTGCCACCAGGGGGTATTGTCAGAAAGCCGTTGAGGCTTCCTTATTAAAGGTTTACAGCCCTGACCATACCCAATTGGTGGAATCTGACAGGCACAAAACCCGAATCTATCAAGTAGCTTCCGCTGAGATGCACCTGATAACCACCTTTTCTTTCCCTGTTTCCTCGGTGCAGTTTAGCCATACGGGTAAGTGGGTTTATCTCTTGGATAGCCGTAATCCATTTAAAGCTACACTACTGCTATACAGCACCGACACCTGGAAGAAGCTTCACCAAAGTCATTTGACGACCTTAACGGGCGGCATTTCTCTCAACGCCAACGATTCTTTGATTTGTTATCCATCCTTGGGCAAGATTAAGACCAGTGATGCGCGAACCCTGGAACCCGGTAGGGTCTATTGGGAGCGCATTAGTGCAAAGAAGGCCGTATTCGATCCGGTTAACCCCGAACGCTGTATCGTGACTTCCTCCAAAGAACAGGTTTGGGTAATTGACCTGCCTAAGGATAGCGTTTTGTTTACCACAAACAAACCCGTGGATCCGGTGAGCGGACCTTTGCAGCCTTATCATCCGCCGGTTGCTGAAAAGTTTTTTTCCCCTTCTATTGGCTACGCACCGGAAATGGGATTTATGCTTGGGTTTGGACTAACCGGTATTGTGCAACCTGTGACACCCAGTACCTATTACCGACCTTCGGTGTATAACGCTTCGCTCAATTATGGATTTGGAGGGAATTCCTTCCTCGCAAGGGCGTCCGCCAGCAGTTATTGGGTAAAAAAGTGGTGGATAGCCGCAGATCTTGGCTATAATGCACACGGCAGAAATTTCTACTTCGGGATAGGACAGCAGACCAGCATCAAAGACAAGTATGCTTATTATTCAGATAACCTTAGATTGGACGGAAACTTTTCGTACAATATAGGGCAGACGCTTAGTATGGGAGTGGCCTATGATGTAAGGCATAATACCCAGGCTGGTTTTCAGCATAAGCTCGATAGCGCTCCATATGGCTATGCTGGTGGTACTTTATTCGGAACCGGGCCAATCTTAAGGTGGGATACCCGGAACAATATTCTGCAACCCAACAGGGGGCATTTGCTGGACATGCGCTATCTGTATTATAGCGGAAATTATCAGTATGACGAAACCCTCATTGACTACCGTCAATATATACCGTTGGGCGCTCCAGGTAGATTACTGGCTATTCAGGGCAGGGCTGATCTTACCTGGGGTGGAACGCCACCGTTTTACAGTCTTCCCTATTTTACCTCGGATCTGGCCTTGAGGGGAATTTACAGGAATTTGTATATTGATAACCAGGTTGCTTTCGTTCAAGCCGAATACAGGTCTTATTTCAGGGATACCGACCCAAGATTTGGATATGCTTTATTTGCGGGAGCCGCAGACGGAGCGACCGATTTTTTCAAGGGATATCACTCCGGTATTAAAGGTGTTTACGGCCTGGGTCTTCGTCAGCAGCTTTATCCCCAGAACAGCCTTTTATTGCGATTGGATTTCGCCATGACTCCTGAAGGTGTCTTCGGTTGTTATGCAGGTCTGGGTGTTGCTTTTTAACCTTAATTTATGTACGAATGAAAAAATACGCTATCAGGTGGCTGACGATACTGGCATGGTATACCGCTTTTGCCTTGTTTGTCTTTTGCATGATGTATTTATCCGGACCCCAGGCTTTGTATAAGAACTACGGGACCCCAAATGATTGGGCTATTGATATAGTGACTAATATTATCAAGTGCACCATCACCTACTATTTCCTGATTTATATTATTTTCTTACCCATTATACGCATTGGCCGGATCAAGACAACTTTATTGAAATTGGCTGAGTTGGCCGCATTCTTCATTGTGTTGACCGC
Source organism: Beijerinckiaceae bacterium (assembly GCA_903970475.1). GTDB lineage: Bacteria > Bacteroidota > Bacteroidia > Chitinophagales > Chitinophagaceae > Dinghuibacter. Next base: position 16,527 of record CAJCIQ010000121.1, read on the forward strand.
TTATGAGTACTTCAGAGCATTTATGATTCCAGGCGGGGTGGCAGAAAGGCAGCATCTTATCCTCGGCAATTGGTTGTTCTGGGAGGTGCTGATAGGTATGGTCGTTATTTTTGTCAGTTTGGCCATGGCGATCAACATTGAACTCAGGGCAAAAGCAGTGAGGCAGCAGGAGTTGGAAAAAGGTAAGCTAATGGCGGAATTATCTGCCATCAAATATCAGATTAACCCCCATTTTCTTTTCAATTCTCTTAGCTTTATTTATACCAAAGCGGTAGGGAATAATCCCGAAGTAGCCGACGCCGTAACCTTGCTTTCTGAGATCATGCGTTATGCCTTAAACCAGGAGGATGATAAATCGGGATTTGTGGCCTTATCGGCTGAAATGGATCATTTGAAAAACGTGATTCAAATGAATCAATTGCGCTACAGTGACCGGTTGAACATCCGTTATTGGGAAGACGTGGATGATGCGGAGCTTCGCGTTCCGCCTTTGATTCTCATTACGCTGGTGGAAAATGCTTTTAAACATGGTGACCTCAATGACCCGGCGCATCCTTTGGATATTAAGTTGGAAGTTAGTAAGGGTAGGCTTTGGTTCTATACCCAAAACAAAAAGAAGAAGGGATTAAAGGAATTGTCCCATGGTATAGGGCTTGCCAATGTAAGGCAAAGGCTTCAGTTGATGTATGGTATACGGCACCAGTTTGTAACCCGGGAAGATGATTTGTATTATGCAGCAGAAATCAATATTAATCTATAGATATGCTCAAATGCATCATTGTCGATGATGAGCTGCACGCTATCGAACTATTGTCTATGCATATAGCCAAGGCCGGTTTTTTGGAATTGGTGGGGTCCGCCACAGATCCTGTTCTGGGCCTGGACATGGTTTCGGAGAAAGCGGCAGATGTTGTATTCCTTGACGTTCAAATGCCGGATATGTCCGGTATTGAGTTCATGCAACTACTTCATGGGAAGTGCAGGGTAGTCCTGGTGACGGCATATAAGGATTATGCTATACAAGGATTTGACAATAATATAGTGGATTATTTGCTGAAGCCGGTGACATTGCCCCGTTTCCTGCAAAGTGCCCGAAAATTACTTCCCCACGATAAGGTCCCGGCTCCCATAGAAAATGACTATATCTTAGTCAGTGCTGAAACCAAGGGAAAGCTGCTCAGGATTAATATTGAAGACATCGTTTATATGGAAGGGCAAAAGCAATACGTAAGTTTTTATACCCGTCAGGGTAAGCAGTGCCTGTCATTGATCAGCCTAAAGGAGCTCGAAACCCGGATGCCTGCCGGAAAATTCATGCGCGTGCACAAGTCTTTCATGCTGGCTATTCAATACATTTCCATGATACAGTACAACATGGTATACATGGAGGATTCCAATAAGGGCATACCCATCGGGGCCAGTTACAAGGATGCGTTTATGGCCAGGGTGAAGGATAAGATTATTACCTAACTAGAAAGTCTCCTGGGCTCCCAGGTACAACCCCACGGATTTTCCACCTGCACCTGCTTCGACTTCCAGCCGGGTACGAGTCTGTTTGTCCATCATGATGCGCAGTCCGCCGCCATAGCCGAGACGCATGTAGTTGAACAGGTAGATATGCTCCGCTTTGTCAGAAGTGGTCGTGCAGTTGGCAAACAATAAACCTCCCAGTAGGCCCGTGTTCATAGAAATGGGGAAACGATATTCTGTTTCCCCATACATCAGGTCTTCGCCCCTGAAGCGTCCGAAGGTATAGCCCCTGCCTGAGCGCCGCCTTTGGTCATAACCTAAAGCGGGTAGCAATAAGTAAGGGGTATTGCCGGTAAGGGCAAAGTTGCCGTAATACCAAAATGCCAGTATGTGTCGATCGGTTTTGTCAACTACTTCCAGATGTTCTTGTCCACCAAAGCCTTCATCTCCTTGCGCAATGACCTGTTCAGTGATGTGCAGGGGCAGCAGACAGGTTTCAAAACCACTTATATCAGCCATACCATAGGGGTGAACTACTTTTTCACCCCCTGGATTCAGGTTCGTCCTGAACTCAGGTATGACTGGAACACTACTTTCAATCCCATTGGATCGAGTTTTGACAAGGTGGTTCCTTATGATGCCATTGGCATTCCTAAGGAGCATCAGCTCTTGTTTTCCATGGACATGATCGTACGATTCTAATATCCGTACTCCGACGCTATATAAGAATCCAACCGGGCTTTCTAGCCCGGTTTTACTATTTGTGCGGACCCGTCCAGGAGGTCCTGTCAGCCCGAATCACATCGAGCTGGCCCTGTCGGGCGGGGTCCGTCTAGTGCTATTGTTTATGTCCGAGGGTGTCCACCGTCGGCAGTTCGCTACTGGTGGTGGCTGTATCACAGTCGCTCCTATCCCGGTGGATGAATTTCCTGTAATCCAGGGCGGCAGAATCACCGTTGAAAAAGTAGAGGTTCCGGTGTAATTCGTTGCGGGGATTGTTCATAATGGATTCCACGGCGGATTCCAGGTTGTCCATGCTTTTTTCGGAGAGTACCCAATTCATAGGAACGGCACTGCTGGAGGCATCCAGGGGAACGCTGATAAATCGCCCTTTGAGGGTATCGGTTACATATTTTCGGAGCAGCACGCTGTAGGTATCAGAGTTGCCTGCACGGGTGTTGTATATACCACTGAATATGGACTGGATCTCATTAAGGAAGGTGATGGATGAAAAACTAGTGTCCGTCCCGAATTTTAGTTGGAGGATATAGGGACGAATATGATGAAGGCGAAGGTTGTTTCTCATGACTTCCAGTAATTCGAGCATGGTTTTGGAGCCGGTGTTCTCCACATAGCCTCCATCTACATAATGGAAGGTGCGGTGATCGTTTTGCCGGATGGCTCCTGAAGGGGATACCAGGGGGAACCTGCTGGAAAAATTGACTGCCGTGCTGTAATTGATGCCGCCCCTGATCTTGTTTTCCAATAAATCCCGGTTGCTTGAAAAAAGGAAGCCATCGGGTTTGACATTGGTTACGAAACATTGCAACCCGCTTTCTACCTCGGTGGTATTGATAAACCAGATAGGCGCCAGGGGATTGGCTGTATAGGTTCTCATAAAATCATCTGAATAGGTATTGTCATCCGTGGCTTTATGGAACAGGTCGTCATAATCATTTTCCCAGGCTTTTTCCAAGGCTACCGCTCTATCCAGGTTATTGAAATGCTGGGGCCAGAAATTTCCCAATATATCCCCATAAAACATTTTGGAAAGGACGGGGGACAGTTGATCCTTACTAAAGAACTCCCGGGTGGCGTTGCGATGGTATCTTTTTTCATAGGCCATGGAAGAGTCCATCTGCAAATAATTCTGCGCATTAAAAAAGCTTACGCCTACAGATCCGCCGGAAACGGAGGAAAAAGCATAGATGTCATTTTTGAAGTCTGGAAATTTATCCGCCAAAGCGGCTAGTAACATGGCTGTAAAAGCGCCTGTCCTGAGGGCCCCGCCTTCTGCGGTAACGAAAATGACAGGGTATACATGGCCGGTGTCATATACCCATTTCCCACCTTGCTGAGTGGAATCTTTGTAGGACCAGTGCGTGCTATGAACGGAATCGGCGGCATGGTGGGCCATCCAGAGCCCGAAATGCTGATCCAGGTTCAGCCGGGTATCGTTTAAGTAATATTGGTTATAGCGCACCGGATGATCCATGTCTATGAAAGAAACGAACAGCAGCCATATAAACAAAAACCAGCGGACACTGAACGGCAGCCGGCGCTTGTACCTCCAATCGATATAGAGCAGGCCCGTATACAACCCTTGCCAGCAACCAAAGGCCACGCAGACCAATCCCGGAGCGCCAAGGAAGGCGGGGGTAATGATCCAGTTTAAGGTAATAAGCAGAAAAACGAGGGCAGAACTGATACTGATGACTTTGATCTGTTTGTGCAGGGTTTTGTAAAAGCTGGGATTGTTCTTGTAGATCCAGCGATAGGAACCGGCTTCATTGGATACATAGGTATAAGGCGTCTTCGTAAAATCGGGCTCAAACTCATCAGCGTAGTGCACCGGAGGCCGGAAATCATAGGGCGCCCTTTCCTGGGGGAGTATCATTTCGTCCGGAAACCTTTCCAGGGGAAGCGTTTTGGCTATCGCGGTGTATTTGGCATAAGCATCATAAAGCTCTTTAGCTTCCAAAGAATTTTTCAGGTAAAAGGATTCTTTGCGTATGGTAAAAATGTAATCATTGTAGATGCCATACAGCTTATTGAGCCAAATCGCTTCTTCCGGGGGCAATTTTAGGAAAGAGGACCAGCCTTTCCAGGAGCTGCTGCTGGTAAATCGATTTATCCAGCTTCTGTCCAGATAAAAAACGGATAGCCCCTTGGCAGAAAGGATGAGCAGGATCATCAGGATGGCGAAAGGCCATAGGATATATATGTTCCAATTCTGGATGGCTATATTATTCAATGTGACTACGATGACACTCAGTAGCACCACGAAATAAGGCATGAGCAGATACCAGAGGGAAAAGAACTTCTGGAGCTGCTTACGGTAGCATACCCTGGGGCCGCTCAGGCTTTTTCCTGAATTATCGGAAATATAGATTTTATAACGCGCCCCAAATTCGGCCAGGATGGCCCAGCCTGCAACACCCACCAGTAGGGAAAGCAAGGAGGTGAACTTGAATTTGGACAGGTCTTCAACCACCAGCAGTATCACATCCTTGCCTTGAGGGAGCAGCACGAAAATGATAAAGGAAACGACATTGAATAAAAAGAAAACCCGGGTGGGTTTGAACACTTCCAGAATATCGGTCATTCGTTCCTGGTCGGAAATGCTGTCTTCATATTTCTGGGTATCGGGATTGTAATGACCCCTGGATATGAATCGCAACTTGGTCAGCTCTGAACCGACTAAGGAGAATATTCCAAACAGGACATGGTACACATATTTCAATATTTCTTTCATAGTAGCCTCCGTTGTTTGCAGGGTAGCCGTGCTGACCCGGTTTTGGTTCCCTGTCTCTCAGGAGAACGGAAGGCTTAATGTATTTAAATTAACCAGGAAATGCTAAAGTGTTTTTACGGTTTTTTGAATGGCTTTGCGTAAAAACGTTATTGGGCGGAGTATACTTTTTGGCCGGCAGACCAGGTAGACAGCACCTTTGTTTTAAGCACATCTTCGCTGGAAACATCCATGAGGTCCTGGTCCAGGATGATGAAGTCTGCCCATTTCCCTACCTCCAGACTGCCTATTTCTTTTTCCTCAAATTCTGACCTGGCGGCCCATATGGTCATTCCCTGTATGGCTTCCTGGCGGCTCAGGGCGTTTTCTTTTTGAAATCCTCCAGGGGGGAAGCCCTTGGCGTCAACCCTGAAGACGGCGGCTAGAAAGGTTTTGAATGGACTGATGTCTTCTACAGGGAAGTCCGTGCCCAGGGGCATCCATCCGTTCTGGCTTAATAGCTGGTGGTAGGCATAGGCCGTTTTTATACGTTCCGTACCCAACCTTTCCGCTACCCAGTACATATCACTGGTGGCATGGGTGGGTTGAACAGAAGGGATAATGGAGTACTGCCCGAACAAGTCAATGTCTTCAGGAGCCAACACCTGGGCGTGCTCTATCCTCCAGCGCCGGTCATTGGTTCCGCCCAGGACCTTTCCATAGGCTGTAAGGATAACCCGGTTACCGGAATCCCCAATGGCGTGGGTGCATAGCTGAAAGTCTGTATGGATCAGGGCCTGGGCGAGGCTGTCGTAATGGGCTATGGGATGCAGGAGGTAGCCCGTCCATGCTGGTTTATCGGAATAAGGCGCCAGCAGGCAGGCGCCTCTGCTTCCCAGCGCCCCATCGGCATACGTTTTTATGCCCCGCACAAATAGCCGGTCTGTATGATAGGGGCCTTTGGGGATCCAATAGGCCAAATTGGCCGGATTGTCCATGATCAGGGCATATACCCTCATTTTTATTTTTCCGCTCTTTTGGAGGCTGTCATAGGCCTGGATCTGATCTGTATTGATGCCACAATCTGCCACGCAGGTCAGCCCTTGTGCAAAGCAGTTCTTTTGGGCGGCCAGGCCCCAGGCAACTTCGTCCGCCGGACTGGGTTTGGGAAATTTAACGGCAACGAGTCTCCAGGCATTGTCAATGAGAATACCTGTCAGCTTTCCTTGTTCCGTTTCAACCTTCCCTCCGGGCAACGTTTGTCCCGGATGAATGCCGGCGATCTCCAGGGCCTTATCGTTGGCCATCATGGCATGGCCGTCCACCCGCATCAAAGTAACGGGTGTATTTGGAAATGCCTGGGATAGGAGGGTGTTGTTGGGGAAGGCTTTTCCGGTAAACTTATTTTGATCCCAGCCTGTTCCAAATATCCATGGGGTCCCCGGGTGCCCGGTGGCAAATTTCTTTGTTCTTTCTACTACTTCTTCTATAGAGGTGGAACCAAACAGGTCTACCGAAAACAGGCTCTGTCCATATTCCCCAAAATGGGAATGGGCGTCTATGAATCCTGGATACACCGCTTTTCCGCCTGCATCGATTACCTGAGCGGAACTATAGTGCACCAGGATGTCGGAGTCGGTTCCAATTGCCAAAATCTTTCCATCCTTCACGGCAAAGGCTTCCTCCTCCGAGAAAACGCTGTCCACGGTATACACCTTGCCATGGTGTACAATCAGGTCGGCAGATTGTTTGGAGGAACATGCAGAAAGAAAACCTATCAAGGAAGAAAAAAGCAAAGGGTTTCGAAACGATCCAAGCATACGGCAGTAGTTAGGTATTCAAAGTAAGAAAATGTATTTTCCGTTTCAAAACTACGCTTCATGAATGACAAACTTGCACGTCAGGTAAAGATACTTCAGTGGTACGCCGTCATCTTAACCCTGGTTGTCTTAGTGCTGGCCATCTATGTTATTAAGTCAGGCCGTAAAGGTACGGTGGACGTCCTGACGGCGCACCGCATCAATATCGTAGAACCTGATGGGTCGCTGAAATTGGTCATCAGCAATGCTGCCCAACAGCACCCGGGGGCCGTAGAAGGAAAGGAAATGTCACCAAGGCGGCGTTCAGCCGGCCTGATCTTTTTTAATGACGATGGCACAGAATGCGGGGGTCTTGGGTATGAGGGGAACAAAAATGCGGCTTCATTTGAGTTGTCAACTGATCAATATAGGAATGACCAGATCATGCAAATGCAGTATGATGAAGACAGCATAGGTGGGGTCAGATCCAGGTCATATGGGGTTAGGATGTGGGATAGGAGAGACGATTTGAATCTGAAATACCTCATTGGGCTGACCGACTCATTGGCTCAGGTACATGATTCCATAGCGGTGGCTAAAGCCTACGCAGCCCTTAGGGCGAAGCGTCCCACCGTGGAAAGGTTGTATTTAGGTAAAACACGGGACAAGGAGGTAGGTTTGTTCATCAGAGACGCAGCTGGCCGTACACGCATACGCATAGGCGTGGATAGCCTGGGCCAGGTCATCTGGGAAAAGCTGGATACAAGCGGGTCCGTCCAGCGCTAGCCGATATCCCTGTGTGGCAGAGTCACCCTTGCAGCGCTGCCCTTAGATTATCCGTACGTGCTTGCCCCACCGGAGGGCTTCGCCTGCCATATCCAGGTTGTCCCTGGAAGGAGAGGAAATGAAGACGAGCTGGATCGTTTCGTCGTTCATAATTTCATCTGTGTTGGAGATGATTTCTGCATCAGGATATTGGACTTTTAGTTCGGATAGTCTCTCGGCGTCTTGAACCTTCCTGCCCGAAGCGATCAGTCCTATTCGTTTAAAGATGGACATAAGACTAACATTTTAACTTATAAATGCTCCACACAAAGGTACGAAAAAGGTTAATCGATTAAACATAGGCAGCCTCTCAGGTGGATGCACGCAGGACCAGCTCCGCAGGAAGCTGGATCTGAGACAGTTGGGTATTGTTTTTCTCCATATTATCCAGCAAAACTTGTATGGCTAACCGACCCATTTCAGGCAGGGGCTGCCGTAAATAGGAGATGGGAGCGTAAAACAGGTCCAGGGATTCCACCTCATCGAAGGTGAGAATGGCCAGATCCTTGGGTACTTTATAGCCCAGCGCGTGGATATGCTTCACCGTCAGGTCTGCAAGCGTATTGGATCCCATCAGGAGCGCATCCATACGGGGAACCAATCCCAGTAGTTGATCCACCACCTCAGGAATAGCGGTCTTGGCCTGCTTGAGGCTGATCTCTTTGACCCAATCCGGATGGGGGGCAATACCGCGGTCTTTGAGGGCGCCCTCATAGCCATAGCGCCTTTCCTTGAGGTGAAACAATCCTGTTTCATGGGTAACCATGCCTATGCGGGTATATCCCTTGTCCAACAAATGGGAAACGGCTTCATAGGCAGCCCTGTAATTGTCCAGGGCTACATAGTTGGTCTCCAGAGCGGGGAAGTACCGGTCTATGAGGACAAAGGGAATTTCTCTTCGCTGGAGGTAAGCCAATTGTTCTTCGGCCCCCTCTGAAGGAGCGATGATCAATCCATCCACCTGCCGGTTGATAAAGGTATCGGCCAACTGTGCTGATTTATGGGCGCTCTCATCGGAACTGCCAAATAAGACGGTATACTTTGAATTATCTGCTTCTTCCTGGATGATACGGGCAATGTTGGAGAAAAAGGGATTGGATATGTCGGAGACGATCAGGCCTATGGTCAGGCTCTTGGCCGTCTTTAGGCTTTTGGCGAGCTGATTGGGGCGGTAATCCAATTCTTTTGCGGTATCCTTGATCTTTTGGGCCAGTTCTTTATTGATCCGGTTGACCTTTTGATTGTTCAGCACGTAGGATACCAAAGCCGTGGAAACGCCAACCTTCTGCGCAATATCTTTCAAGGAAACCCTTCTAGTCATTGGAATAAATGTACCAAATTATTCAAAGGCCGGTGAATATCTTACCAGCAGTGCGGCTACTTTATGGTAATGGGCCAGTGATTGCTTATTGATCACGGGTGCTTTGCAGTCTATGATCTGAAGCCCATCCACGTCATCGGCAATCAAGGCTGGCCTGAGGTCCTGGTGCACGGTTTGGAAAATGACATCCCTTAAAGTAATATCGGAAGCGTGGCGGATGAATATGCCATAAGCAGGGTTAATGCCGAGCTTGGAAGCTTCAGGATATCCTTTTCCCAGTTCCGGAAATTCCCTTGCCGCTGCTTCCAGGCTGCCTCCGCCTTTGTATTGAATCCTGATATTATTCAAGCGGATCTGGGAAACATTGTATCCTGGGGCTCCGGTGATCTGTATGGCGCAGAGGGAATCCACCTCCGTGGCAATCACGTCGCTGATGGATACGTTCCTTAAAATACCTGTACTGACGTTTGGCCCGCGGTTACGGCTACCGACTGTAATGTAGATGGGGTATTCGCAAACATGGTCCATGACCAAACCTGTCACCACAATATTTTCCAGGGTTCCACCATCCACTTCTTCCAAAGCAAAACCTTTACAGTACCTGAAGATGCAGTTGGATACGACGCAGTTTTTAAAACCTCCGTTGGATTCAGTTCCGAACTTGATCCTTCCATTGGCCCATCCCCTGTTCGTGGGGATACACTTTCCGCTATAGAGGGTCCCTTCTTCATAGCCGGACACCTGGCAATTGCTGATGGTCAGGTTCTCTGTAGGAACGGGCTTGTTGAGGGCAAATGAGGCTTTTGGACATATGGCGTCGTCATTAGGGGAATTGACTTTACAGTTCACTATCGTTGTATGGTTGCAGCAATCTACGTCTATGCCATCCCTGTTGGTATCGATGAGCAGGTTGTCCAGGGTGACCATATCACAACCCGTAGCCAGGATGGCAAAATGGCCTCCATGCAGGATGGTGATATCGCGGATCAGCACACCCCTGCATAGCTTCAAGGCGATGGCTTTATCGGCTATGCCTACGGCTCCTTCATTGACTTCTTTGTCGTTTTCTGTTATACCTCCTCCGTTGATGATACCTGTACCAGTGATGGCTATGTCTTCCAGGTTTTCTCCCCAGATCAGGCTATTGTGGAAAAAAGTATGTCCACCGTCCTGGTAGGCTTTTCCCGGAAAAGTTTCTGCTGTATCGTAAGCCTTGGAGTCTCCTCTGGTTCCTACAATCACAGAACCGGGATCCAGCACGAGGTGAACATGGCTTTCCAGGTGGATGGAGCCACAAAGGTAGGTCCCTGCCGGCACGAGGACAGTTCCTCCACCCGCCTGATTACAGGCGTCAATGGCTTTATTGATGGCATTCTGGTCCAGGTGGTTGCCATCGCCAGTGGCGCCATAGTCCCTGACGTCATAAGTGCCGTTGGGGCCTCCGTTGACGTTTCCGGTTGAGGAGGCGTTGGGGCCGGCGGCTACTCCCTGACCAATGCATATTAATAAGGCGAGCAAACAATTACGTGCGTTCATATAAGGCGGAATAAGATGTCGGTTGAGAAAGGGTACGGGCTGCCGGCCTGCATGGGGCCACGGGCTCCGGTTATTGGTTCGCAGATCCTGAATGATCCGGCTCCGCGGCCATTTCCGGAGTGGTGGCTACCGCGCCAGTGGACGTGCGCGCTGAGGCCTCCATGTAACGCCTGCTTACAGCCTTCTTATCCCTTCTGGTTTTGCGGAATAGTGCAGCTACCAGGATCAAGGGTATCACATTAAGTAAACGGCTATAGAGTACGACCTGAGCGGCCTGGGGGCCTTTCCAGGTATAATTCAACATGACCGGTACGCACATGCCGATTAAGGCAAAAATGCCTATCCACCTTGTTCTCCAGATGATGGGTCTCGTTTGAACACTGAATAGGGCAATGATCACGAAAAGTAAAAGGGCTTTGGCGAAAATGTTAAACCAAAGATAGGCGTCGGAATTTTTCAGGAGGTCTGCGGCCTGGGGGGTATGGCTGATGTCAATAGCCGGTTCCACCAGACTTAAGATTCCGTATAAGGCGATGATCCAGGGAATAAACCCCTTTTGTTGGTAGTAATGAAAAACAAAGAGCAATAATATCCAATCAAGTCCATAAGCCAACACACTGATAAACTCAATCGTTTGTTTAAAGGGAGGATATAGGGCCATCGCATTTATCTCAGCCAGGGTAAGGAAGGCCTGTAATAGTAATCCTATCCAGGCTATGCAGAAGAAAACACGGTACTGATTCACTGGAGGGTTATTTGTACCTGCTAAAATAGGGGAATAATTGAACCAATTGACCTTTTGGCCATTTTCGTCCATGTTAATTCTATAAGGGCGCGGCCTTTATTCTGCCCTCAGGCTGTTAACAGGATTGGATTTGGCCGCTTTCATGGTCTGGTAGCCTAAGGTGAGTATGGCCGTGCCAAAAGTGATCATGGCGCCCATGCCAAATACCCACCGACTCATGGGTGTCCGGTCTGCGAAATTGTTCAGCCATTGGTGTGCGCCCCACCAGGAAAGGGGGATGGCCACCAGAAAAGAAATGCTGATCAATACCATGAACGCATAACTGAGCAAGCTTACTATTCGGCTAACGGAGGCGCCTATATCCTGTCCCCATTTTTAAGAAAATGGTCAAAGATAAAATCATAGCGGACCTTATATGAAAATAAAAAAATACACTTAGGTATAACCAATGGTGGAAAAATTTATTTCGTACGGATGTCAAACCCAGGGCTTTTCCTGATCGCGTAAACACTTTTCCCGATGCGGGAATGCTTACCCATTGCAGGTCTCTACCTTTGCATTCCATAAAAAAGGACCTACATGAGAAAAGCAATGATTATGCTACTCGGATTTCTACCTTATATCGCATCTTCGCAATCTTCCAATGGCGCCATCAAGGGTGTTATACATACATCCGACGGGCAGCCGGCCGCTTCGGTGACCGTGCACCTGAAGGGATCAGACAGGATGGCGTTGACCGCCGAGTCCGGAGATTTTATATTCAGGGGCATACACCACGGACATGATACGTTGGAAGTGAGCCTGGTGGGTTACGAGACCCTGCTTCAGCCCGTTGACGTTTCCGAAGGTCAGACGGTAAAAGTATCTCTTCAACTGGTGCTTTCTACCAACCAATTACACGATGTGATCATAGCGGGAAACGGGAATAACTGGGTGCGTCGGCGCACGGATGACCTGGCTAAAATGCCCCTGGCCAATCTGGAAAATGCCCAGTCCTTATCCATCGTCAATAAGAGCCTGATGGATGAGCAATCGGCATTCACCGTTGATCAGGCCATAGCTAACGTACCCGGCATCAACAAACTTTGGGATGCAACCGGTAGGGCAGGAGATGGAGGGTCATACTTTACCTCCAGGGGCTTTTCCGTACAAAGCACTTTAAGGGACGGGGTTGCCGGAAACATTACCGGTACCATTGATGGGGCTGATATTGAACGTTTGGAAGTGCTCAAAGGACCATCTGGTACTTTATTCGGAAGTGCCCTGACTTCTTTTGGCGGTCTGATCAATATGCTATCCAAGCGGCCTTATGATGGTTTTGGTGGTGAGGCTTCCTACGCTGGAGGTACTTATTCCTACAACCGGCTGGCAGCAGATTTCAACACCCCATTGGATTCTGCGCATAAGATCCTTTTTCGCATCAACACTTCTTATACGTCTCAAAACAGTTTCCAGGACTTCGGATTTAGCCGTCGCTTTATGATTGCTCCGACGCTGTTTTATAAGGCCAGTGATAAGCTCAATTTCCTGGTCCAGGCAGAAGTATATAAGGGAGAGCAAACCACCCCCGAAATCATGTACTTCAATACCACGGTGTCGGCCCTCGGTGTTAACAACGCCAAGTACCTCAATGAAGGTTATAGCCGCTCCTATATGAGCAATGACCTGACCATCAGCAATGGTAATACGAACTTTTTCGGCAAGATGAACTATGCGTTATCCAAAAACTGGAAGTCGCAGACCAGCGTTGCCCTGACACAAAGCGCTGCTGACGGATATCAGCCTTATTTTTACCTGACCGCCGGAGATACTGCATTGCAGCGTATGGTGTGGAAACCGGTAGGGGGTGATAATGCCCTGGATATCCAGGAGAATGTCAATGGGCATTTCAACATAGGCGGCATGCAGAACCGTTTCCTGGGTGGTCTGGATTACTATCATTACCACGCCAACATTGCCTATCAGCAATACATGGGTTATACCCCTCAGACAGGTACCATGGAAGGTATATTCGATGTGGTAGCCTCCAAGGGATACGCACCCAATTATCAGAACTTCAACAAGGCCAAAGTAGACTCTGCTTTTGCCAACTCAGAGGCAGCGCCTTACTATAATGATATGTATTCGGCCAATACATATAGTGCCTACGTGTCAGACGTGCTCAATATCACCGATAACCTGATCGCTTCTGCTGCCGTTCGGGTAGACCGTTATGATAACAAGGGTAACTTCGATCCTACTATGGGTATTGCTTCCGGTGATTATGGACAGACCGTTGTTTCTCCCAAATTCGGATTGGTTTACCAGATCGTTCCGGAGAAGTTGTCCTTGTTCGGCAACTACCAGAATGGTTTTATCAACGAAAATGGAACCGACTACCAGGGTAAGGCGTTTAAGCCTGAACAAGCCAACCAATGGGAAACTGGGGTGAAAGCTGATGCTTTTGATGGTAAGCTGAGTGGTACCGTTAGCTACTATGACATAAAGGTAAACAACATGGTCCGTTCTTATCCTTCCAATCCCTTGTTGTCTATACAAGATGGAACCCAGATCAGCAAAGGTGTGGAAGCAGAAGTATATGTAAACCCCTTCCCAGGATTCAACTTCATGGGGGGTGTATCTTACAACGACGCTAAGTATACCCAGGCGGATGCCGACGTAAATGGTCGTCGTCCAACGACTGCCGGGTCTCCCACCACTGCTGATCTTTGGGCGAGCTATCGTCTGGTGAAAGGGCCTGCCAAGGGCTTGGGGCTGGGTGTGGGTGGTAACTATGCCAGCGACAACAAGATCCAGAATGCGGTGAGTACGGGCGTATTCACGTTACCGGCCTACACATTGGTAAATGCTTCTGTCTTCTATGACGCGGCTAAATTCAGGATTGCCCTCAAAGTGAACAACCTGACTAACCAACAATACTGGATCGGTTACACCACGGTTGATCCTCAGCAACTGAGGTCTGTGGTAGCGTCCGTGGCCGTTAAATGGTAATTTTGTCTCGGTGGCGGCGTTCACAAATGATTTGGGTATCGTGAATAAAAATAAGAAGACTATAAAATATTGGATTGGACAAATACACCTCTGGCTCGGACTGGCTTCCGGGCTAGTGGTGTTTGTGGTTAGTATTACGGGTTGTTTGTTTTCGTTTCAGCAGGAAGTTTCTGAGTTTCGGTTTGGGAAAATGATGTTTGTGGAGGCGCCCGCTTCGGGCGTTGGCTCGGTGGCCTGTTCCTTTGGATCGGCGGCTTCGGTGGGCCGTCCTTTTGGATCGGCGGTTGGCTCGGGCAGCTCCTTTGGTTCGGCTTTGCCCATCAGTCAGCTGCGCGCAGCGGCTCAGAAAGCCCTAGGCCCAAGCCAGCCTGTAGATTATATCGTTACTTATCGTGACCCCAAACGCGCCTGGGAGTTCATGGCTTATAGTAGTAATGATACTGCCCTTACTTACTTTGGGTCACTCAATTATTTCCGATCGGCTTATATGAATCCGTATACGGGTGTTGTGACGGGCGTTCGGGATTATAAGTATGACTTTTTTGGTATCGTCAAATACATACACTGGAGCTTACTGCTCAATACGCGTATTGGCCAACCGATAGTAGGATGGGCCACCCTCATCTTTGTTGTGTTGCTGATAACCGGACTGGTGCTTTGGTGGCCCAAAAGATGGAACAGGGCCAATAGACAGAGGAGTTTTCGCATCATGTGGAAGGCCCATGTCAAGCGATTGAACTATGATCTGCACAATGTGCTGGGTTTTTATACATTGTTCCTGACCTTGGTGCTTGGGCTTACCGGAATGGTGTTTGCTTTTGATTGGTTTAGTAAGTGGGTAACCATGCTGGGAACGGATAAGCCCGTCCTGGTGCGGTCGACGGTGCCGGCGCAGGTGCTCGCGCATGGTGCGGACGCAGCGGCGCATACTTCCGAGCCCATTGACCGGGCTTTTGCCCAGGCCCAGGCAGCGATGCCGGATGCCAGGCGCATGGGCGTATCTCCTGCCTTTGGACCAACTGGAACGCTGGCTTTTACTGGATACCGGGGAGGGCAAATCTATTACGATAGGGATATACTTCAATATGATCAATACAGCGCACAGCTTCTTTCCAAAGACCTATGGTCCACCAAAAAAGTAGGGGATAAGTTGGTCGACATGAACTATGACCTGCACGTGGGCGCCGTGGGCGGACTGACTGGAAAGATCGTAGCCTTTCTGATCTCTCTGGTCTGCGCCAGCTTACCGGTTACAGGTTTCCTGGTTTGGTGGTGGAAGCGGCGGAAGAAGCCTGGGGTTTCACTGGTAAGTGATCCCATACGTCGAAAAAAGCTTTTCCCAGGGTAATGGTAGCAATCTTGGGATTACCAATGGTGAATTTTCTTCTTTGTGTAATCAGAAGGTTATAATCCGCTTCGTGCCATAGCTGCTCCCATGGGATAAAGATGGGCGAATAAAAAAGACTGGTCAAGCCTCCTGGATTTAAGTATAACCCATCATCATTATAGGCAACATCCATCCCCCTTTATTGATCCCCAGAAGATTTGAAATTAATATGGTCGGTCCAGACGCTTACGTCCCTTAGATAGACGCCCCTAAATGGCTGCGTATATCCAAACTAACCCCTGGCTAAAGCCGTACCGGACGGCGCATAAGAGGAGGCTTCCTTCTTTTTGGGGAGTTCGTCCACCACATTACTTTTTCCAATTTCCAGACTAAGGGTAGCCATCTTAGGAGTCCCAATGACATAGGTAGTGACCCGGTCTGTGTTTTTATCCTGGGCTACTTCTTCCCAGGGAATGAGTACGGGGGGATAGAAGCACCGCATGGGCCAACTGGCATAGAGATAGATCCCATCCACATTATAGGCGCAAAACAGGTTGTTGGAGAAACCCAGGCCGTTGATCTTGACACCAGCCCAATACAAATGGGTTCCCTGAAATTCCTTTTCGTACCGGTACTTTGTTACCAGGGGGGCATAACAAAACCGGAAAACCAGAACGGTGAACAAGCCTGCAACTCCCAGGACACTGAAAAATGTAATGATACCTATAAAAGTGGCCATGATCATAAATTTTAACGATGAAACAATTGCTGTCGGTTTTCAGGGATGCGGATGTTTTAGCCGGTACTCTTTGATGAATCGGGCTACGTCAACCATGGGGGCTATCCATATATCTTGTTCGTTTGCTTTTAGGAATTGAAGCAGTTGGGTATGTTCTCCCCAACCTTCATTGATCGCGTGTCCACCTCCGACGCCATGGAAAAGGAAGACCAGGAGGCTATGGGTTTGCATTGCTTTTTTGACAAGACCAATAAGGGCATCTCCACTTTGATCCACAATGGCAAAGGAGGGGATATTGTCCAGGTCAATTGCTCCAATGGTCTTAAATTCTCCTTGTACGCCTCTGGCCCCTGCAAAATCCTGACTTACATACTTATAAAAAAGGGTATCCCCTATTGTCAGGTCTCCGCAGGGATACGCAAAGGTTCTTTGGGTCTTTCCATCGATGGCGGTCAGCAGGGCATTGGTGGCCAGTATTTCCTGGGTGGCTCTTTTGACGGAATACCTGCTTAGGTCGGTTTCGGGGGTCAGCCAATTCCTTCCTGGTTTGGTGGCATCGCAGGGATGGAATAAGGTGTGGTTACCCAATTCATGGCCTTCGGCTGCGGCGGCTTTCCACTCATTGATCCTATGGGTGAGGGCGTAGGATGTTCCAATGACGTAAAAGGTGCCTTTGAACCCTTCAGAATCCAGGGCAGGTAAAACGTGATCCAGGTCAATATCTACTGCGTCGTCATAGGTCAGGACCACGGCACAGGACTTATGGTTCCAGGGGCCGTCGGAACTAGCGGGGGGACCGTCAGCGCTAATCGTGGGCAGTTTGAGAGCTGGTGATCCGGGGCCGTTACTGGAGCCGCTGGTATCATTGAGAGAATTCCCAGTTCCGATCAATCCGGATTCAAAGGGCGAAGCAGGAAGGCCCTCATTGTTGTATAAATTGGCTTCGCGGGGATTGTCAGCCCAGGCGTACCGGATATACCGGGGCTGCGTAACCATAGCGTTTTCCAGGATAACGTTATTCCCTGTGATGGTGGCGTTTGCCCATACATATTTCTGGTCGGCGCCTGCTATGGCAAAGCCCAGTAGGGGATCTCCGCCTTTAGCCATTAGACCGGTCCCGATTTGCCCGAAGTCGGCGTAAACTTGCTGACCATGTATAGATGCCCAGCGGAACTGGGGCCCTGACCATACCTCATGGTTATCTCCATATACCAGGTGAGTGGCAGCCAAGGCCAATCTTTCTCCCACATCCTTTTTGTCCAGTGGGTGTATGTCATTCCATTCCCCCAAATCTATAGTGACGGCCATGGCTGTATATGGTAAGGATAAAGTCTGACGTTGCGCCTCCCGTATGGTCGCCCAATTGCTGTTGGCAGGTGTATACTGAGCCTCCATGAAATTGGGCAGTTGTACATAAAGAAATGGTAGGGTGGAATCCTTCCATTTGGCTCTCCAATCTCCAATCAGCTGCTTCATTAGCGCTTTGTAGGTGCCCGGATAGTCTCCGTTGGCCTCCCCCTGATACCAGATAAATCCTTTAATGCTGTAGGAAGTAAAAGGCGCTACCATAGCATTATAGAGGCTGGTGGGCACATAGGGCATTGGCAAAGGCCCAGGCCCTTCCTGGGGCGTAATGACCTGCCCTACCTGATAGGTCCAGTCTCCCCTCAGGTCTATGCTGTCCGATTCCACACTGAGATAATAGTGCTTGTCCGGAACGAATCCTCCCTTTCCTGAATTATTGGTAACCCTTACGACAATGGTATTGGAGCCGGTTTTGAGCAATCCTGAAGGGATCGTATACCGCCTTGGAGGATATTGGTAGGTGGTTGCTCCCACCAATACGCCATTGACGTAAGTCTGGTCAGCGTCTACAATACGACCCAAATAGAGCCTGGCTAATTTACCGGCCCAGGAGGCAGGCACCTGGATGTCTTTACGGAACCAAACGCTGCCGTTCAGGCCTTTCACTCCCTGGTCAGCCCAATATCCCGGAAGCCAGTAGGGGTGCCAATGGTCGGGAATATAACGGGGGTCGTACCAGGGGATAGGGTTGGCCAGACCAAGATCGGTGGATGCCTGGGCGTAATGCATGAGCTTTTCCCCAAAAGGTGGCGTAGCGGTAGGCCCAAGGTTATTGAGTTTGAGGGGGACTCCTGAAGGATCGGGTGATGCGTCAGCAACGGCCTTAGCCAGCACCTGTAATGATTCCGGGAATTGCCGCAATGCATCGGCACTTATCCAGGATTGAATAGGCGTACCTCCGACACTGGCGTTAATTATGCCAATGGGAATATGATAGCGGTTATAGATGGCCCTGGCGAAAAAATAGGTTACTGCGCCAAAGGTCAATACATTTTTGGGAGAAGCTGGAATCCATCTGCCTGTTGGAGTCGTATCCCGGGGCCCTTGGAGGTCAGCAACAGTAGGAACATAGAAGTTCCGTATTTCAGGATAGTCAGCGCTGTCAATCTGTTGGGCGTATTTTTCTTTCACCCTTTCCATGTTGAGCCCCATATTGGACTGACCCGAACAGAAGTATACATCTCCCAGGACTATGCCGTTGAGGTCAATAGTGGTTCTTCCCTGGATATGCATCGAGTAAGGACCTCCGGCGGGCATGGGAGGTAAAATGATCATCCATTTGCCGTTGGCTGCGGTGTTGGTTTGCGCCTTGTGTCCATTGAATGCAACGCTGATTTTCTCTCCGGGAGTGGCCCAGCCCCAGATAGGCAGGGGTTTGTCTCTTTGAAGGATCATGCTATCAGAAATCAGGCTGGGCAGGCGGAGTTGGGCCTGCGCGTTAGAGATCAAAAAGATCAGTAATATGGTCAATAATTTCTGCATGAATATCTAGGGATTGCTTTCTAAAATTTCCCAATAAGCTGCTTTGGGTTCGCCTTCCGTATCAAAGAGGAGGGGAAAGTTTTTCCTTCCCTTTACCGGCACCTGATCCAGCCAGGTATGGCGGTCGGTCACGTTCCAGAAGGTGACGCCTGTGATGACAGAGGCGTATTGAACAAACAGGTGAAACAAATCTGCGTAGCGCTCGGCCTGGAGTTGTTCGATTTCCGGTGTATAAACGCCGGCTGGAAAATCAGGCTTACGGTGAATGGGATAGACAGACATGTCCAGTTCGGTAATTTGTATTTGCAGGCCCAGGCTGGAGAAGCGTTCAATGGCATCTCTGAGATGCCGGCCGCTGGGATCATCTATGGACCAGTGTCCCTGAAGGCCCATTCCTTGTACGGGTACGCCTTGATCCAGGAGGCTTTTCAACAAGCGGTAAACCCTTTCCCTTTTTTCAGGGCTCTCTGTATCGTAGTCGTTGTAAAACAAAACGGCATTCGGGTCTTCGGCATGTGCGTATTCAAAAGCAGCCTTTATGAAGTCTTCTCCACATATCCTGTACCAGGGGCTACTACGCAGGTATTCCTGGGGATTATTGCTGATGGCTTCGTTAACTACATCCCAGGCATACACTTTTCCTTTATACCTGGATACGACCGTGTGGATATGATCTTTCAATCTTTGGAGCAACACTTCTTTGGATACCTCTTTTCCATCGGCATCTTTAAATAGCCAGTCTGGTACTTGTTCATGCCAGCACAGGTTATGTCCTCTGACTTTGAAGCCCTGGGCCTGAGCAAAGGCAACGATGGAGTCAGCCCGTGCAAAATCATATTGATCTTCCCTGGGATGAATGAGTCCCATCTTCATTACATTTTCAGGGGTAAGGCTGTTGAATTGTTGAAGGATGAGGGTATTGGTTGGTCTTAGGTCAAATGGGGAGACACTTACACCAATGGAAAACTGATCCCTGAATACGTCTTTTAATCCTTTGAAGGAGGGTGTTTCCGGTGGGCCCAGGTAAGAATCTTTCACCCCGCCCAGATCAATGATGAGTTGTTCCAATACGACGCCGGGGTCTACCATCCATACATGAAGGATATGGGTGCCTGTTTGTGTGAAGCGATGCGCTAAGGCAAAGATGCAAATATTATCCGCCACCATTTTGCCCCAGGCCGTACCGCTTTGCTGATCGCTTAAAGTCAATATCTGGGGGGCTTCTCCATCTACAGAAAGCGCAAACCTTCTACCGCCGGTATGTGCATAATCGAGGGTGGGGGCGCAGTATACTAAAATATGAGCCAATCCTGTATCGAAGAGATAACAGGTATAATCTAACCTGGGCCCTTCTCCAGATTGGGCCGGAGAAGCTGTTACAGGGAAAATGGTCATGCCTGATCCGATCTTGCCGGCACCAGTAATCCGGACCCAGTGTGGCGAGGCACTGTCATTGGCAGCGCCGGTATAGTGATCGGCGTGCATAGCCACATACCCATCGGTTTCTATAAATCCTTTCAGGGGTATTTCTCCCGTGGTCATTCCCTGCCAGGGTAGCACTATATCGAATACCTGCCCATCGGATCCTTTCACCTCAATAGGTACGTTAATATGCCCCGGGGGAGCCAAATGGGTTTTAATGGTTATCCATATGCGGGTCTGGCCGGGCAGCTTACCCGGGGCCTGAGTCTGGCCCGTTAGGGTACCAGGAACCGGGCTCTGACCAGATAGCTGACCCGGAGTGTGAGTCTGACCCTGGATTTCTCCCTGGGTAGCACTGAAATGCACCCAAGGTGCAGAACAGGTAATTTGATAGGATACAGATTGAGTGCCTTTGGTAAATAGGTCTATATAATGTCTGTCGGGACAGTAGAAATTATACCCGGGCAGGGTGTCAACCATCGCACTTGCGTGATCCGCGCCTTCCACATATATGCCGAGTTCCGCCTTGTCCTTCAGGGCCAGGGTCTGAACCAAAGGCATTTGATTGCGTGGAGGTTCCTGCCAGTAGGTATACCCAATATGGGTCTGGTCCATCATATGGTTCCATTTGCCGGAGGCCGTTTCCAGATTATAGCGCCGGGCAAGTAAGGAGTCTTTAACAAAGTATGTCCGCACGCTGTCAGCCAGGGCATTAGTGGCGGCCCGCCCTTGGGTATAATACCAGTGGTTGGCGGCAGCAGCGGTATAGAGGTCCTGGAGGTTGGCGCAAGCATCGATAGGATAGCGTACCAACTCAAAAAAGGCATCTTTTTGATCGGCCGGCAATTCCTCATACAGGCTGTCTGCTTGTCTGGCAAGCAGGTCATAGGCCGCCGTAACACGTTCCGCCTCCCGGTAGTGGGTCAAGCTATAGGTTTCAGGGGATAATAGTTCCGGTTTGCGCCTGCTGTTGTAGAGCGTGTACCTGGACAGCATAAAGGCTATGGCAGCGGCATGGGTTGGTCCAAATTGCTCGGCAGCCCAGGACCGGCTATAGGCTTCTACCTTGGCTGGATTATACGCATCGGGATTCCAAGCATAGTCCAGGAAAAAACTAATGGGCAATTCCATGGGCTTCAGGTCCCCTGCATTAACG
The DNA here is from genome assembly GCA_903970475.1 of Beijerinckiaceae bacterium. GTDB lineage: Bacteria > Bacteroidota > Bacteroidia > Chitinophagales > Chitinophagaceae > Dinghuibacter. The sequence continues at coordinate 38,156 of CAJCIQ010000121.1, forward strand.
ATCCAGATTTGACGAACCTGGTGTTCATAAGCCAGGTGCATTTGTTCGTATACCCGACCAATGGAATTGGTGTTAAGCCATTTATAGTTCCGGGGATCCCCCACATAATCGAAGTGGTAGTAGATGCCGTAGCCACCCTTTCGGGCAGGGGCATCCAGAGCGGGTAGCCTGCGTATATTGCCCCAGTTATCGTCACACAACAGCAGGGTAACGTCGTCGGGTACCCGCATCCCCTTATCATAGTAGTCTTGTACCTCTTTATACAAAGCCCAGGACTGAGGGGTCTGGTCAGCAGGCTTACCCGTAACGTCTGTTATGATTTGCCGTTGATCGGCTACGATTTTTTCCAACAAAGCCACATTGCTCTGCGTACTCATGGGCAGGTCCCCGTCGCCCCTCATGCCGATGGTGACTATGCTTTCATGGTGATCCATGTTTTGTATGCCTTGTTTCCAGAAGGCTTGAAGGGTGGTTGCATTGGTCTGGTAGTTCCAGGGCCCCGATCCGTAACGCTTCCATTCCTGTTGAGCCCTGAGCATGGGCTCATGATGAGAGGTGCCCATTACAATACCATATTGATCGGCCTCTACGGGATCCAGCTTGTCGTCCTCATTGAAGGCATTACCCCACATGGCCGGCCATAGGTAGTTGGCCTTCAGGCGGAGGAGCAATTCAAATATTTTTTCGTAAGCCTGGTGGTTGACTCCTCCAAAGGTTGACCTGGCCCATCCGGAGAAAGCAGGTGCTTCATCATTGATGAATATGCCTCTGTATTTTACACCCGGAGAACCAGAGACATATTGGGTGGTATTCAGATATAGGGAGTCCTTCTTTTGTACGGGGACGTCCCCCCACCAGTACCAGGGAGAAACGCCTATTTGCCTGGACAGCTCCAGGGCGCCATAGGCGGTACCCCTTTTGTCTGCACCCAGGATGACCAGTACCTTATCCACTCCTTTGAAGGGGTGTTCGATGATTTGGTAGGAAAAACATTCCCATTTTCCCGCTACAGGCTTCGTTTTTAGTCTAGGGCCCAATTGCTTGATCCAGGAAGATTTTTCCAGGCTACCTATAATAATCAAAGCCCGGGCTTTAGCCGGAAGTTGGTGTAGGAGCAGGGGTGCGACACCTGTTACCGATTGGATGTCGGTAGTTAACCATGAGGCAGCCCGCCCGACCAACCAAAAGTCTGAGCTGTCTGTAAGTATGGGGGTGGCCTGGGCTGAGGTACTTATTAAAAAGGAGGCAGGACCGTACGGGTGACCGGTCACAGTAGGAGCCAGGGGAGCGCGGTCGGTCCCGTAAAGCGCCGCAGGGGCACGGTCGGTCACAGAAACCGCCGTGGGTGCTAATACGGGCGATGGGCTACCCTGGGCGCGGACGCCTAAACAAGCAATCAGTAGTAGGGGTAATATGAAATGGCCCCGGATCATCGTTAATTTTAGTTGGTTTAGAATCCTATCGAGTTCCCGCCATCTACAGGAAGCACCACTCCGGTAATGTACCGGGCGGCATCCGAGCTGAGGTATAAGGCAGCTTCCCCCACGTCTGAAGGATCTCCCAGGTGGCCCAGGGGCGTCCTGGACAATACTTTTTGTTTGCGCTCAGGGTCCCCATCCAACGCTTTGGAAGTCATGTCTGTCCGTATAAAGCCTGGCGCAATGCAATTAACCCTGATCCCTTTGGGAGAAAGGTCTACTGCCATGGCCCTGGTCATACCTTCTATAGCTGATTTAGAAGCCGTATAGGCAATGACTTTGGGTATCCCATATTGGGAAGCCATGGAGCTGATATGGATGATGCTGCCTGCTTTCCTTTGAATCATATGCTTGGCCACTTCCCTGGACAGTGTAAATACGGAAGTGACATTGGTCAGCAAGATCTCCTGGAATTCCGCATCCGTTACCTCCGTAAACTCCTTTTTCATATGGACACCCGCGTTATTAACGAGTATATCTACCTGACCATGCGTTGTCATAATCTCTTGCACCAAAGCCGGAATCAGGTGAAGCTCCCGCAGATCCAGGGCCATGATGCTACAAAGCGCACCGTGCTTGTCCTGCATGGCCTTCAACTTTCCCTGATCCCTACCCACAATGACCGTATGAATGCCATTGTCCAGGAATGTTTCTGCAATCGCTAGTCCTATTCCAGATCCGCCACCGGTGACGATCGCTATCTGCTTATCGGGGAATGTTTTTTTCATGCAGCTAAATTCCTTGTCTGAATGTAATCGGTTACATAAATATAAAAATTATGGCGCATTTCATCCTTTTTTCTGGAAGGAAGCCTTTTGTGAGGAGGCCCTGATGATCAGTTCGGCTTTCAATAGGATGGTATTGGTTGTGTCTATATCCGACATGCCGTTGAGGTGCCCAATGAGGTTCCGGGCGGCGACGACGCCCATTTCATACCCTGGATAATTCACGGTAGTCAGGTTGGGTTCTACCACGGTGGAAACGGGATCATTGTTGAAACCTGCTATGGCTATGTCTTGGGGAACGCGGATCCCCTCTTTTTTTAAGGCCAACAGGCAACCCACGGCGCAATTGTCATTGGCAACAAAGACAGCATCCGGCAGGGTTTGCATCTGGCGTATGGATTGAGCGGCCTCTGTCCCGGCTTCCTGGGTAAGGTTGTTGCGGATGATATATGCCGGACGGAATGGAATATGATGTGCTTCCAATGCTTGTTTATATCCTGCCAGCCTATCTATATACACATTGCTGCTGGAGTTAGCCGTAATATGTACAATGCGTTTGCAACCCTGAGCAATCAAATAGGCTGTTGCCTCGTAGGCTGCCCTGCGGTTGTCAATCAACACATTGGTATATCTATTATCGTTGGAAACCCGGTCAAAGAAGAGAAAGGGGATCTGTTTGCGGGCAAAAAGGTCGAAATGGGAAGTGTCCTGGGTATCATAAGCCAAAGAGACCAATAATCCGTCCACCCTGTTATGGAACATGGTTTTGACACTTTCTATTTCTTTCTGACATGACTCGGAGGATTGGCTGATGATCAGATGGTATCCAGCTTCATTGGTGACCTTTTCTATACCAGCTATGACGGTGGACATAAAGTAACTGTTCACCCGGGGAATGATCACCCCTATCATGTTGGTTTTTTGGTTTCTTAGATTTCTGGCAAAATGATTGCTCCTGTAGCCCATTGTTTCGGCCAGATCCAGTATCTTCTTTTTGGTCTTTTTGGAAACGACGGGATCGTCTTTTAGCGCCCGGCTGATGGTAGCAACAGAGATATTGAGTGTCTTGGCAAGGTCGTATATGGTAACTTCTTTCTCCATACAATCGTTTACTTCACTAATGCAAGGGTAAACCTAGTATAATTATCGGAAAAAATGAAATCGGTTACAATTTTCCTATTTTTTACTATTTTAGGTGAACGATGCGTGTCATACCTCTATTCCTTTGCTATGTGCTCCTATGGGCTGGTAGAGTCTCGGTCCTGACTTTAGTGGTACGCGATACCTCAGCGCCTGCACCAAAAACAGGGACGCCCGCTCAGTGGCAGGCCCACATGAAGGCGCTTCAAGATGAAGCCCAGGCCGATTGGAGAACCATGATGGACTCCCTTCACCTGGACACCTTGAGACCTTATGTAGATGGGATGGATCCCCACGCCGCTCATGTGCCGAATTATGGGGAAGCCCTGGCTAATCCTTATCCCGATCTTCCGGACCCATTGAAACTCCGCAATGGTAACGCAGTGAGCACCGCTGCAATGTGGTGGAAGCTCAAGCGGCCGGAAATCGTCTCAGCCTTTGACCGGGAAGTATATGGCATCACACCGAGCCATGTACCGGCTGTGCATTGGGTAGTGGTGTCCACGGAAGAGGTGTATTATGGCACCTTGGCAGCGCGGGTCAAACACCTGAAAGGGGTGGTGGACAATACTGCTTTTCCTTCGGACACTGTAAACATAGACCTGACGTTGACTACGCCTTCCAAGGTTAGTGGGGCGGTCCCAGTGATCATGGCGTTAGGCTATGGCATTCCTAAAGGATATAAACTTGTTATGAACTCTCCTGATTCTATCTGGCAACAAAGGGTATTGGCCAAGGGCTGGGGATATGCCGAGCTTATTCCCTCCAGCATTCAGGCTGATGGCGGGTTCGGATTAACCAGGGGTATCATTGGCCTGGTCAATCAGGGCCGCAGGAGGAGTCCAACTGATTGGGGCGCTTTAAAAGCCTGGGCCTGGGGTGTGAACCGGGCCATAGACTATTTTGAGACCGATAAGGAGGTGGATGCCCACCAGGTTGGAATGGAAGGTCATTCCCGTTTTGGGAAAGCGGCCTTGGTAGCCGTGGCTTATGATCCCCGTATGGCCATCGCCTATATCAGTTCCTCCGGTGAGGGTGGGGCCAAGTTGTCCAGGCGCAATTATGGAGAGATTGTGGAAAACCTGGCCAGTTCAGGGGAATACCATTGGATGTGCGGTAACATTTTAAAAAGTACGCTGGCCCCCTGCACTGGAATGACCTGCCCGTAGATGCCCATGAGCTGATGGCTCTTTGTGCGCCCCGCCCTGTCTTTATCAGCGGCGGCTCAAAGGGGGATGCCTGGACGGATGTCAAAGGCATGTACATGGCTTGCGTAGCGGCGAGTCCGGTATACGCGCTGCTGGGGCGGACGGGGCTGTCAGCAGGAAATGGAGCCGGGGTTGGCGAAGGAGCGGGAGCTGTGCCTCCCATGCCTGAAGCAGGCACTCCCTTAATGAGGGGTGAGCTTGCATTTGGCCGGCACCTGGGTGTTCATACCCCCAATCCAAATTGGCCTGTCTTTTTATTGTTCGCTAGTAGATATATCAATATAAAGTAGATTATGCTTTCACCTCGAATTGCTTTGGTTTGCATGCTATTGGGCGGATGCGCCGCCACGGTGTCCGCGCAAAAGGCCGCCCCTTACCTTGACCCCGGCCTTCCTTTGGAAGTAAGGGTAAAAGACCTGATTTCCAGGATGACCCTGGAAGAAAAAGTCGAAGAAATGGTCAATAACGCCGCCCCCATTCCCAGGCTTCAAATCCCTGCCTATGATTGGTGGAGTGAAGCCCTGCATGGGGTGGCTCGGTCGGGCGTAGCTACGGTATTTCCAGAACCGATAGGGATGGCGGCCACCTTTGACGATAGCCTGGTGCATCAGGTGGGTACTGCTATTTCGGATGAAGCCAGGGCCATGTACAATGCGGCCGTTAAACAAGGATACCGGGAAAGATTCGGAGGGCTGACTTTCTGGACCCCCAATGTCAATATATTCAGGGATCCCAGGTGGGGAAGGGGCCAGGAGACTTATGGGGAGGATCCCTACCTGACCGCTCATATGGGTGTAGCCCTGGTAAAGGGTATGCAGGGAGACAATCCCAGGTACCTGAAAATAGCCGCTTGTGCCAAACACTATGCCGTACATAGCGGCCCCGAAAAGCTGCGCCACGTATTCAATGCCCAGGTGTCCCCCCACGACTTATGGGATACTTACCTGCCTGCTTTTCATGCCCTGGTAACTGAGGCCAAAGTAGAGGCGGTGATGTGTGCCTACAACAGGACCAATGACGAAGCTTGCTGCGCCAATACCTTTTTACTCCGTGATGTACTCAAAGACCAATGGGGCTTCAAAGGACACGTAGTGACGGATTGCGACGCCCTGGAAGATATATATAAGGGACATCAATTGGTGGCAGATAAGGTTCATGCAGCAGCCCTTGCTTTGCAGCGGGGAGTCAGTCTGAACTGCGGAGATACCTACCTGGCACTGAAAGATGCCGTGGCCCAAGGTTTGGTGATCCAAGGGCAGGTGGATAGTGCGCTGGCTGTTTTGCTGAGGACCCGCTTTAAACTAGGGCTGTTTGATCCGCCGGCAAATAATCCCTATAACCGCATCCCTGTTAGCGTCATCAATAGCCCTGCGCACAGGGCTTTGGCCTTGGACGCGGCCCGAAAATCCATCGTGTTGCTCAAAAACAATGGAGCCCTCCCTTTGAAGGACAATCTCGCCAGGTATTACCTGTGCGGACCCAATGCCGCTGCAACCGATGTTTTGTTGGGGAACTATTACGGCGTTAATCCCCATCTGGTAACCATACTGGAAGGTTTATCCTCCCATATTCAACCGGGTAGCCAAATGCAGTATAAGCAAGGAATCCTGCTGGATCGCGATAATATCAATCCCATTGACTGGACCACGGGTGACGCCCGTAGCGCGGACGCCTGTATTGTCGTATTGGGTATTTCCGGACTGCTGGAAGGAGAGGAAGGGGAGTCCATTGCTTCGGCAAGTGCGGGAGACAGACTGGATTACAATATCCCCCCAAACCAAATCGACTTTTTGCGCAAACTAAAAGTAGCTAATCCCCATCCCGTCATAGCGGTGATTACGGGGGGTAGCCCCATGAACCTGGCCGCGATTCAGGACCTGGCAGATGCAGTGGTACTGGCCTGGTATCCCGGAGAAGAGGGCGGTAATGCCGTAGCCGATGTGGTATTTGGGAAAATATCTCCCTCCGGGAAGTTGCCCGTGACCTTTCCCAAATCCCTGGATCAGTTGCCCGCCTATACGGACTATAGTATGAAGGGCAGAACCTACAGGTATATGGATGCGGAGCCGTTGTATCCCTTTGGCTTTGGGTTAAGTTACACGACTTTCCAGTATAGCGGGCTGACCGTGCGTGGCCCCAACAAGACGCCGCTCACCAAGACCCAAGCGCTGTTGCCTGCGTTCCGGAAGGGTCAAACCTTACAGGTATCCCTTACCGTTACTAATACCGGAAAAAGGGCTTCTGATGAGGTTGTGCAACTCTACCTTTCCCATAAGGGAACCACTACCCCCGCACCCATTTATGCCCTCAAAGGGTTTAAGCGCATCCGCCTGGGTGCGGGGACCAGTACCAAAGTTCATTTTACCCTGACCCCGGAATTATTGAGCCTGATTAACGAAGAAGGCCAAGCCGTTCAACCCACAGACAGCATAGATATCTATGTGGGCGGGTCCCTGCCTTCGGCCAGAAGCCTGGCGTTGGGAGCGGTGGCTCCCGCAAAAGCCAGTATTGACATCCGTTAACCAGGGCAGTCATCTGTTACCCGGTATTGACATTTGGTAATGAATTATATTTGGTGCCTTAAACGGAAATGCTTGTGAGTAATTACATGGAGCAAACGATGCGTTGGTTTGGACCCAACGATCCGGTTAGCCTGTCAGACATTCGCCAGGCAGGTTGTACAGGCGTAGTGACAGCCCTTCACCATATTCCCGTAGGGGAGGTGTGGGCCATGGATGAAATCCTCAAAAGAAAGGAAGAAGTGACCAGGGCAGGACTCCAATGGACCGTGATTGAAAGCCTTCCCGTACACGAGGACATTAAAAAACAATCCGGTTTTTATCGCCTCTACATAGAAAACTACAAGCAAAGCTTGCGCAATGTAGCCGAATGTGGGCTGAAAGTGGTGACCTATAACTTCATGCCCATCCTGGATTGGATGCGTACCGATATTCAGTTTACCATGCCGGACGGTAGTAAGGCCCTGCGTTTTGAAAAAGCGGCCTTTATTGCCTTTGATTTGTTCCTGCTCAAAAGACCTGGCGCCGAAAAGGACTATACGGCAGCAGAGAAAGCCGCTGCGGAGGAGCGATTCTCCAGCATGACCGCTGAGGAGAAAGAAGTGCTCTATCGCAATGCCTTGTTGGGACTACCAGGTAGTGAGGAACGATTTACCGAAGAAGAGATATTGAACGCGCTGAAGACCTACGAGGGAATAGATGCCTCCAGGCTGAAGGCACATTTATTCCATTTCTTGCAACAAGTCGTTCCCATAGCCGAATCATTGGGCCTGAAACTCGCCATACATCCGGATGATCCTCCCTTCCCTGTATTGGGCCTGCCTCGTATCGTCAGCACCGAAAAGGATGCACAGGATTTACTGAAAGCAGCCCCCTCACCGGCCAATGGGTTGTGTTTCTGTACGGGTTCCTATGGTGTACGCCCTGACAATGACCTGGCGGGCATGGTGCAACGCCTGGGGGATTCCATTCACTTCATACACCTTCGGGCTACCAAAAGAGACGAAGCCGGTAATTTCTTTGAGGCTGATCACCTGGCCGGAGACGTAGATATGTATGCCGTTGTAAAGGAATTGGTCTTGCTTATGCGCAGAACGGGTACCTCCATTCCCATGCGTCCGGACCATGGACATCAAATGCTGGACGACCTCAATGGCAAAACTACTTACCCGGGATATACGGCTATAGGGCGTTTGAGGGGACTGGCAGAACTCAGGGGCCTGGAGTACGGCATCCAGATGGGACTCTCGGAGATGCAGGGGTTGGAATAACCCTTATATTTACCCCCAAAAATATGCGCCGTAGCCTCCGGATTGGATATTTGCTGATACCTGTATTGTTTGCCGCTTGTTCCGGTGGAGGAGATAAAAAGGCCGAGCCGGCTCCAGCGACGCCCCCGGTTACGGGTATCCAAACGCTGTCCTACCAGGTGATGAATGTCCTCCCTCATGACAGTACCAGCTTTACGGAAGGATATGAATTACACGACTCCGTTCTTTACGAAAGTGAAGGCTCTTATGGAACCTCAGCCCTGGCTACTTACCGGTTAAAGGATGGGAAACGCCTTTCTAAAATGGATTTGGACAAATCTTATTTCGCAGAAGGCATCACTCAGGTCAATACCTACCTCTACCAACTCACTTATAAGGAACATACCATCTTTGTTTACCATTTCCCTGACCTGACCCTGATGAAAGCCGCCGATTGGTCCCACGAGGGTTGGGGTATGACCAACGATGGCAAGTACCTGATTTCTGATGATGGGTCCGATAAGATCTACTTCACCGATCCCCAAACCTTAAAGGATGTCAAAACCCTTTCTGTTACCGATGATCAGGGGGCCCTGGACAGACTCAACGAGTTGGAATATGTAGATGGGCAATTGTTTGCCAATCGCTGGCATACAGATTCTATTTATAGGATAGATCCCCAAACCGGGAAGGTCAACGGCATCATAAATCTTCAGGGCATTTACCAACAGGTAGGATTGAATTACTTGCCCACTGATGCAGAGGACGTGCTCAATGGTATCGCCTATGACAAGGGCAATAAAGAATTTATAGTAACAGGTAAACACTGGCCCAAGGCTTTTGTGCTGAAGTTGAACTAGGCTGTTTAAACGAACAGGATACTTCTTGTATCTTAAGGATATGAAGACATCTATTTTGTTGCTGTCATGCCTGTTTACGCTTCAAGTGCATGCTCAAGGTCAAAAAATACCGCTTTGGTCCACTACCATCCCCGATGGTCTAGGCCCTACCGGTGAAATTCATGTAGGGAAAAACAATTCCCTCACCAACATCACCCAGCCTTATCTCATAGTACACCAACCTACCCATCCCAATGGAACAGCCATACTGGTGATCAGCGGTGGAGGCTACGCTCATGAGGAAGAGGGCAATGAAAGCGGCCCGGCCGCCGACTGGCCGGCCTCACTCGGCGTCACTGCCTTTGAGCTGATCTACCGCCTGCCAGGTGAAGGCTGGGCTTCAGTGAATGTCCCCTTTGAAGATGGACAGCGGGCCATGCGCCTGATCAGGAGTATGGCCCAAACCTACCATTTGGATAGCCATAGGGTCGGCGTCATGGGCTTCTCCGCCGGCGGTCATCTGGCTGGGATGCTGGCTACCCAGTCAGACACTGCCTGGTATCCTCCCATGGATCAGATCGATACCCATTCCGCGCGTCCTGCCTTTGCCGTTTTGCTTTATCCGGTGATTACCATGCTGCCACCCTTCAACCATACCCATTCCTATAAGGAACTAGCCCCAGGTGGAGACATGCAACGGTATTCCGTCCAGTTGCACGTAACCAACCGAACGCCTCCGACCTTTCTTGCACAGGCCCAGGACGATCCCATATCACCCGTAGAAAATGCCCACCTGATGTACGATGCTTTGCAGCGTGCGCATATTCCCGCTGAACTTAAGCTCTTTTCTACGGGAGGGCATGGGTGGGGGATGGGCAAACCTGGCACACCGACTATGGAATGGCCTCATTTGTTTGAACAATGGGCAGCGCAAATGAGGTTATGGTAAAAATAGGATAGGAAAAAAACAGGGTGTCTCTGGTTTAGGAGACACCCTGTTTGAGCAACGTTCAAGCCTTTTAAGGCTGTTCTAATATTTTATGGGCGTCCCGGGGGCGGGGGTTGCGCTTTGGATGAATTTGCGGAGGTTGTCCGTTGCTTGGGCTAAATCTTCTTTGCGCAGGTAAAGCATATGCCCGCTGGGATAACCTTCCCAGGACAGCCGATCTTTCAGGCGTCCACTGGGGTCTAGCTGCCAGAGGCTGTATTTGGCATTGAAATAATCACAGGCGCCATCGTAGTACCCGGATTGGATGAGCAGGTGTAAGGCAGGATTTTCTGCCAAAGCCTGACGGAGGTTTTCACCGGTATGATCATTTTTATCATCCCAGGGAAATACGGATCCAAACATGTTATACTTCAGGTCTGTTTTATAGTTCAAGTCACCAGCCAGGTAAATGTGCATGGCAGGGGTGAAGGAGTGCAGCCAGGAAGTCAGTTCCGCATTATAATCTGGGCTTTCTCCGGCGCTCTGCCTGTCAATACCTTTGTAGCGGGAATCCAGCCTCCCAATGGTATATCCCTTGGCGCGCAGCAATTCTTTCCAATAAAAGTCATAAGGAATATCCAGGTTATGGGCCAGGATGGTTTCCTCAGATAATCCGGAATAATGCGCCATTTTAGCGGCTACGGCTTTCTTTTCCGCTTCGGGTAAAAAGCCACCTTTGCTTAAGGCGGGGATCAGTTCATTAATGGTGAATTGTTCTACTTCCGGAAGGAAGGCCGTCAATTCTTTGGACTGGAGGTCGGTTGACAGTGCTTTATGATACCAGGCGGTGGCAGCATAATAAGGTAAGCGCAGGGCTTCTCCTACAGGTCCGCTTCTTTCTATGCCCAGGTCGGTGGGGGATACGAGAATCACCCCATTGAGGTACATCCATTGTGCATCTTGGAGTTCCAGGGCCAGACCGGAAGCACGTGTCGTTCCGTAGCTTTCCCCGATCAGGAATTTAGGAGATGCCCAACGGTTATTGCGGGTTACAAAGGAGCTGATCCAGGAGGCCAGGTATCGGACGTCTTCATTCACGCCAAAGAATTTCCCGGCAATGTTGTCTTTACCAACGGGTCTGGAATAACCGGTATTGACGGGATCAATGTAAACGATATCTGCTACGTCCAGAATGGAGTAGGGGTTGTCTTGTATCCCATAGGGCTGAACTGGATTTCCCTCATCGTCAATGTTCAGGCGGCGGGGACCGGTGTATCCGATTTCCATCCAAACGCTAGGGGTGCCAGGGCCTCCATTGAAAGAAATCACCAAAGGACGGTTGGGTTGGCCTTTGGTATCGGTCCTTTCATAATAGGTATAAAAAACACCTGCTATGGCTTTTCCATCCTCGTCCCATACGGGTTGCGTACCAGCTGTGGCTGTATAGGCAATCTTCTGTCCCTTAATGGTGACTTCGTGATGGGTTACTACTACGGAATCAATGTTGAGTTCCAGGCTGTCGTGAGATCCCTTTTGCTGGGCTTTGAGGTGTATGCCAGTGCCTAATATAACGGCCAAGGCGCATGTCGTTACAATTGTTTTCATGTCTTATGTAAATGAATGAATATGGGTTTTAGCCAAAAGGGTAAATGTAGGCGATTTATCGGGTGGCGTGAACCGGCAATTATATAAACGGCGTAAAAAAAAGCCCTTTCAGGCATAAAAAAGCACCCGCTGGTTAGACGGGTGCAATAAATTATCTAGGTATAGATCAAAGGTAGGCGCTAAAAAGTTGAAATAAGATGCGAGGGTGTATGATGCAACAAAATTACCCGCTAAGTGCTATTTCAGACTCAGGTAGGGTGCCGGGTTCCGTTAAATCCCCGGAATATTTAACCTATTTCGCCTACGGCTTTTATTTGTTGAAGGTACTCTGAAGGGCTAAGTCCGGTGAACTTCTTAAAAACGAGAAAGAAGTTGGTCCGGTTGGCAAATCCTGACTGTTTGGCCAACCCTTCCAGTGATAATTCCTTCCATGCTCCGGCTGCCATTAATTCTTTAGCGTGGTTGACCCTATAGCGATTCATCAATTCAGTATACCGGACTTTGTAATGATGATTGATGACCATTGAAAGTTGATGCAGGGGAATATGGGTAGCCACGGACATCTCCTGGATGGACCATTTGGACCCGAGGTAAGGTTTCTCGTTCCGGAGGTAAGTCTCCAAGATTTGGATGAAGGTATTCAGGTCTTCCTCCTTGGGCATTTTAGATTCCCTGGATGCTTTAGGCAGCAGGTGAGGGGTGATTTGTGGGAACGAGTTGAGGGTCAGGTCCGGAAAGTCTTCCGAAATTCCAGGGTTGACGGGCTCTCTAGGGTTGACGGGCTCGGCTGATTCGGAGCCAGGGTTGTTCGCATCCATGCCAGAGGGGGGCAAATCGGCTCCCTTGTCGTTCAACGGTGGAGACATGACCAGCGCTAACTGACCATGGATGGTCGGAGGATAGACCAGCGGACCCCAGGGTTCGGGGGCCGAAAGGCTCCAGGGTTCCGGAGCTGCCGGGCTGCTGGGTTCTGAAGCCGATGGACTTTTGGATTCCGGAGTAGAAGGACTTATGGATTCCTGAGCCGATGGACTGTTGGATGCCAGTGCCGATGGGGAGGATAGGGGCGAGGTCAAAGTTTGATGGGCGCTCATAGCCTTGAGGTTGGGAATGCCATATAAGGCCTCCGGATAAAAAAGCAAGCCCAAGGATACCACCAACAAGCAAATATCCAGCATCAGAATAAGGTACTTATAATCCAACACCACATACATTCCTTTGCCGCCCAGGATGCCCGTGAATGTCAGTACACTAAGGACCACATAAAAGGTTGTTACCATAACGGTAAGCAGGATCATCCATCGGTAAACCTTGCCTTTTTCCTTGCGCTTAGGATAAGCCTGAACCAATAATTTCCATTGGAAAAACAGGTAAATCAATGCCTGTACAGGCCTGGCCACAAAATGGGTGATGCTGGGAATGAGGGCAACCCGGTGAAGGTAGAATTGGTTATGGTTGGTCGTGGAAGCCTTGGCAAATCCCATTTTACTTCCATATAACCCCAGGCTAAAGGGTAGGTGGTCTACAAGGACGACGGCAAATGGTAAAAAGTGTACCCAGTCCTTTCTGGTAAGGCCTTTTCCTCCTCTGAGGGTTTGGCGTACATATAAAAAGATACAAGGTGTAATCAGGTAATAAAGTGGGGTTCCCCATCCTAATATCCAATAAAAACGTACAATCTGATCGGTTACGGTGAGGTAATAGATCATATTATACCAAGCCATGCAGAAAAAAGCGATGCCCAATAGTCGGTTAACACGGGGATTGCCTGCGGCGGATCGGAACAAGATGAAGGAAACAATGAAAGTCAGCGATACACCCAGTAAGTATAAGGTTCCCTGGTAAGCAAAGTCCATATAGTACAAATATAATACGCATCATTCTTATCGTGTAGCAGTTGGGTACCTCATTTTAAGGTTTAAAACCTACTTATAAAAAGGGGAGCTGCCCGTTTTGGACCCCGAGGCCAAAGAAAAGAGCACCCCGGATAGGACCGGGGGGCCAAAAAAAGAGCCACCCTAAGGGGGCGGCTCCAAAAACGCTTTGTGGTCAGGTCTACCAGTTATTGGCCTGGATCGCGCGACGGGCCGCACCGAGGGCCTTGTCAATATGATCGTAAGCCCTCATCTGCAAACCTTGTGCAAACTGGTTGTCCTCATCGTGGCTGATGTCCTGGCGGGCTTTCTTTAAGAAGTCCACGGCCGCATGCAGCCTTCCGGGATGATCTGGATGCTCATCCACAGGAGGATGATCTTCCAGGTTTTTGCCATCGTCGATAGAGGCCTTTTTGATTTCACCAATTGCCTTATCGATCTGATTTACGGCTTCCACTTCATCTGATGTTTGGGCCCAGTTGCCAGGACGATGTTCCAGCATCCAGCGGGCGGCACGGAGATCGGAAAGGGCATGCAAATAATAGGGATGATCAAAAGCGGGAACGGGCTGTACGGGTTTGGCCTGAACACCCAGACCGATCGCGCAAATTAATAGCAGGCAGGCTAAACTGCCAAAGTAGTGAGACAACTTCATGGGAAGGTTTTATTTGCCATTTATGACCGTGTGATGCTAAAAACGTTTAATTTACCGGGGATTTTTAAGTTTTCATAATATATAGATTAAGTATGCGCAAAGCAGGTATTCTATTGAGTGTTGTTTGCTGTGTTTGTTTTTTCCTGGTATCAGTTAAAGGATATAGCCAGGAAGGAGACCTGATCGGATTCAGGGGTGGGTACAAGGCCCTGAGCCGTTTGTGTGAGCAGAACCTGGACAATGCTTCCAGGTTATTGGCCAATGATTATTCCAGGGGATACTTTGTATCCTTGACTATTTTGGCTGGAAGCGATTCTATTAATGAAGTAAAGTTTCTTACGGCCACTCCAACAGAGATGGCCCGTCAAATCACCTGGGCGTTGAAAGGAACCAACGGAGGTTGGATTAAACGCAATCAATCCAGAAAATTACTGGTACCCATCTTCTTTTGCCAGAACACCCCTCCCAGTGATTCTTTATTTTCTCAATTACTCATCACCAACAATGTAGGGTTTACCATAGATCAATATCCGGATGAATGGCCTACTGCCGTTGAAGGGGTATGGATCCATCCAATATGCCCCATGGTATCGGGTGGCCGTGCCAGGCAACCCCTGGTGACGCCTACGGCCATCGCCCCGGCGGCCAGTGCGCCGGCCGTTGCATCAAGCACCCCCGCTGTTGCACCTGCTACCACGACTACGACCGCGGCCCCTGCCGCAGCGCCGACAATGGCACCTTTAACGGCACCTGGCGCCACGGGTACAACTGCCGCCGCCGCTACAGGAACCGCCGCCGCTCCTACTACTGGCGCCACTGCCGCTACAGGAACCGCCACCACAGGAACCGCTGCCGCTACGGCGATGCCCCAACCACCTCCTGGGTATGTGCTCACCAAAATCGAGGCTCCAGCCGGACCAGATACTGTTTCCGCCAATGGTATATTTAAGACCAAAGATCTGTATGATCAAAATACCGTGTTGTTTGGCGCTACCACTCAAATTGAACAAAAGGGATTACTATCCTGGTATCCCGTTGGCTATTCCGCTTATGGACCTGTCCGTGTCAAACAAGCCAATAAGGACAACCAGGAATTTAGCCCTGGATCTATCTATGGATTTAAAAGTGATAACATCAACTTCCTTTACCTGAAGCCACTCAAGCAATATTTATCCGTTGTTTTTTCCTCGGCTACCTTTTACCTGCTCATGGATGAACGCAAGGAAAATGGATACAATGGAGCCACCAACATAGATGGTGTCTTTTATTATGCCAAAACCACGGACGGCCCCGTAAAAGAATTTACCCGCAAAAACATTGACGCGGACTTTGCGGCAAATCCACAGCAGGCAAGCGACATGCAGCTCCTGCGTAAACAATTGGACAAACACAGCATCACCATGACAAGGGGAGATTTCGAAGCATGCCGCCAACTTTCCAAAGATTATCTTTCCAAGTGGATCAGTAATTAACCAGCCATTACGGCCACCACCAAAGCGTGGGCTGCCTCCGAAAATACCAGGCCTTGGCCCTGAACCCTCCCATCAGGGGAGGGTTTTTGTTGCGCACCGCGGAGTGTTTTGCGTAAAAAAATGACGATTGATCGCAGAAAAAACGGGGGTAGTCAAAAAAAAATTTTGCCGAAAAACATTTCTCCCTAATTTTGCTTAACGGTGTTAAAAAAACCTATCCCCTTAGCAAATGGGCACGATAGAGCGTAAGCAGCGGTTGAAAGAGGAAGTGCGGTGCAGGATATTGGACGCTTCTTGGCAGATTGTCCAGGAGGAAGGCTGGCACGCACTTTCGATGCGCAAAATTGCGGACGCAATAGAGTATACTGCTCCCATTATCTATGGGTATTTTGAGAACAAAGACGCCATTTTAAGAGAATTTACCCAACGGGGTTATCAAATACTTAGTAAAACAGTAAAAGAGGCCCGGGACCAACATACAGATCCAGCAGAACAAATGGAAGCCATGTGGTTGGCATATTGGGACTTTGGCTATGAACACCAGGCTTACTATCAGTTAATGTACGGAGTGAGTGTCGATTGCTGCCAGCAAGAAAAGATGATACCGGAGGCTGAAGAAACGTTGAACCTATTGAATGAAACTTTGGGAAAATTGATGGCCCAGAGTAAACACCGGGAACAAGAAGATCATTGTAGAAGATTTTACACTTTTTGGTCGGTCGTACACGGTCTCATCTCTTTGAATATAGTCCGTAAGAGTAGTTCTCTTTCCCTGGAGACTAACCGCTCCATCCTTTTTGAGGCAATCCATGCCATCATTGCCGACATAAAGGGTTAGGCCCGCCAACAGGCCAACTCCATCCAACATTTAATGCCCACTGGGCCATGTTTTGATTTGCTCTTTGTTTAATTTTTTCTAGATAATTTAACAGCGATAAATTATATAACAACGTTAATTCAAATGAAACCAATGCTAGTATTGAAGCGTATGAAAAATGTCATTGCTGCGATGGGTGGAATTTTCATTTTAAGTGCAGTGTTTACAGCCTGTACGAACTCCGCCGCCAATAGCGGGATGATGGCTTTTCCGCCCCAGACACTTCCC
>CAJCIQ010000122.1 GCA_903970475.1 Beijerinckiaceae bacterium
AAACCCGCCACTGGCAAGGGTAAAAATGGCATCTTCTTCCTTTTCCTTTTCTAAAACCGTATTGGCCAGCGCAAAGGAGGTGATATGTGAAATGTGGCTAACATAGGCTGCGTGCATATCGTGGCTGGATGCGTCCATATACACTTTGCGCATGTCCAGTACGTCATACACCTTTTCCACGAGAGCCAAGGCATCGGGAGCCGCGGTTTCCTGGTCACAGATCACTGCCGCCCTTCCCACAAAACCTCCGTTCTCTGCGGCTTCGGGGCCGCTGAACTCTGTACCCCACATGGGGTGGGTTGCCACAAACCGGTCTTTGCGGGGATGATCCTTGATCACCGACAATATATTTTCCTTGGTGGAGCCCACATCCATCACCACCTGTTTATCCCCAATCAGGTCCAGGATATGCGGCAGTAGTAAGGCCCCTGTATCCACCGGGATGGCGACAATCACCAGATCTGCCTGTTTAACGCCTTCTTCCAGGCTGGCGCCTTCATCAATAATGCCCCTTTCCCTGGCCTTTGCCAGGTGGGACGGACTGCTGTCTACCCCGATCACCTTATCGGCAAACCCTTTACTGCTCAAGGTTAGCACCATAGAGCCGCCGATTAAACCCGTGCCAATCACCGTAACGGTCATATCGTTTGTTTGAATGCTTCGGCCGCTTTAAGCCGGCCTATGGATTGTTGTAGTTTCTCTTCCGTTGCGCAAAGGCTTACCCGGACGTATCCGTCGCCTTCTGATCCGAAAATCCCGCCTGGTGTGATAAAAACATTGGCGCCATAAAGCACTTCGTCACTCAATGCATACCCATCCTTATAGCTATCAGGAATAGATGCCCATACAAATAAGCCCACCTGATCCTTATCATATATGCATCCCAGAAAATCCAGCAGTTCATAGACGACCTTCCTTCTGCGGGCATACACGGCATTGACGGAATCATACCAATCCTTACCTAATCCCAAAGCCTTTGCTGCGGCAAGTTGCAGGGGAAGGAACATGCCCGAGTCCATGTTGCTCTTAAAGCGCATGACCTCTCCTATTCTTTCTTTGGCTCCGACCAAGGTGCCTACCCTCCATCCCGCCATATTCTGGGATTTGCTTAAGGAGTTTAGTTCTACTACTACCTCTTTTGCCCCAGGTATACACAGTAAGCTCATGGGCTCATCGTTGAGGATAAAAGAGTAGGGATTATCATGGCAAACCAGGATCTGATGTTTACGACCGAAGTCTACCAAGCGTTGAAACAAGGCCGTTGACGCCTTTTGACCCGTAGGCATATGTGGGTAATTGACCCACATCAACTTTACCCCACTCAGGTCCATAGCTTCCAGGGCTTCCCAATCAGGGGCCCAGTTTTGGTCGGCCCTCAGGACATAGGGGACAGGTGTTCCACCAGATAAGCGTACAGCGCTGGAGTAGGTGGGATAACCTGGGTTTGGGATGAGGGCTTTATCTCCTGCATTGAGGTAGGTCATGCAGATGTGCATGATCCCTTCCTTTGATCCAATTAAGGGCAGGATCTCCGATTCGGGGTCCAGCGCTACCCCATACCAGGTTTTATACCAGGTAGCTACTGCATTACGCAGGATGGGGGCTCCTTTATAATTTTGGTATCCGTGTGTATCAGTCTGCTCCGCGCCGGTTTCCAGCTCCTTGACTACATCCGGGTGCGGTGGCTGATCGGGACTACCGATACCCAGATTAATGATCTGTTTTCCTTCCCGGTTCAACTGATCAATTTCCCGGAGTTTCGTGGCAAAATAGTATTCGCCTATCCCTTCTAATCTTTTTGCGGTCTGTATATTCACGTTATACCGTTTTTCCTTTTTTGTAAATGCCGTACACCTTCAATTCCTGGGTAATCTCTTTGAGCCCTTTCAAGACGTCGTTGAACTGATCCATGGACTCAAACTCCATATCTGCATGGAAAAAATACTTCCATTCACTACCTGGAATCGGAAAAGACTGCAATTTGCTGAGGTTAATCCCTTCCGCTGCGATCCTGGTCAGCACCCTTGCAAGGCTGCCTTTGGAATGGTCTGTTTCAAAATACAAGGAAGATTTATCGGCCTCCATGATGGTTTCGGCCTCCGCAACCCGCCTTAAGACCAAAAATCGGGTGTAATTATTTTTTAATGTATGTATATCGGGAGCAATAATGTCTAAGCTGTACAACTCAGCGGCGATACGGGAGGCGATGGCAGCCGTATGTTTAGCGCGGTGCTGTTGTACATGCTTGGCACTCAGGGCCGTATCTTCCGTTTCCAGGAGCTTCCAATTGTGTTTATCCAGAAAATCCGTGCATTGCAGCAGGGCCATTGGATGGGAGTGCACCTCTTTAATGTCCTCCAGTTGGACGCCTTTATTGACCATCAGGTGTTGGCGAATCTGAAGATAAATTTCTCCAACCACTCGCAAGTCGCTCTTTTGCAACAAGTTATAATTCGGAAGTATACTCCCCGCTATTGAATTCTCTATTGCCATCACGGCACCGGCCGATAAGGAGGGCTCAGAAGCAATCCGGATGACCTCCCGGAAAGTGGCGCAAGGGATCACATTTACATCCTTACCCAAAAACAACTGAGCCGCTTCCTGATGGAAACTACCTGCATATCCCTGGATAGCTACGCCTTTGTTTAAATCCTCCTTTGATAATGCTATTGACCGATGTTGTGCTGACATATTTCGCGTTTTCTATTTTTCTGACGGCCCACGGGGCCGCCGCCCGAAGTGCCATCATCAGATGTTTTTTAGGCCGGCGGTAAGCTTGGCAATACCGCCCGGCCCAAAAAACAAAACCCGGCCGTTTGGCCGGGATTTTTTGTTTTTATTTTTCGTTTTACCTACTTCATTTTAACAAAAGCATCCCGGCCTACTTCCAAAAAAGTAGTAATAAAAAAAGTAAAAGAAACCGGTATTTGCTTTGGACACTAACATGATACTATGCGCTCTTATTTGATAAAATCAAAATTAAGTGAATCTGATTAAACAGTCAACAAATTTGGTAGAAAATTTTTAGTAACTGTATAATCATTGCCCCGAAGCAACCGCCTTCGTTCACCTCCCGTATGTAGAAACAATCAAAACCATAACTTCCATGAAGTACGTATTAAAGGCCTCTTTAATAGCGGCCATCCTATGCCCGGCCGCATTCTTCGGCTGTTCCAAGAGCAGCAACAACCCGACTACACCTACCCCCGCCAACACGGTCAGGTTATCCAACAATGCAACTTTTGGGAATATACTTACCGATAGTGCGGGGAACACTTTATACTTTTTTTCTCCGGACGTAAAAGGCCAATCTGTCTGTACAGGAGGCTGCCTGGCTGCGTGGCCATCATTCTATACGCCTAAAATAACCCTTGACAATGGGTTGCAGGATTCGGACTTCGCGGTGATACAACGTGTTGACGGCAGCCTTCAGACTACCTATAAAGGTTGGCCTCTGTATTATTATGCCAATGATACCAAGGCTGGTCAGGTTAATGGTGACGGCTTAGATAATGTCTGGTTTGTTGCCAAACCTGATTATAGTGTTATGCTTGCCGAAGGAAACATTAAAGGAGCTGATAGTTTGAATTATGACTCTACCGGGCAGGTCATCACCACGGCAGTTTCCGTCGAATATATTACAGATGACCGGGGAGTTACCCTTTACTCCTTTAGCCACGACAGTGCCGGTGTCAACAAGTTTACTACCGCTAATTTCAGTGATAACAGTATTTGGCCTATTTACCAGGTAAGTGTTGTGGGCAAGGTTCCCTCTGTCCTGTCTCCTGCCAATTTTGCCGTTATCAACGTCTTTGGTAAATCTCAATTGACCTATAAGGGCTGGCCTTTATATTATTATGGGGGAGACAATGGCGTGCGCGGCAATACTGCCGGGATAAGTATTCCTAAGTCCGGATCGGATGTTTGGCCCATCGCCAGGGAGTTTGCTGCTCCA